>NZ_JBBMQI010000015.1:0-91365 GCF_038899935.1 Pacificibacter sp. AS14
GCCTCGCAAGACCTTGCAATATCAGACGCCAGCAGAGAAGTTCGCACAGTGTGTTGCGTCGACCAGTTGAGATCGCCACCAAAGTGCATCAATACAGGCCCGCCAGAGACACGTTCTCGGGTCGTAGGTGGCCCCGCATAGAGGACGTCACCATTGCCCGCCAAAAGGCGCAGCCCCTTGGCATCACGCACCAAGCGCGCATCGACGCGCGTCGAGCTTTGCGCGGCATAGGCATGGCCTGCGACCTCGCCCGATGATGTTTGACCATAATAGTCAGAGGGCGAAGTCAACGTCTATTCCTTCCAAATCCGTGAAGGCATCGCCAAAGGCGCCGACTTGCTTTTCTTGTACACCGACAAAGGTGTCCAAAGTGCCTTTGACAGTAATATAGGTGTTGCGCGCAAGATAACGCGACATACGCACATGGGTCCATGGCAACATCAGCCCAAAGGACACCATGACCGCCAAAGCATTGGTGATCGCGATACCGACCAAGGCCAAGGGTTTGACTGTAGAAGTGAACTCATGCCCGCCTTGAACACTTGCCGCAGCATAAACAGCGTTGCGGATATAGGCGCGATAGATAAAGCCGGCAGGCAGAACGGCAACGATAATAATGAGGACAGGTACAATCTGCATCAATTTCGATGTCATCCAAATTGAATCTGCGCCGAACAACTGCCCCGAAGCCAAGGCGGGTCCAAAGAAAGCCACCGTGATCGCAATTGTAATGCCAACGCCCCAAAGAACCGCAAAGACCAGTGCTTTGTAAAACGGTCCAACGCGGCTTTCAAAATCAAACTGCGCCGTGCCATAACGATGGTTTTTTACGTAATACCGTTGTTGGGCACGCGCCACAAACGGCCACGCAAGATAAAGCGTAAAGATACACAAAAACGGGTAAAGCAAAAACACCTTGAGAGCATGGCCGAATGTGCCGTCGAATCCAAAGCGAAGCCCAGAAAAAGATGTCATCCGCGCGTTAAATTTTAAAGATCGATTGATCAAGTAAGGACCAATCCCAATGAACCCAAGGGCCAAGATGAGCCCGACGACAGGAATGGCCGAAAGCACGGAATAAAGAATAAGCGCCACGACAACGATGGCGCGCCCGATTAAGATCTGCTTGCCCGTGGCATGATAGTCAAACCTGCGCCCATCAATGGAAGTGTTTTGCGCAAAGTACTTCTTGGTTCGCACTTTAGCCCAAGCGGAATAGATGCCAAAGGTGACAATCGACAACATTAAATTAACGATCCAGATGCCGAAATAGGTCTGCGCATCACCTTTGAACTGCACTTGAAACCTATCACTCGTATCCATCAATCACTGCTTTCCGTTGAAATTTCGGGCAATCTCTCCCACCTCAACGCGAAAAGCAATCACACAATGGGCAGTTTCATTCCATTCGCGTCAATTCAGGCTGGCCTTTTGACGGTACTCAGGCTATGCGACGCGCAACCACATGGATTAAGAGAAAGACCAAGCATGGATCTTCGCAACATCGCTATCATTGCCCACGTTGACCACGGCAAAACCACACTCGTTGACGAACTGCTCAAACAGTCCGGCACTTACCGCACAAACCAAGCGACAACTGAGCGCGCTATGGACAGCAACGACCTTGAGCGCGAGCGCGGGATCACCATCCTTGCCAAAGCGACCTCTGTCGAGTGGAAAGGTCATCGGATCAACATCATCGACACACCAGGTCACGCTGACTTTGGTGGCGAAGTGGAACGCATTTTGTCCATGGTGGATGGTGTTGTGTTGCTCGTTGATGCCGCCGAAGGTCCAATGCCACAAACCAAATTTGTGACATCTAAAGCTCTTGCTTTGGGTCTGCGCCCAATCGTTGTATTGAACAAAGTCGACAAACCAGACGCCGAACCTGACCGCGCCTTGGACGAATGTTTCGATCTCTTCGGATCTTTGGACGCAAGCGACGATCAACTCGATTTCCCACACTTGTACGCTTCTGGCCGTTCTGGCTGGTGCGACAATGAACTCGACGGTCCACGCAAAGATTTGGGCGCTCTGTTTGATCTTGTCATCAACCACGTCCCTGCCCCTAAGCAGTTGAAACAGCGTGACGAAGCTTTCTCTATGCTCGCCACAACTTTGGGTGCCGATCCCTTCCTTGGTCGTATTCTTACGGGCCGTGTTGAAACAGGTACGCTGAAAACCGGCGCGACTGTTCAAGCCTTGACACGCAATGGTCAAAAAATCGAGCAATTCCAAATCAAGAAAATCCAAGCCTTCCGTGGCCTTGGCATGCAAGACATTGATGAAGCTGTTGCAGGCGATATCGTTTCTGTTGCTGGCATGAGCAAGGCGACAGTGTCTGACACGCTTTGTGCTTTGGAAATCGAAACACCGCTTGAAGCACAGCCTATCGATCCGCCAACCATCACTGTCACCTTTGGCATCAACGACAGCCCTCTGGCTGGCCGCGATGGTAAAAAAGTTCAGTCGCGTATCATTCGTGACCGCTTGATGAAAGAAGCCGAAGTGAACGTGGCGATCAAAGTCACTGACTCTGAAGGCGGAGACTCCTTCGAAGTTGCCGGTCGTGGCGAGCTTCAAATGGGTGTTTTGATCGAAAACATGCGTCGCGAAGGCTTTGAGCTTTCCATCTCGCGTCCACAGGTTTTGATCCGCAATATCGATGGCGTCAAAATGGAGCCGATCGAGGAAGTCACCATTGACGTGGATGACGAATACTCCGGTGCTGTGATTGAAAAACTCACAGGTGCACGCAAAGGCGATTTGGCCGAGATGCGTCAACAAAACGGCAAAACACGTATTATCGCGAACGTGCCGTCACGTGGCCTCATCGGCTACCACGGCGAGTTCTTGACAGATACACGCGGCACCGGTGTTCTCAACCGTGTGTTTCTTGAATGGGCCCCACACAAAGGTCACATCCCAGGCCGTCGCGCTGGTGTTTTGATCTCTATGGATGCTGGTAAAGCCGTTTCCTACGCTATGTGGAAATTGGAAGACCGTGGTTTCTTCTTTATCAGCCCACAAGAAGACGTGTACCAAGGCATGATCATTGGTCAGCACTCACGTGAAAACGATCTCGAAGTGAACCCGCTTAAAGGCAAGCAGCTCACCAACGTTCGTGCTTCTGGTACAGATGAAGCGGTAAAACTGACCACGCCAGTGAAATTGTCCCTCGAGCAAGCGATTGCCTACATCGATGACGACGAACTGGTTGAAGTTACGCCAAACGCGATCCGTCTGCGCAAACGCTTCCTCGATCCAGTGGATCGTAAGCGTCAGGGCAAATCTGGCAAATAAGCCATTCTAAATAATAACAAAACGCCCGCTGAAAACAGTGGGCGTTTTGCGTTTTAGTCGATAAAATCTTGTTCTAGACCACGAGGTCGAACACCATGATCCCGTCACCGCCGCCGTCACAAATCGCCACCAACGCCCCGCCCGCCGCCTTATGTGCACGATGTATGGCATAGGCTTCCAGCGCCGTTTGACTGTCAAAAGTCATGACAAAGCCATGGGTGAACTTTTGCGATTTTTGTTCCAAGTCGATATTCGGACCTGCCTGAAACGACAAAAGCCCATCGCAAATAGGCACGAGCGCGCTTAACTGGGTAAACACCGAGTCAATCTCACTGTTTTGGGTTCCAGCGCGTATCGCGCAATAAACAGAATGAATGATCATGTTTTGCTGCCTTGCAGACGAGGAACGTGTTGATCAAGCATAACCACGTTGCCATCTGGATCGGAAAAAATACAATGTGCCGCACCATCGCCATCAACACAGGGGGTAGCGATTTCGATACCACCAGCGACCAACTTGGCCTCGATGTCACGTATATCGTCAAAACCGTCAACGGGTTGTGCGGACTGATCCCAACCAGGGTTAAACGTCAGCATATTGCCGTCAAACATGCCATGGTAAAGACCAATCAAATGCGCTCCGTTTTTCATGACGACATAGCCATGGTCGGGATCGCCGCCAAACTGCGTGACCCCCAACGTTTCGTAAAACGCCTTGGACACCTCAAGATCTTTCACGCTCAAACTGACGGAAAAAGTGCCTAAATTCATATGTCGCTCCCGTTTTGGACCGCATGATCCACAACAGAGTTCCATGAATTAGGCCACAGGCAAAGTAAAAAGCGGGCAGATGGTCCCTGCCCGCTTTTAAAATCTATTCAGACGTTTCGATCACCATCAACTCGCGCTCAGACGCGCCGCGCGCGAAATTGAGTGCTTCTTGATACTCTGGTGAATGATAGCAAGCCACGGCCGTGTCCACGTCAGGGAACTTT
This sequence comes from Pacificibacter sp. AS14, assembly GCF_038899935.1. Classification (NCBI taxonomy): domain Bacteria; kingdom Pseudomonadati; phylum Pseudomonadota; class Alphaproteobacteria; order Rhodobacterales; family Roseobacteraceae; genus Pacificibacter; species Pacificibacter sp. AS14. The sequence goes on from NZ_JBBMQI010000015.1 coordinate 4,302, forward strand.
GCGACAACATTGCGGGCGCGCTCTCTGCCCTCAAGCTGCACAAAACGCGCTGCACGTGCGATGAATTCACCGCCGTGTTTGGCAATTGCAGGACCTGCGAGTGCAGCGTATTTCCCATACGCCTCTTCATCCGTGACCGTTACATTTGCAATCCAAAGTGCGCCCATCGTTTAGCCCTCCAAAACTTTTGTGGCGGCTGCGATAGCTGCATCCGCGCCTGAAATATCTTTACCGCCGCCCTGCGCCATGCTTGGACGACCACCTCCGCCTTGGCCGCCAAGTTCGACGACAGCCGCCTTCAACAGATCGACCGCAGACAAAGCTCCTGTCAGATCATCTGTCACGCCGGTGGCCACAGCCACTTTGCCATCATCGTCTGAAATCAACAGAACAGCGCCAGAACCAAGGTTGTCTTTATGCGCATCAATCAAACCGCGCAGATCCTTGCCGCTCACGCCAGATAGAACCTGCGCGATGAACTTAACGCCATTGATTTCAACGACTTCCGCCGCACCATCACCAGACATAGCCAGTTCTTTTTTCAGGTTCGCGACCTCTTGTTCAAGGCGCTTGCGCTCCTCAGACAAGGCTTTCACGCGATCCACAACGCCCGCGATGGGTGTTTTCAGCAACGCCGCAATCTGCACGCCGCGGTCTGCCTCAAACGCCAAGTGATCCAAGGCCGCCTGCCCTGTAAGCGCTTCGATACGGCGCACACCAGCAGAGGACGCTTGATCCCCAAGCACCACACAAGCACCGATATCGCCCGTGCGCGTCACATGGGTGCCGCCACAAAGCTCAAGCGAATATGTCTTGCCATCGTGGCCCTTGCCGGTGTCGGCCATGCCCATGGACACAACGCGCACTTCGTCACCGTATTTCTCGCCAAACTGTGCTTGTGCACCGATGGCGCGTGCGTCGTCTGGCGTCATGATGCGGGTCTCGACAGGTGTGTTTTGACGGATGAAGGCGTTGACGTCTTGTTCGACTTTAGCCAGCTCTTCGGGTGTCAGACCTTTGTTGTGCGAGAAATCGAAGCGCAAACGATCTGGGGCATTCAAGGACCCGCGCTGCGCCACGTGATCGCCCAAGGCAACCCGCAAAGCTTCATGCAGCAAGTGCGTGGCAGAGTGATTGGCACGAATAGACGCGCGACGGGCATGATCAACGGTCAAAACCGCGTTCTCGCCTGCCTCGATCGTGCCGTCAGTCACCTTGGCCATATGAATAAAGACGCCAGCGACCTTTTTGGTGTCTGTGACTTCAGCAGAGCCCGTAGGGGTACGGATCACGCCGCTGTCGCCCACTTGCCCACCGCTTTCGCCGTAAAACGGCGTTTGATTCACAACGATGCAAACTTCGTCACCCGTATTGGCGGAAAGTGTTGTCGCAGACTCCGCGATAAGCGCCAGAACTTGGCCTTCGGCGGTTTCGGTATCGTAGCCTAAGAACTCAGTCACGCCGTGTTCTTCGGCGATCTCGAACCAAATGGTGGCGTCAGCCGTGGCACCAGATCCAGACCATGCCGCGCGGGCTTTGGCTTTTTGCTCGGCCATGGCAGCATCAAATCCATCGGTGTCGACCTCGAGCCCCTTTTCGCGTAACGCATCTTGGGTCAAATCGAGCGGGAAACCATAAGTGTCGTAAAGTTTAAATGCAGAGGCACCAGGCAACTTCGTACCCTCAGGCAAGCCACCAAGTTCGTCGTCCAACAAGCGCAAACCGCGATCAAGCGTTGTTTTGAAACGGGTTTCTTCCAGTTTCAGCGTTTCTTCGATCATGGATTGACCGTGGCGCAACTCTGGGTAGGCCTCGCCCATTTGTTTGACCAAAGCGGGTACCAATTGGTGCATCACGGGATCTTTGGCACCCAACAAATGCGCATGACGCATGGCGCGGCGCATAATGCGACGCAACACATAGCCGCGGCCTTCATTGGATGGCATCACACCATCGGCAATCAAGAAAGACGTCGATCGCAGGTGATCTGCGATCACGCGGTGATGCACGTTTTGATCGCCAAAGGGATCTGAATTTGTTGCGTGTGCAGAGGCTTCAATCAAAGCCTTCATCATGTCGGTGTCGTAATTGTCGTGGCTGCCTTGCAAAAGCGCTGAAATACGCTCCAAGCCCATGCCCGTGTCGATGGACTGCATGTCAAGATCGACCATAGAGCCGTCAGCAAACTTTTCATTTTGCATGAACACGAGATTCCAGATCTCGATAAAACGATCACCATCTTCTTCGGGCGATCCGGGAGGACCACCCCAAATGTGCGCGCCGTGATCATAGAAAATCTCGGTGCAAGGACCACAGGGCCCCGTGTCGCCCATCTGCCAAAAGTTGTCAGAGGTCGCGATGCGGATAATGCGATCTTCGGGCACGCCCAGTTTCTTCCAAATCCCGTAAGCTTCGTCATCGGTGTGATACACGGTGACAGAGAGCTTGTCTTTCGGGATTTGGTAAACATCGGTGATCAGCGTCCAAGCATGTGCAATAGCTTGTTCTTTAAAGTAATCGCCAAAAGAAAAGTTGCCGAGCATCTCGAAAAATGTGTGGTGACGCGCGGTGTATCCCACATTGTCGAGGTCATTGTGTTTGCCGCCTGCGCGCACACATTTTTGCGCTGATGTGGCACGCACGTAATCGCGCTTTTCCACACCGGTGAAACAGTTTTTAAACTGCACCATTCCGGAATTTGTAAACATCAAGGTCGGATCATTGCGCGGAACCAGCGGAGAGCTGTCCACGACTGTGTGATCATTCTTCTCGAAATAGTTGAGGAAGGTGGAGCGAATATCGTTGACGGTTGGCATATTGGGCTCTTCTCGCAGGCTGGATTGCGGTTGTTCCCAAAGGGTTTACCCAAGCCCGTGAGGGCTGTCCATGCCAAGCTGTCGTAAACGCCGCAAAAGCCCAATGCACAAGGGCCGCAGCATTGCCGCCACGGCCCCTTAATGCTTTACAAGCAGATGTCTTAAATGCCGCGAGACCTATTCGTCGTCAAGCACGTCGGATTTACCACCAGCAGTCCCGGCTGCGACATCCATATCGAAGTCCAGACCATGCGCCGCGCGAATTTTATCTTCGATTTCAAGCGCCATTTGCGGGTTGTCACGCAGATATTTCTTAGCGTTTTCGCGACCTTGTCCGATACGTTCATCACCGTAAGAATACCAAGAGCCCGATTTATCAACCACACCAGCCTTGGCACCAAGATCCAAAAGCTCGCCGCGCTTGGAAATGCCTTCGCCATACATGATATCAAATTCAACCACTTTGAACGGTGGCGCCACTTTGTTTTTCACCACTTTGACGCGGGTCTCGTTGCCAACAATTTCGTCACGATCTTTGATGGACCCAATGCGGCGTATATCAAGACGCACTGACGAGTAGAATTTCAAAGCGTTACCGCCAGATGTCGTCTCAGGCGAGCCAAACATCACACCAATTTTCATGCGAATTTGGTTGATAAAAATCACGGTACAGCCAGAACGGTTGATAGAACCGGTCAGCTTGCGCATCGCTTGAGACATCAAACGCGCTTGGACGCCAACTGAGCTGTCGCCCATGTCGCCTTCAAGCTCGGATTTTGGCGTCAAGGCAGCAACGGAGTCGACGACAACCATAGATACAGCGCCAGATCGCACCAAAGTATCAACGATTTCAAGCCCTTGCTCACCTGTGTCTGGCTGCGAAATCAGCAACTCGTCAAGATCAACCCCCAGCTTGCGGGCGTAAATTGGATCAAGCGCATGCTCAGCATCGACAAAAGCGCAAACGCCGCCTTTTTTCTGTTCTTCTGCAATACAATGCAGTGTCAGCGTTGTTTTACCTGAACTTTCAGGACCGTAGATTTCAACGATCCGCCCCTTTGGCAGACCGCCGATGCCCAAGGCAATATCAAGCCCGATGGAGCCTGTGGAGGTCGCTTCAATTTCTTGGGCCGGATTGTCCGCACCCATTTTCATGATCGAGCCTTTGCCAAACTGACGCTCAATCTGAGCCAGCGCACTGTCGAGCGCCTTTTGCTTGTCACCGCTTTGCTTGTCGCCGTTTTTCTTCATGGTCTTGTCTGCCGCCGTAGCCATTGTTCAATTCCTTATCACACACCCCTGAACTGGCGGCAACGACTGCCTGCACAACACTCAAAGGATTTGCTCTTGTTCGCCTCTTGTTCTTATTAACCCTTATGAGACCAAAAGGAGAACATTTCAATCAATTTATTTATAAGACTAACGATCGAGCGTAATGATTAATATTAAGTTTAAATGTATGACATTAAAACCCAACTTGAAAAGTTACATTAATTTACAAAATTAATACATTGATAAATAACATTAATCCATATATTTTGATGCCAAATTTTTATCCCATCATTGCAATTGTTTCTGCACAGTGGTCGTTAACTCAGACAAAGAAAAGGGCTTCGGCAAGAACACTGAGTTGGGAATCCGAGCTTGTTGTTCCGAAAAATGATCTTCCGCATAGCCAGACACAAACACAACCTTCACATTCGGTCGGTTTTTGAGCGCCTCAGATACCCAGGTTGGTCCATCCATTCCCGGCATGATCACATCACTAACAAACAAATCGACCTCGAGCTCTTGATCCTCTAAAGTCTCAAGCGCGTCTTCTGCGCAATCCGCCTCGATCACAGTGTACCCCCGCATCCGCAACGCACGGGACGCGAAGGCCCGCACGGGCGCTTCGTCTTCGACCAGCAGAATAACACCTGATCCGCGCGCAGCTTGGTTTTCAACCACTTCAATGGCAGGCACTTTCGTCTCGACGATGGCTTCAGCAAGCGCAGTATGCGCTGGCAGATAGATGGAGAATGACGTCCCGGACCCAACAACCGAATCGACAAAGATAAATCCACCAGTTTGTTTGATGATCCCATAAGCCGTGGATAGGCCTAGACCGGTGCCCTCGCCTGTACGTTTGGTGGTGAAAAAGGGCTCAAAGATTTTTTGCAACCGTTCAGGCGGGATGCCGACACCTTGGTCGGTCACTTTGACCAAAACATATTCCCCCTCGGGCACAGACGCACGGTCGCGGACCAAGGGCGAAGTCAAAATTTCATTGCGCGTTTCAATTTTGATCTCTCCGCCTGCGGCCATGGCGTCGCGCGCGTTGACCACGAGGTTCATGATGACCTGTTCGAGTTGGCGCTTGTCCACTCGGATGGGCAACAGCCCCACGTCATGTGCCAAGGTGAGCAACACTTTCTCTCCGACAAGTCGGTTCAAAAGATGTGTCAAATCCGCCAAGGTATCACGCAAATCTATCACTTCGGGTTTGAGCGTCTGTTTGCGTGAAAAAGCCAATAATTGTCCCACCAATGACGCCGCGCGATTGGCATTTTGATGGATTTGAACAAGATCTCCGTAGTCAGGATCGGCGCGATCATGGCGTAACAACAATAAATCACAATGACCCGATATAGCTGTCAAAAGGTTATTAAAATCATGAGCAACACCGCCCGCGAGCTGGCCGATGGCCTGCATTTTTTGACTTTGCACGAACTGCGCCTCAAGAGATTTCAACTCGGTCGCATCGGATAAAACAGCAATAAGTTCGACTGAATCCTTGCCTTCGATCCTATTCAAAGACACCTGCAGAAACGTGTCATTTTTGGATCGCGACGCTCGGACAAATTCAGGTTTGCGTGCGCGACCCAGAGCCACTTCGGACACCCAATCGACAACGGATCGCCCAAGCCCTTCGACAACATCACCAAGGTTCATTTCATCTGTACTAACAACAGACAAAATTTCACGCGCGGGTCGATTGGATTGCGTGATTGAGCCATCTAGGCCAACCCGCAACAAGGCAACGGGCAAAGCGTCAAAGGCATCCCAATCATTCACATTAGGTGCTTTTTCGGGTAGAAAATAGACTTCCCTATGCCCGTTTGCGGTCTCAAAAACGGGCGCGCGCGCATAGATGCGCCCTTCGGTTCCAGCCAACATGTGGATATCACCAGCGCGCAGCGGCAAATCATTTATGATGCGATCAAGCTGTGTATCGCGGTGCCCAATAAGACGTCGAAGCGCATCGTTCACAAACAAAACCGATCCAGATTTCGACAGCGTAAGCATCGGCAGAGAAATGGCATCAAGAGAAGAGTCATGGCTTCGATCAGCAATGTCTTCGAGGCGCCATAAGAAGCCATCTTCACCCAGCAAATGCACCGACAGTCGCATATGACCTTGTCGCATGACGACGTCCTCGCGGGCGGCCCCTTTGGCCAAGGCCCGAGATTGTAGCCGCGCGAGCGTGGCGCTGGGAGCTGCGAAAAGGTTTTCAAGCGCGGCCAACAAGGTTTGCCCCCCGTGCCCGCCGAACCGCTCAACAGCTGCTGCGTTTTCATAACCGATGACGCCATCGATGTCGGTGGTGAATGAGGGCGCTGCATCGTGAGACACAAATTCGGAGATAGAGCGATGAAAGCGTTTGCGCGCAGAAGAATGTCGGTGCGCTGCAATGGTAATGATCGCAGATGACCACAGCAAAACCGCGCCAGCCGAAAATCCCATGAGCCCGATCTGCGTCTGAGGAACCAGAAGTGCTGCCGCACAACAGGCCCCACCACCGACAGCAATTTTGAGTGCATTTGGAGAAAGTCGCAGCGCCAGTTTTGTAAATTTACCAGCCGTCAATGCTCCGCTTGTCATCAAGCCTCCCTTGGCGCGCATCGCGCATCATACGTGTTTGGTTTTACTATGCAGTCATAATGGTTAACCGCATTTTAAGAGTAGAGACCAGCACGATAGACGTAAGGGATTAATCGGTAAAGTTGTATTGCGTGAAAAAAATAAATCGCCAAAGTAGAGTGGTTAGGCCGTTTTAGTTAAAACAGCGACATAGAACCCATCACCACCCTCAAGCGGTGTGATCAGACGGTCCGATGTCAGTTCAAACGAAGGGTGCCGATCTAAAAACTTAGAAATCTGCATTCTGTTTTCAGCATCGAACAAAGAACAGGTTGCATAGGCCAGAGCGCCACCAACAGCGACGCGCGGCGCGACCTCATCAAGGATTTGAGCTTGCACATTTGTTAACGCTTCTAGGCGCGTGTCTTGTAACGTCCATTTGGCTTGCGGCGCACGCGCCCATGATCCCGATCCAGAACAGGGCGCATCACATAGTACAAGATCATAAAGCTCTGCCAAATCCGCCAGACGCGCCGTGGCGATTTCAATCCCTGCACGTGAGGCACGCGGAGCGATATCTTGCATACGCGCAGGATCAATATCGTGGGCCGTCACAGTCATATCGGCTTGCACGGCCATGGCCAATGCCTTGCCGCCACCGCCTGCGCAGTAGTCCAAGACGCTCATACCGTCTTTGAGCGGCAAAGCGTCGATGATGGCTTGAGACCCTGCATCTTGCAGCTCGACCAGCCCCGTCAAATAGGCCTGAGAACGCGCAACACCGCGCGCACCGACTGTGACTTTCAATGCTGTGGGTGACAAAGCATGAGGCTCAGTTTCAATGCTGTCCGCCAAAAGCACCTGTTGCGCCTCGGCCAATGTGGCTTTGCCTGTATTCACGCGTAAAAACACCGGTGCGCGGCTGCGAGAGGTGCTTAGAACCGCACCTGTGTCATCCCCCAAGACCGCATCATACAAAGGTAAAATCCAGTCTGGGCAATCTAAACGCACAGCGCGCGGCGCCTCTGCCAGATCAGGCAAGTCCATCTCATCTTCGCTGAGCGGCGCGGGCGCAAAACGCGCCTCTAGGAACATCGTATCAAGATCAACACCTGTATCGCGCAGCATCCCGATCATCAACTGACGCCCCGTTGGGCGCGGCCCTTCTTCTGTATCACCAGTGCGACCACCCGCGCCACCAAGCCACGCATAAGAGCGCAAACAACGCAACGCATCAAACACGTGATCACGAATGGCCGCTCGGTCTTTGGAGCCCGCATAGCGATGCCCGCGCGCCCAAGAGGTCAAAACGCGCTCGGCGCTTTCGCCGTCCATCACAGCATCAAGAATTTCAATCGCAGCAGAAATGCGGGCAACAGGGGTCATGGGCGGCATCCGTTTTAGGAGTATCTGAAATGAGAAACGGGGGCCGAAGCCCCCGAATTTTTACGTTTAACCGACGCGGTAATTCGGACTTTCCCGGGTGATTTGCACATCATGAACATGGCTTTCTTTCAGCCCTGCCCCCGTAATTTTCACGAATGAGCAATCCTTGCGCATCTCAGCCACTGTGGCACAGCCTGTGTAGCCCATGGCCGCGCGCAGACCGCCAACCAATTGGTGGATCACAGCGCCTGCGCCACCTTTGTAAGCGACTTGGCCTTCGATGCCTTCAGGCACCAATTTGTCAGAAGCGGCATCTTTTTGAAAATACCGATCCGCAGAGCCGCGCGCCATAGCACCCAAAGACCCCATGCCACGGTAGGCTTTAAAAGAACGCCCTTGGTACAAGATCACTTCACCAGGACTTTCGTCTGTGCCTGCGATCATTGATCCGACCATAGCGACAGATGCGCCCGCCGCGATGGCTTTGGCAAAATCGCCCGAGAATTTAATGCCACCGTCTGCGATGATTGGAATATCACCTGCAGCTTTGGCACAATCCATGATAGCTGTGAGCTGTGGCACGCCGACGCCTGCGACCATACGTGTGGTACAGATAGATCCAGGTCCGATGCCGACTTTCACGGCGTCAGCCCCCGCTTCGATAAGCGCTTTGGTGGCCGCCGCCGTGGCCACGTTACCAGCAACGATTTGTACGCTATCGCCAAAGGCTTTCTTGGCCCGTGCAACCGCATCGATCACGCCAGCCGAATGGCCATGCGCCGTATCAATCACGATCATATCAACGCCAGCATCGACCAACGCCTCTGAGCGCTCGAATCCACTGTCGCCAACTGATGTCGCCGCCGCCACACGCAAACGACCAAGGTCATCTTTACACGCAGATGGGTTCAGAACTGTGGTTTCCGTGTCTTTAAGCGTTAAAAGACCTGTCAGCTTGCCGTCTTTATCCGTCACCAACAGTTTTTCGATCCGGCGCGCTTTCATCAAGGAAATCGCTTCACCACGATCCGCTGGTTCGTGCAAGATCGCAAGATCTTTGGTGGTCATCACTTGCGACACAGGCATGTCAGGCGACGTCGCGAAGCGCATATCGCGATTGGTAACGATGCCGACAACGCGGCCAGAGCCGTCTACGACAGGGAAGCCAGTGAAATTGTACCGATCGCACAAAGCTTGGGCATCTGCGATGGTTTGATCCGCCGTCAAAGTGATCGGGTTGTAAACAATCCCGCTCTCGAACCGTTTGACGCGGCGCACTTCTGTGGCCTGCTCCAGCACGTTGAGGTTTTTGTGAATAACCCCCATACCACCCATCTGCGCGATGGCGATGGCCATACGCGCCTCAGTGACTGTGTCCATAGCGGACGACAAAAGCGGTATGTTCAGTTTAATCGATTTGGTCACATAAGTCGATGTGTCTGCGGTTGTCGGCATAACGCTGGACGCAGCTGGTACAAGCAAAACATCATCGAAAGTGAGGGCCTCACGAATCTCCATCGGGTCTCTCCACGGGTGATACGGTTTGGCACGTTTATCTGTCATGGAATTGGGGGATTGCAAAGTGGAAATTGCGGTTTCAGGCAAGGAAACCGCAAGATTTAGTTTATCCGTTTGGGAAACTAAGAACGATAATGGCAATTCCATATCTGGTACGAGGTGAACCTATAGCTTTAGATCGACGGCGACTTAGGCCGTTTGGGCAAAGGCAACATAACCGTTTAAACCGTTGAGGCATTCGTCAGCTTCGATAAAGTGCCCTTCATCCACATCTGAATGATCCGATAAGCGATGTAGCCAACAGCCAATGTTGCCAGCGCCAGTTCAATCCCGCCGATATAGCGAAACGGCATGGGCATGATCAGGGCGACCATGAACATCATGTTGGCAAAGGCTGCCATAGGAAACGTAAACGCGCCCCACATTGGTGAAAAGCCGCTCTTGGTCAAATAGCGCGCGCCAATAACGCAGACCAAAAGCCCCGTGAGGCCGATCCAACCAAAGGCAAATCCCGCAGCGTAATAGCCCAAAAGCACGGACACGATGCCAAACAACGACACCGGTGCCATGTGGATCGCCAGCAAGGGCCGCAAAGGCGCAGGCACGCCTGCTCGCATGAACTGCACGGCAGAAATCAGCCAAATGGCGACAGCAATCGGCAAAGTCGTGGCGTAGATCATCGCGGACAGACCAATCCAGCCCAAAGGAACAGCAGCCACAGGCGCGATTATGAAACCGACAAAGCTGAGGTGCCAAACAGGTGTGACTCGACGCTGCTCGGCTGGTCCCAAAATAAGTGACCGGATGATGATGATCGCACCGGCAGCATGGGCAAACACCCCTGCGAACAGCATGATATTGGCCCCCAAGGTCCAGTAAGGCACCAAGGTCGCCGCCAATAAAAACATCGATGCGGTCATTGCAGACAGCCCTGCACGGCCTGGTAAGATTTTCGCATCATCAAGCAAGGCACTTGGGCGGCGCAGCACTTTGGCTTTGTAAGCAATTCCTGCAAAGACATAGAGCAAACACACAGCGCCGAGCCAAAGCTCACCGATCCAAGACGGTGCTCCGAGGTGCAAGGCTGCCGCGCGCCATGCAAGGCCGATCCCGAACAACCCCAATATAGGCGGAAAAATCGCCAAGGGCGTTGCACGCCACAGACCTTTGGGGGCCGCGTTGAACGGTTTGGGGCTAAGGCGTTGGGATGGAGGTGTCGTGGTCATGAGCTTATCCTACATATTATAAGTCACGAATATCATCAGCACCTTCGCAACGCTAGAGGGCGTGTCGGTGGCGGGCTGCGCCGCGGTGTCACAGCGCAAATGCCCGTATCAAACAAAAGGGCCACCCGAAGGCAGCCCTATGTCAAATATTTCATCAAACCTTTTGGGTTATTTGCGCATCGTCACGCCCTCTGCAAACAAATGCACTTTGGACGGATCGGCGGTGAGGCTGATCTGAGTGCCGCGCAGGCCTTGATGAATGCCGATCAATTTGGCGATCACAGAGTCTTCGCCGCGTTCGCTTTTGAAATAGACCAAGGTGACCTCGCCCAAAGCTTCGGTAAAGTTCACCGTGCCGTTGACGATGCCCGTGCCATCGACCTTGGTGAAATCCTCTGGACGCACGCCCACATTCACTGCGCGGCCCATATCGCTGTCTTGCGTTGCAATGGTAGATACAGCTATGCCGCCACCGGCCAATTTTACAGTTGTCTGCGCACCGGTTTCGACGATTTCGCCAGGGATCAAGTTCATAGCAGGTGAGCCGATAAACTGCGCCACGAATTCATTGTCTGGACGCTCGTACAGATCCAGCGGAGAGCCCACTTGCGCGATGCCTTTGTTGGCCAAAACCACGATGCGGTCCGCCAAAGTCATAGCCTCAACTTGGTCATGGGTCACATAGACCATTGTGGAATTCGGCATGGATTCTTTGAGCTGCGCAATCTCGATCCGCGTGGCAACACGCAAAGCGGCGTCCAAGTTGGACAGCGGTTCATCGAACAAATACACCTTCGGATCGCGCACAATCGCGCGGCCAATGGCAACCCGTTGACGTTGACCGCCCGACAATGCCTTTGGCAGACGATCAAGGTAGTCATCAAGCTGCAAAATTTTTGCAGCATTGCCAACGGCCTCATTGATCTCAGTTTTGGTTTTCTTGGCCAGTTTCAGCGCAAACGCCATATTATCGCGCACCGTCATATGCGGGTAAAGCGCGTAGGATTGGAACACCATCGCGATACCGCGCTGCGCGGGCGGCACGTCATTTACCACCACACCATCGATCTCGAAGGTGCCGCTTGAGATTTTCTCAAGTCCTGCGATCATCCGCAGTAAAGTGGATTTGCCACATCCAGACGGTCCAACAAAGACCACCAGCTCGCCGGTTTTGATATCAAGGTTGATATCTTTGAGAACCTCGATCTTGCCACCATAGGTTTTTGCGACGTTTGTGAGTTTAAGCTCTGCCATTGTGGTCCCCTGCCCTAAGTCAATTTGCGTTGCAAAATGCAGGGCTGCCATGGCCCCAAATTCAATTTTCCGCCCTGTGGAGCGGCTTCGGTCACTGCACTGTCGATCGCCTGCCAATCGCCGACAGGCACCTCAAGCGTGGCGTTATCATCCGTTAGGTTGAAAGCACAGTACAGTTCTTCGCCACAACCTGCGCGTGTGAACACCAAACAGCCTTGATCAACGCTCATCGGGCTACATGTGCCAGTTTTGAGCGCCTCATGGGCTTGGCGCAACGCAATGGCGCAGCGATAGTGATGGATAATTGATCCCGCGTCCGCCTCTGATTGAGCAACACTTTGGCTCAGGTGATCTGCGCTGACCGGCAACCATGTTTTATCAGCAGTCGAGAAACCACCGTTTTGATTTGAGCTTTCCCAAACCATCGGCGTGCGACAGCCATCGCGGCCTTTGAATTCAGGCCAAAACTCGATGCCGTAGGGGTCTTGCAAGTCTTCAAAGGCGACATCCGCCTCGGCCAGACCAAGCTCTTCACCTTGGTAAATACAAGCCGAGCCTTTGAGACACATCATCAATGTTGTGAACATGCGTTGCGCATCATCGCTCAGGTTCCAACGCGACGGATGACGCACAACGTCGTGATTGGAAAAGGCCCAACAGGCCCAGCCATCACTGGCCACATCATCGACCTGATCCATCACGTCTTTGATGTACTCTGCCGTTGGTTTATCGCCAGAAAGCAACTCAAAAGCGTAGCACATATGCATAAGATCGTCGCCAGCGGTGTATTCGCCCAAAATCTCAAGCCCGCGCTGCGCATCCCCAACTTCGCCAACCGCAGCCGCATTGTAAGGCTGCATCAAGGCACGCAATTTGCGCAAGAATTTCAAATTGTCTGGGTGGTTCTTGGAATAGAGATGCTCTTGCCAATTGTAGGGATTCACAGCGGGTGCAATGCTTGAATTGCGCTGATCCGTAGGTAAAGCCGGATTGTCGCGCAGCTCAGCGTCATGCATGTAAAAGTTGATGGTGTCCAAACGAAAGCCATCAACACCGCGTTCAAGCCAGAACTTAGAGGCGTCCAAAAGCGCCTCTTGAACGGCAGGTTCGTGGAAGTTCAGATCAGGCTGCGAGGTCAAGAAGTTGTGCAAAAAGTATTGCATCCTTGCGGGTGACCACTGCCACGCAGAGCCGCCAAAAATCGACAGCCAATTGTTGGGGGGCGTGCCGTCTGGTTTCGCATCAGCCCAGACATACCAATTGGCTTTGTCATTATCGGTGGATTTTGCGCTCTCAACGAACCACGGATGTTGATCAGACGTGTGCGACATAACCAAGTCGATCATGACTTTCACGCCATAGGCATGGGCCGTCTCGATCACCGCATCGAAATCGCTCAGCTGACCAAACATCGGATCAACATCGCAATAGTCAGAAACGTCGTAACCAAAATCTTTCATCGGTGAAGTGAAAAACGGCGAAATCCAAATCGCGTCCACACCCAATGAGGCAATATAGGGCAAGCGTTTGACGATACCAGCAAGGTCACCGATGCCGTCACCCGTGCTGTCTTGATAAGAGCGCGGATAAATTTGATAGATCACAGCCCCCCGCCACCAATCTGGGTCGCGGGAAAAAGGCTGCGCAGCTTGAAGTGTTTGAACGGTCATATGACGAGACTTTTCTTATTTAACGGAGCCGGCCAACAGACCGCGCACCAAGTATTTTTGCATAGCGAAGAAGACACACAATGGCACCGAGATCGATACGAAGGCCGCTGTTGCCAAAATTTCCCAATTGCCGCCTTTGGAGCCCAAAAGCTCAACGATCTGGCGGGTCATAACGGTGGTGTCCCCTGAACTGTCGATCAAGAACACGAGTGCGACAAGCAGATCATTCCATGTCCACAAAAATTGGAAGATCGCAAAAGACGCAAGCGCAGGGAACGACAGGGGCAGAATGATTTTCACGAAAATCTGAAACTCTGTCGCGCCATCGACGCGGGCGTTCTCGATAATATCTCTGGGCAATCCCACCATGTAATTGCGCAACAGATAGATCGCCAGTGACAAACCGAAACCGGTGTGCGCCAGCCAGACCCCCAAATACCCTTTACCGATACCAACTTGCAGATGCAGTTTGAGTAACGGAATAAGCGCCAGCTGCAAAGGCACAACCAGTGTGGCCACCACAAAAGCAATCAAAAGGGCGCGACCTGGAAAATCCATCCACGCCAAAGCATAGGCCGCGAACGCCGAGATTAAGATCGGGATGATTGTCGATGGGATCGACACGGTGAGTGTGTTGAAAAACGCCTTGGCCATCGATGATGTACCAGAATCCTTGCCCAAAACATGCTTATAGTTTGCAAGCGAGAAACTGGGCGGCGTTTTGGCTGTCAAGAATACGCGTTGGCCGCGGGACCCGGTGAATTCTGCATCGTTTTCAAATCGGTAATCGCCATTGACCTCAACCGTCAAGCGCCCCTTTTCATCTAAATCCGCGGTATCCCCAGCCGCAAAGGCCGATATTTCCCGAGAGGATGTCCCCCAAACAGACACTTCACCTTCCACGGCACCGTCTAGGGCAAACAGGTTGCCTTCGATAACGTAAAGACCATCTAGCAGCTTTTGCTGATCGGGTTTCTCGGTGCGTATGACAACATTTTGTTCTTGTGAAAACAGTGACTTCCACCAACCTGTTGAGGCAATTTGATCGGCTGAGCGAAAACTTGAGACGAACAACCCCAACGTGGGCAGCAACCAAAGCAATACCAAGACAGCAACTGAAATATGAACGGCCCATGTAAGGGAAGCTTTTTGACCTGCGATATTATCCATGTGTGGTCTCCCTTACTTCATTTCTCTGCGCGCATTGCGCACATTCCAGATCAAGATCGGCAAGACGAGCATCATAATGATCATCGCCGCAGCAGAGCCGACCCCCCAATCATTGGCGCGGAACATTTTGTCGTACATGTAGTTCGCCAAGACCTGCGTCTCCCACTGACCATTGGTCATGGCAAACACGATATCGAAGACCTTCAACACGGTGATGGTGATCGTGGTCCAAACCACAACAATCGTGGTCACAATTTGCGGCATCTTGATTTTAAAGAAAATTTGGAATGGATTGGCCCCATCGACGATCGCCGCCTCAATGGTTTCTTCTGGCACACCGCGCAACGCGGCTGACAAAATAACCATCGCAAATCCTGTTTGAATCCAGATCAAAACAGCCATCAAAAAGAAGTTGTTCCAAAATGGCAGCGTCAACCAAGTTTGTGGCGCGTCCCCACCCATGAAAATGTAAACTGCGTTCAAAATACCGATCTGATCGGCGCCCTCAGGGCGCGCATCATAGACCAATTTCCAAATCACCGAAGCGCCCACAAAAGAGATCGCCATCGGCATAAAGATTATAGATTTTGCAAAGGCGCCCCACTTGATACGGTCGGTCAGCTGTGCGGCCAAAAGACCAAAGATCGTCGACATCGCGGGCACAACCAGCAACCACATTAAATTGTTGCGCAAGGCTTCCCAGAATTTTTGCTCTGAGAACATCTGGCGGTAGTTATCAAATCCAACAAAGGCGCCGTCCAACCTACGATCCGTCAAAGACAGGCGCAGGGTTTCAAAGACGGGGTATGCGAGATACAGCAACAATCCTGCCAAAGCAGGAAACAAAAACAACCAAGGCCGAATTATATTGGCACGGTTGATATTGCGGCCAGCGTGGATCCCGCGCGCGGGACAAAACACCTTATCCAAGAGGATGTTAGAGAAGTAAAAGTAGCCCACACAGCCACTCACCCCAATGATGATTGTCAAAAGACCCTGAATGGCCGGATGCATCTTGTCCCCTCCAAATCGCGCATGCGCGTTTTTCTAGCAATACCGAATCCGAGCTTCGGTATTTAGTGTTTGTCTCAGCGATACAGTGACGTTCTCAGAACAAAGCGACACAGGAGCGCAGTGAGATTCTATCCTTGTTGCACGGCGCGTACCTAAAACAGAAGCGTTTCAGGTCATCAGCGAACATCAATGACCCACGAACTGGCCGAGGTAATGTCCAGAAGTCCTAGTTTGTGCATCGATGCAGGCACAAAAGGGCAACCCAGCGTAAACCGGATTGCCCATCAATTCTTAGAGCCAACTTACTTAAGTGCGTCCCATGAAGACTGGATCTCAGTTGCAACTTCCATTGCATCTTTGCCGCCAGCGTAGTCAACCATACCTGTCCAGAATGACCCTGCACCAACACCACCTGGCATCAAATCAGATCCATCGAAACGGAATGTGGTCGCATTCAAAAGAATGTCGTTCATCGCATGCTGAGAGTCTGTCGCGAACTTAGAGGAATCAACACCTTTGTGTGGTGTCAAGAAACCACCTGCCGCCATCCATACTTCGTGTGCAGCTGGATCACGCAGAAATTCGATCAACGCTTCTGCACCTGCAGATGGGTTGGTGATTGTGAACACTGTGCCGCTGCCCAAAACTGGGTTGCCGAGTTCTTTTCCAGCATAGGATGGGAAGTAGAAGAAATCAGCGTCTTCGCCAACAACAGTACCTTCAGGGAAGAAGGATGGGATGAAGGACGCTTGACGGTGCATGTAGCACTGTGGAGGTGACGTGAAGAGGCCTTTGGGGCTGTCACGGAAATCTGTAGACGCCACAGCACCAGCACCACCAGCAACATAATCGTCGTTACGCGCAAATGCGCCGAACTCTTCGATCGCAGCCACGATACGTGGATCGTTGAACGGAATCTCGTTGCTCACCCAACCGTCGTAGACATCAGGTGTCTGCGTGCGCAGCAGCAAGTCTTCGACCCAGTCTGTCGCAGGCCAACCTGTTGCCGCCCCTGATCCCAGACCGATACACCAAGGTGTGCTGCCATCAGCAATGATTTGATCGGAGAGCGCTTTTATGTCTTCCATAGTTGTTGGAATTTCGTAACCTGCATCTTCGAAGTTCTCAGGTGAGTACCAAACCAAAGATTTCACGCCAACACGGAAGAACATGCCGTAAAGCTCGTCTTTGCCGTCTTTGTCCGCATATGTGCCAAGATCGACCCATGATTGGCCTGCTGCATAATTGTCGCGGATCCAATCAGCTGTGCCCGCTTTAAGCGGCGTTAAAAATCCGCGTGACGCAAGGTCGGCGGCCAAACCAGGTTGTGGGAAAATCGCGATATTGGGTGCAGAGCCGGCTTCGGCATCAATGATGATTTGCTGCTCAAAGCTGTCAGAGCCCACATATTTAACGGTCGCGCCAGTGCGCTCCTCAAAAATATCAAAGATGGATTCGACAACTTCAGCTTCAGGGCTCAACCATGAGCCTGATACGGTAATTGTTTCGCCAGACAAATCCTGCGCGGATACGGAACCAGCAACGAGGGCTGCCAATGCGGCGCCCGTCATAAGTGTCTTTTTCATGTAAAACCTCCCAGTTTCAGTGCCCCATTTAGGGGATAATTCTGCCGACTTGTTTACACAGTCGACAAGCATTCAAAGCGCTTTGGTGGAGCAAACATCTTCGAAAGCCTAAAGCAAGTCAATCACCAACCTAACGGAAATCATCAGAAACCCAAGAAACAATTACCTCTGGTTGAAAAATAGACGTGACAAATATGTTTTCAATGTTTGCCTCCGCAAGGAAACCTGACTAGTCTTCATAGACGCTTCACAGCGTTTTGGAGGAACGCGTCTATGAATCTCAAAGAGCTTTCGGCACTCTTGAATCTGTCACAAACCACAGTAAGTCGCGCATTGAACGGCTATCCAGAGGTGTCCGAGGCCACTCGAGATCGCGTTGGGAAAGCTGCAAGAGAACATAACTATATTCCAAACACTCGCGCTCGCGGTTTGGCCACAGGGCGCACCCACGCTGTTGGTCACGTTATTCCATTGTCGACAAAACACGAGGTAGTGAATCCGGTCTTTACAGATTTCATTGCTGGCGCATCAGAAATTTATGCCCGCGAAAACTACGACATGCACCTATCTGTAGTGCCAGACACCAACGAAGAATCCGCATATCGTAAGATCGCATCGAAGGGGTCTGTTGATGGTGTTATCGTACACGGCCCTGTCGAAAATGACCCCCGCATCCAGTTGCTACAAAGCATCGGCATGCCTTTTGTCGTGCACGGACGATCAAACGCAGAAGTCGATCAAGACTATGCATGGGTGGATATGAACAACAAACGTGCCTTTGAACGAGCGACGAAATGTTTGATCGATCTGGGACATAAACGCATTGGATTGCTCAACGGGCTTGAAAGCATGGATTTCGCGATCCGCCGTCGCGCAGGCTATCAATCCGCTCTAGACGCAGCTGGAATTAACTCAGATGCAACCCTGTGCCGGTCCGAAGAAATGACCGAAGACTACGGATATGAATCCACCATGACGTTTTGTGCACGCGACGTGCCGCCAACCGCAATCTTAGCCTCGTCTATCATCGTCGGTATTGGTGTGCGACGCGCCTGCAGTGAGCTAGGTTTGACGCTTGGTAAAGACCTGTCTTTGATCATTCATGACGATGACCTGTCTTATTTTCGCAATGGCGCTGCTGCATCGCAATATACCGCGACGCGCTCGTCTGTGAGACAAGCAGGTCTGACCTGCGCTGAGCTATTGATGGAACAAATTGCGTCTCCTGATGTGCCCAAACGCCATGTTTTGATGGAAGCCGAGCTCATTATCGGCAACACGACTGGCCCTGCCCCGCGTTCTTAAAACTGAGTTTGCCGAACAAAATCGTCTTGCTACATCAACGCGACCGCGCACAAATCAAGTCATTTCCCGGGAAACATCCTTGATAAAATGCGTCTTTTGTGAAATCCAAAGCGCTATGGAAGCCACTTCGACCCCATCAACACCTTATACGACAACATCACGCCTTAAACCTCTCGCAAATCCCCTTAGCCCATGCTATCGCGATACAGCTCAGCATGTTGGCGCTAACATATCGCAATTTGCTTTCCTCTTTGGAGCCCAAGTATGACACTGACCCGTAAAGACTTTCCAAATAACTTTCTCTTTGGCGCCGCAACCGCGGCCTACCAAATTGAAGGCAGTCAGTTTGGCGGCGCAGGTCCGTCTCATTGGGATACATTTTCGGCAACACCAGGCAATGTGACACGTGCAGAAACCGGTGCAATAGCCTGCGATCATTACCATCGCTTTGAGCAAGATTTTGACCTTTTGAAGACCGGAAACTTCGACGCCTACAGGTTTTCCACCTCTTGGTCACGCGTCCTTCCCGAAGGTCGCGGACAGGTTAATCAACAAGGCTTGGACTATTATGACCGCCTGACAGATGCGCTTTTGGAACGTGGCATAAAGCCGTTTCAGACGCTCTATCATTGGGAAATGCCCGCTGCTCTGTCCGATTTGGGCGGTTGGACCAATCCCGACGTGCACAATTGGTTTGGCGATTTTGTCGATATTATCGATGATCGTATCGGCGACCGCATGGAAGCAATTGCTACTATAAATGAACCATGGTGTGCATCTTTCCTATCGCATTTCCACGGCATTCACGCGCCAGGTCTACGCGATGTACGTGCAGCCGCCCGTTCGATGCACTATGTCCTAAAGGCCCACGGCGAAGCCATGACGCGCCTGCGCGCAAAAGGTCGCAAGAACCTTGGAATCGCTCTGAATTTTGAATACGCGCAACCTGCAACGGCCTCGCCAAACGATGTTAGAGCCGCTGCCACTGAAGATGCTGTGTACAATCGTTGGTTCATCGAGGCGATGACAAAAGGCACCTACCCTGCTGAGGCACTTGAGGGTTTAGAGGCGCATTTGCCCAAGGGCTGGCAAGACGATCTTAAGACACACATTCACCAACCGCTCGACTGGCTGGGTGTCAATTACTATACCCGCAAAATCCACGCCCATGACCCAAATGCCAGCGCTTGGCCTTACACCAAACCCGCTGAAGGTCATCTTGCGACGACCCAAATGGGATGGGAAGTCTATCCAGAGGGTCTGCATCACTTCCTAAAGCGAATGAAAAACGACTATGTCGGTGATCTCCCGATATTGGTCACGGAAAATGGTATGGCATGGGAAGATCACCTAAAAGACGGCGCTGCAGATGACCCAGAACGCATTGACTTTATTCAAGGTCATTTGGCAGCGATGAAACGAGCCATCGATGAAGGCGTGAACCTTCAGGGGTTCATGTACTGGTCGCTTCTCGACAATTATGAATGGGCCGAAGGGTATGATAAACGCTTTGGCATCGTTCACGTCGATTTTGACACACTAGAACGCACCCCGAAAGCGTCCTACTATATGCTCAAACATGCCCTTAAACGAGACTAATCTATGACCAAACATGCTCCTAACACCCTATCTCTTGTCGCAGATATCGGCGGCACAAACACACGCGTCGCTTTAGCCAACGGAGCAACTTTGTTACCAGAAACCATTCGGAGGTATAGCAATACCGGCTACCCAGGGTTGGAAACGGTTTTGCGCCAATACATCTCAGAAGAAGGTGATGTGGATTGCAAAGGAGCATGCGTTGCAGTGGCTGGTCCCGTAAGGGACGGTGTGGGCACCATGACCAATTTGGACTGGACCATCGACAAAGACACACTTCTACGCGCCACAAAAGCAGAAAAGGTGTCTATTTTAAATGACTTGCAGGCGCAAGGTCATGCACTGGGATATATTGCGGAAGAGAATATAACCTGTGTTGCTGAAGCACAGACCCCAGAAGCTCCTTCTCCAAATGCAGTGCGTTTGGTGATCGGCGTCGGAACCGGGTTCAACGCAGCACCCGTTTTTGAAACATACGCAGGCCGTTTTGTCGCGCCTTCTGAATGTGGACATGCAAACCTGCCGATCCGCAATGCGGAAGAACTGGCCCTGTGCCAATTTGTTGAAAATGCCCACGGGTTTCCAGCCGTAGAGGACGTGTTATCTGGCCGCGGCTTGGAACGGGTCTATCTATTTTTAGGCACGCAAGCAGGCGATCCACGCGAAAAATCTGCGGCGGACATTATGCAATCCTTAGAGAACGGCGATGACCCCCGCGCCGAAGACACCGTAAAGGTCTTTGTCAAAATACTGGGAACAGTTGCAGGCAATCTATCTTTGATTCAATTGCCCTTTGGCGGCATTTACATGGTCGGTGGTGTGGCACGCGCCATGACCCCTTACCTTGACCGTTTTGGATTCGTCCATGCGTTCAGAGACAAAGGACGGTTCGCAGGTTTCATGCAAAATTTTGCAGTCTCTGTGATCAAAGACGACTATGCTGCACTCACGGGCTGCGCGTCGCACCTAAACACTCTCACCGCGTAACATACTGACGAAAATTATATATTTCGAACCCCGGGGCATCTGCGCCGGGGGTTTTTTCATGTCGCAGTGTTTTTTTAGCATGGTGTAACCTGGTCTTAACGGACTGCCCCTTAAACATAACCCAACGTTTGGTTCTGTAAGGGAATTTTAGATGACTCATAATCGCCTATTCATGGGAGGACTTGAATGACTGTTCATGTCCAGCTCCACGACCGACTAGATTACCAGTCTGTGCCACCGCTTCTGAGCGAACTCAAAGCCATCGACGACGATGAGATCGTGATTGATGCCGGACAAGTCCGCCATTTAGGCGCCCTGTCACTTCAAGTCCTGCTCTCAACCATCAAAACACGTCATGAGGCAGGCAAATCCACCCAAATTACGAATGCATCTGATAGCTGCGTCGATCTGCTCGGCCTCTTTGGATTTACCCCTGAAACCCTAACACAACCGGAGACATGGACATGAGCCTTGAAGTCCTAGCAGTAGATGACAGCCGCACAATGCGCGATATGCTCAACCTTGCCCTTTCCTCAGCGGGGTTCACGACCCATTTGGCAGAAGACGGCGTGCACGGCCTCGAAGTACTCGAAGGTATTGAACCTGACGTCATCATAACCGACATCAACATGCCGCGTATGGATGGTTTTGGCTTCATGGATGCGGTCAGATCTGAAGAGAAATGGAGCCGCATTCCAATTTTGGTGCTCACGACCGAAAGTGCCGACGAGCTCAAATCAAAAGCGCGCGCCGCGGGAGCAACGGGCTGGATTGTCAAACCTTTTGATCCCGCAAAGCTCGTAAAAGCTCTTCAAATGGTAGCTGGTTAAGAGGTCCCCCACTATGTCCGATCCTATGGCAGAAATTCGCGCCTCGTTCTTTATTGAATGTGAAGAACTCCTGGAAAGCCTTCAGGACGGTCTCATATTGATGGAAAATGGCGACTCCGACTCTGAAACGATCAACGTCGTGTTCAGAGCTGTGCACTCTATAAAAGGAGGGGCTGGCGCCTTCGGGTTGGACGAACTCGTCAAATTTGCTCACCGTTTTGAGACAGCCATGGATGAAGTCCGTGCAGGCCGCTTTACGCCCGATGCTGGCGCAATTCGACTGTTTTTCTCTTGCGCAGACTTGCTTGGTGATTTGGTTCGCGCAGCCCGCGACGACATTACTATTTCCCAAGAAAAGACAAGCCCTGTCCTCAACGAACTCGACAAACTGGTCGGTTGCGAAGAGCAAATTGAAGAAGAGCTCGACTTCACACCTGCTGTACTTTCCTTGGACATGGGAGACGCTTTGGGTCTTCCCGATATTCCCGGCCTCGCGCCCTTAGGTGGGTTTCCGAGCCTCGAAAACACTGAAGAAGTTGCTCTACCTCTGGCCGCTGCACCTAAAGGGTTCAACATCCACTTTAAACCTGACATCAGCCTTTACGCCTCAGGCAATGAACCACTCTACTTGCTACGCGCGCTGCGTGACCTTGGTGACCTCGTGGTTTCTTGTAACACGAAGCGAATTCCAACTTTAGATACGCTTGATCCGGATGAAGGATACCTTTCATGGCAGCTCAAAGTTCTCACTGAAGAACCAGTCGAAGCTGTACGCGAAGTTTTCGAGTTCGTCGACGGCCTCTGCACACTCCAAATAACACCTTTGGACACCTCATCAAACGATCTCCAGACTTCTGAAGATTCTGCTCAAGCTGAATCTCTGCCGACCTTGGTTGATCAGCCCGAATTCAAACCACCACAGAGTGCCTCCACTCAAGCAGCACTTCCTGTTGAGAAAGTGACGAAAGAATCCGCAAAACCTAAAACGTCTGCAGAAGTCAGCGCAGTGACCTCTGAAACAGAGGCGCTTAAACAACAGGCCGCGCCTCCAGCCAAAACAGCTTCGTCTCCAACTCAGCCCCGTGCGACTGTTCGCGTGGATCTGGAACGCGTTGATCGTCTCGTGAACCTGGTCGGAGAATTGGTAATCAACCAAGCGATGCTTAGTCAATCCGTAGCGGAAGCTGGCCTCGCGCCAAACTCACCCGTTTCTACCGGCCTAGAAGAATTCCTTCAACTAACTCGTGACATTCAAGAATCCGTCATGATGATCAGGGCTCAACCAATCAAATCGCTGTTCCAGCGCATGGGACGAATTGTTCGGGAATCCTCTGCATCTGTTGGCAAACAAGTGCGCCTCCATACTCTTGGAGAAAACACCGAAGTTGACAAAACAGTCATCGAACGTTTGGCCGACCCACTGACGCATATGATCCGCAATGCCGTCGATCATGGACTTGAATCTCCCGAAAAACGCGAAGCAGCCGGCAAAACGCCTGAAGGCAGCGTCACGATGACGGCACAACATCGATCCGGTCGAATCTTAATCGAAGTCTCCGATGACGGTGCAGGTATCAACCGTGAACGCGTTCGGGAAAAGGCAATTGAGAAAAACCTAATAACCGAAGACATGCAGCTCACTGACGCCGATATCGACGGTCTGTTATTTATGCCAGGATTTTCAACTGCATCTGAAATTTCCAACCTCTCAGGACGTGGCGTCGGGATGGACGTTGTAAAGAGTTCGATACAGTCCTTGGGCGGACGCATCACTATTTCCTCTGTTGAAGGCGAAGGCACAACTTTCTCTATTTCGCTCCCGCTCACACTTGCGGTGCTTGATGGAATGGTTGTCCGCGTTGGCGGTGAAACTTTGGTTGTACCCCTAAATGCAATTTTGGAAACACTCACTTTAACGAATGATGATCTTAAAGCGCTTGGACCTGAAACGCATGTCGTTCAAATCCGCGGGGGATTTGTGCCCTTGTTGGATTTGGGAGCCGAGCTTGGCTATCGCGCTCCTCAAGAAAGCTACGTAGGCGGCATTGTTCTACTGATCGGTCAAGAAGATGGAAACCGAGCAGCGCTTGCTGTCGACGCAATTGAAGATCAACGGCAAGTTGTGATCAAGGGGCTTGAAGGCAGCTATGGCCGCGTTCCAGGTATCGCTGCCGCAACAATACTCGGAGATGGTCAAATCGCGCTTATTCTCGACCCAACTGACTTAGTAAGCCAAGCGACAGGTAAAACGAAAAAACGGAACGCTCCAGTTCCAATTGCAGGATAGAATTATGACAGACAATGAAAAACTTGCAGATAAATCATCCATTGAATTGTTGTCCTTTCGTGTCGGCGGACAAGACTATTCAGTGGATATTATGTCGGTTCGAGAAATCAGAGGATCGGCAAAAGCAACGTCACTTCCACACGCACCTTCGTTTGTAAAAGGCGTTATCAATCTTAGAGGAACCGTGCTTCCTATTCTGGACCTCTCAGCCCGCCTCGGCTTAGAAATGGGTCAAGACACGGAGCGAAATGTAATTATTGTCGTGGACCTTGGAAGCAGAACCGCCGGACTTATGGTTGACGCTGTCTCAGACATTTTGGCCATTCCCGCCGAAGAGATGCAAGCGCCACCAGATCTCGCGGCAGACGAGTCTCGTACTTTTGTATCTGCACTAACAATCGTTGACGGTCGGATGATCAGAATACTTGACTTGGAAGCAGTAATGCCGCCCCAAGGCGAAGAGGCCGCCTAATTTTATGAATAGCCCAATTAGAAAACTCACAATTGAAAGTACCTTGTCAGCTTCCGCGTTCGACAGAATTGCGAAGCTTGCTCACACAGAAGCTGGTATCGTTTTGTCGAAGTCTAAAGAATCGATGGTGAAATCTAGACTAACTCGCCGTTTGCGTGCTTTGAAAATTAGAGACTTCGATTCTTACCTAGATATTTTAGAAAATGATACTGACGTAAGTGAAATGAGCCATTTCATTTCGGCTTTGACTACAAATGTTTCGCATTTTTTCCGCGAGGAACATCACTTTACAGCACTGAGAAATGATATTCTCCCGTCACTGCACAAAAAACTAAAATTGGGAGAGCCAGTAAGAATTTGGTCAGCGGGTTGCTCCAATGGACAAGAGCCGTATTCGGTAGCTATGACTTTGTTAGAGTTTGACCCCAATATCAGTAACTATGACATCAAAATTTTAGCAACTGATATTGATCCAGAAGTACTGAATTGTGCGGTCCAAGGAAATTACTCAGGGACTCTTACGTCCGGATTGCCAGCGCACTTCGTCGACAAATATTTCACAACAGATTCGGACGACAACGACGAAATTTTAACCGTTAAGCCAAGCGTTAAAGATCTAGTATCATTTAGGCAGCTCAACCTTCACGCGAATTGGCCCATGACCGGTTCATTTGACGTCATTTTTTGTCGAAATGTAGTGATATATTTCGATGATGAAACGCAATCGCAGCTGTATCGTCGGTTTTATAAATCATTGAATGGTAAAGGCTATCTTCTGCTTGGACACTCGGAAAGGCTTGGCAGTGACGTTTCTGATTTATTCAAAAGTGTTGGCGTGACCACCTATCAACCTAATACGAAAAGAGGCGAAGTGCCCTCTCAAAAACAAATGGAGAGTAAACAATGGCGCTGAGAGATCAACTTAGAGTTCTAGTAGTAGATGACATGTCTACAAGCCGCGGACTAATTACCAATGCGCTAGATTCGTTTGGAATAAGAAACGTCGCGAGTGCATCTGACGGCCCAACAGCCTTACAAAAGCTATCGGGATCGCCCGTGCATTTGGTCATTTCAGATTACAATATGCCTGGGATGGATGGATTGCAGTTACTGCATTCGCTACGATCTAATGCACCTACACGAGGAGTAGGCTTTCTTTTGATTACCGGTAGGGCTGACAGAGAGATCATTGATCTCGGTAAAAAGCTTGGAATGAATAACTTTCTTAAGAAGCCCTTTGATGCCCCCAAGCTCCGTGCGTCGATTGAGGCAATAGTAGGAAAGTTGTGATGAATTTCTCGATGACCCGATCACTTGCACGGCAAGATGTTTCTCATGAGGTAAGTATTTCGAACGAAATACTTCACAAGAGAATACAAGATGAATTGATGGCACTCGTCATATTGGCAGCAGAAGTGCAAATTGCTCTGGGGCCGACAATCTCGGAAGCTAAATCCCTATCACCTGCGGTTCAGCGAAGCTTGCAGGCAATTGATCGGTTACATCAAACTCTGGATGATCTCCAAAGAATAATGGGGCATTTATCAAATCTGGATGCAACTGGCAGTATAGCAGTAGAACCACTAAGCAAGACTATTCGGTTAAGGCATCTGGCACACAAACTCTTTGACAACGTTGACACACCATTTGCTCTCACCGAAGACGACTCCGGAGATATTGCATGGTTTTGATAGTTGCGGGAGAGCGCAACCGCCATAATCTGCCGCGCCTCATCTGTGCGATTTGAACACGCTGGGCTACGAAAGGCGTGCTGCAAGCAGGTGCTAAAGGCCGCACCAGGATCAATTGTTCAGGATGAAAGATACCTTGCACAGCGTAATCGTTTCTGAGATCAAAAGTTGCGATCTATTGATTAAAGATCCTTTGGCAGGTAACTGCAAAATTTTATTCGGCTCCGAAAGCAATTCAGCTAGGTTTTGGCAAAATCATTCAGAAGCGCGCGATAAATTTCAACCGCTTGGATGATGTTTTTAACCACACAGTATTCATCCGTTTGATGCGCCAAAGCCGGATCACCGGGGCCGAGTATCACTGTCGGGGCGTTTTGCAATGCTGGTTGTAACAACGCTGCATCGGTAAAGTAGCTGACACTAGCGGGAGCAACAGATGCCCTTGTGCTGGCCGCGCTGATGTCCCCGATGCGTTTTACAATAGTCATATTAGGATCGGTCCAAACTGGCGGCAGATCAAGGAGTGTGGTGATTTCGGCATCGTCTTTTGCAAGCTGTTCAATTTGAGTTTTCAGCTTGGCGTGTTGCATTGGCGGAACGCTGCGCAGGTCGATTTCGGTCTCGGCTAGATCGGGCACAGAGTTCAGGTTTAACCCGCCGTGCATCGTACCAACGTTCACTGTGGGCCGCCCCATAACGGGATGCGCAGGAGTGTCGAAGCCAAACTTTTCAAGCCGCGCAATGAAACGAGCAGCCTTTAGTATGGCATTATCGCCGCGTTCAGGCATGGACCCATGTGCGGTCACACCACGACTTGTCGCCTTCAACCACAGAACGCCTTTATGCCCGTGTGCAGGACGGTTCAAAGTTGGCTCTGCAACGATAAGCCCCGCAACTGGCGGCAGGGTTATCGATTGCACCAAATGGCGCGCGCCGTCGCATCCCGTTTCTTCGCCGCATGTGATCAGTAGCAAGGTGCCCGGACCTTGCTTCAAACGATCAACTTGCAAGATGGCGGCGCAGACAAAAGCAGCGACACCAGCTTTCATATCAGTGCTGCCACGCCCATACAGGCGCCCGTCAATAATATCGCCAGCGAAAGGGGATACGTTCCACGGCCGGTTGCCCAACGGCACTGTGTCGAGATGGCCAGTGAACGCAAGCGGTTTGCCTGTGCCATTTCCAATATACGCGACGAGATTTGTCCGCCCGTCAGGCATTGGGTATAGCTGCGCTTCAAACCCTGCGGCAGTAAGCAGATCGTGCAAAAAGGCCGCACAGGATGTTTCATTACCCGGAGGATTGACGGTGTCGAACGCCAGTAAGCGCTGTGTCAGTTTGATAACATCCATATGCGGCCTCTATTTATGTGTTCAGATGTCGCCCGCGACCCATGCAACCATATTACCGAACAGCTTGTCGTAGCCTTCCCATGCCAAAAAGGCTGGCGGTAACCAATGCTCGCTCATATCGGACGTCCACGCGAGTGTGCGCCCTGCGCCGTAAGACCCCGTGGCCAGCAAGGGCAAGCCGCGTTGTTCTTCGGGCAAAGACAGGATCAGCTTGACCTCTGGATCGTCTTTGAGAACAACCTCATTCACCCCCAAAAGATAGGGCCACTCGCCAGTGATGCCACTCAAAATCGGATGATCCGCATCGTTGATGACCGGCGTGCAGCCTTCGGGAATTTCCATACGATCATCGCAACTTAGGCAAGTGACAGGCAGTGCGGCTTCGACAGAAGTTTTATGCCAACGCGCTTTACCATCAATGCCTTGGAACGAAAAGTACCCGCCAATCATGATCAACCCACCGCCTTTGCGGGTCCAGTCCGAGAGCAAATTTACACGGTTTGGGCAGCGCTCGCCTTTAAACCAGACATCTGGATGCAACAACAATGTATTGGCGCCGAGATCGGAAATGATAATGACGTCGTAGTCATCCAAGCCCTCCATCGCCGTTGGGAAATCGGTGGCCGCTTCGTGGGCTGGCATGTGGGTGACGTCGTAGTTTGACCCTTTCATGCCGGCCATGAAACGCTTGTTCCCGGCGTGAAAGGAGACGCTACCGAATTGGTCGAAGCCTTTGAAATGGGTGGAAGAGCTCATCCACGTTTCGCCAACGAGAAGTACTTTTTTCATCTGTATTATCCTGAAATAATTTTGCGTGCCAAAGCACGGCGTGGATTGGCGACAACAAGTGTCGAAAGGTCTGCCTCAGTAAGGCCATGACGCAAAAGCCGCGGAAGGAAGTGACGCTGCACATGGGCATAGCCATTGCCGCCATATTCGCAGAGCATCATTTTGATAAAGACATCCTGCGAGAGTAGAATTTGAGTGCCGTAACCAAGGCCAAACAGATCTCTGATCGCTGCGGCGTTGTCTTCATCTGAGGGGCATTGCACTGCTTGATCCGCATACCAAAAATCCATGCCGATCATGTCGTATTCCAAATACGCCCCACGATCTGCCAAGCTGCGTTGATAGGCGATATCTTTGCCCGAGGGGTTCATGTGGCACAAGATAACGCGATCTAAGGGAAAACCGGTTTGCGCCACAAGATCAAGAACCTCATGCGCCAAACGAAACCAAGCTGGCAGATGAATCATCAGCGGCAAGCCCGTTTCCATGGCGGCGGTTGCAGAGGCTGCCAGAACGGTGCGCTCCACTGCTGTAAAATCTGCGCTGACGCCGATCTCGCCGATGATGCCGATTTTGGTGTTATGTGCGCCGATTCCATGGGTGGCTTCCGCAATCAGCTCGTCGGTAATATCACGCTGTGACATCGCAGGCAGATAGTCTGGATGCGATGAATGTAGATAATATCCGGCTCCCATCACTATGTTCAAGCCGGTCGCAAGGGCAATACGCGTCAAAGCATCCGGATTTCGGCCGATGCCTTTACATGTGGGGTCAACCACAGTTGCCCCCCCTTCAGCGACAAAACGCATCAGCTCTTTCACGGCCAGACCTTCATCGTCTAACGCACAATTGTTGCGATTGGCAAAGGGATCGTTGCGCAATTCTGACAGAATGTTTGGCGTGATCGGAGCATTCATGATCGGAGAGGTGAAACCAGGTTCATGCCCACGCCACCAACACGAGCAATCGTTCAAGATATGTTCGTGCATCAAGGTAATGCCAAGATCATTCAGGGGCACTGGCCCCAAAACCGTCATAACGGTGTCATCGAAAATAGCAGTCATTGTGATGATCCTTAATCTGAAGCAAGAACGTCGTAAGCCGCCGAATGAAAGGCAATCTCTAAACGTGTGACGCGATCAAAAATCGCGGACAACCGTTCTGCGTCGCTTTCATCGCCATATGTATCAATGGCCTGCTTTAACCATAGGGCTTGGGCTGCAAACTCTGGTTGCGCATGCAAGTCGACCCAAGCGCGAAGATCGGGATCGCTGATGACACCTGCAGCAGCGGTGCGACACCACGTCCAATACATCCACTCGGCGGCAAACATTGCAGTCAAAATATCCACCAACGCGCCTGTGCGTGCGATGTCCAACATGCCTGACCCAAAACCCGTGGTGTCTTCTGGCGCAGGTGGAATGTTCAGGCGTGTGAAAACCTCTTCAAAATAAGAGACTTGCGTATTGGCAAGCGCATCTAGGACGCCGATCAACCAGCGCTGGGCGGTGATGTCCGGCGCGCAAGCAACCGCATGTGCAAAGA
Source organism: Pacificibacter sp. AS14 (assembly GCF_038899935.1). Taxonomy (NCBI): domain Bacteria; kingdom Pseudomonadati; phylum Pseudomonadota; class Alphaproteobacteria; order Rhodobacterales; family Roseobacteraceae; genus Pacificibacter; species Pacificibacter sp. AS14. The sequence goes on from NZ_JBBMQI010000015.1 coordinate 34,642, forward strand.
TCGAAATTGCAGTTTCAACGAATTGCCCTTCATAGGCCAAATAGCGGTGAAAGACGTCCCGCTCCAACCTATCAGCACAGATATCTGTGACAAACCGATGTGTCAGCATATCGTTCAAAACGGTCTCATTGGCGGCCAGTATTTTGTCTGAAAGCAGCATAGATTAAGCGCCCAATGCTGGCGTGGCAGCGGCCACAAAACTGCGCACGCGTTTGGCCTCGACTGGGTTCCACCAGACGCCGCCTTCTTTGAGCGATGAGGCGACAATGACTGCGCTCGCGATGCTCAAGATATCTGTGATGTTATCTTCCGTCACGCCCGAGCCGACCAAAACAGGCAAGCTGGTTGCATCCGCGACTTCTGCAATTTCATCCATCGACGCGCTGTTGCCTGTGCGTTGACCGGTTGCGATCACCGCGTCCACGTCAAAAAACGCCAAGTCGCGGGTCAGTTCTGCAACGCTGCGGTCAGCTGTGATCGAATGACTGCCGTGTTTGACGTGGCTGTCCGCGAACACCTTGATGCCTTCACCGCGCAAGGCGGATCGATAGCGCATAGCTTCGGCCGCGCGCCCTTCCATAAAGCCTTCGTTTGCGACATAGGCGTTGGCCCATTGGTTGACGCGAATGAACGAGGCGCCGGTGGCACGGGCAATCGCAAAAGCTGGAATTGGCGCATTGGCAAGAACGTTGATACCGATTGGCACGTCAAATTCGCGTTTAATTCTGTCCACAACGACAGCCATGAACGCCGCAGTTTCATAGCCAATGTCGTCGGGTTTTGAGAACGGCACATCGCCATGGTTCTCAACAACAAGCCCGTGCAAGCCATTGCTGATCAAAGCATCGGCGTCACGCATACAGGCGTCGTAGATTTGATCCAGTGTTTCACCCTTATACCGCGGGGACCCGGGGAAAGGCGGGCAATGGATCATGCCGATAAGCGCTTTTGAGCGTCCAAAGGTTTGTTCGATAGCATTGCCGGAATTGTCAGAGATTGTTTGCATGGTAGGTGTGTCCTTTGCCGTAGCTGCAAGCCGTTTAAGAGGCAGCTACGGCGATATTGAGAGCTTTAAGTTTTGCGCGAAAATTTGAAATTCGCGGTGAAAATTCGAGTGTTAAGCCAGATCGCAATCAAGATGATTGCGCCGGTGACAATCTGTGTGAAGAACGGCGAAATATGCATCAGGATCAGACCGTTGCCAATAACGGCTATAGTCAATGTGCCCAGAAGCGTGCCAAGGATTGATCCGCGCCCCCCAAAGAGCGATGTTCCCCCAAGCACCACAGCAGCAATCACTTGAAGCTCGAACCCAACAGCGGCGTTCGACGAACCAGATCCCAGTCGTGCAGCAATCAACAAGGCCGCAATCGCGCAGGCAATTCCAGATAGCATATAGACGGATGTGATGATCCATTTGGATGGCATGCCAACGCGGCGTGCAGCTTCGGGGTTTGAGCCGACGGCGACGACTTGGCGGCCATACATTTGGCGGCTTATGACAACAGCGGCCAAGGCAGCAATCAGCAGAGCGATCACGGCAGGCACAGGCAAGCCGAAGATTGTGCCACGTCCCAAAGCAAAGAAACCGGGCGCGTCTTTGATGGGGATCGAATAACCTTGGGTCATATAAAGCGCAAAACCGCGTAAAATGGACAGGCCCGCCAAAGTAACGATGAACGCAGGAATGCCTTGATAAGCGATGAACCAGCCTTGAGCCAATCCGATTGCAGCCCCAAAGACCAGCATTCCAAGCACAACGACAGGCCATGGCAAACCGTAAGATATGACAATCGCCGCAGTCGCATTGACCAGCGCCACTTGTGAGCCAACGGAAAGGTCGATGCCTGCCGTGATGATCACAAAGGTCATCGCAACAGCGACAATCAAAATCGGCGCAGCTTGGCGCAAAATATTAAGAAGGTTGCCAACGCTTAAAAAGACATCAGTGGCAATCGAAAAGAAGACCACGCAAACTGTAAAGAAGAATGCGATGGACAGCACTTGCGCATGCGTTGCGAGGAAATCCGCGATAGATGACCCCTGCCCGCGTTCGGTGTAAGATGTACTCATATCTCTTCTCCCTTGCCGACGATAAGCTTAACGAGATCTTCAAGGCTGGTGTTTTTGATGTCGCGTTCGGCAACTTTGGTGCCTTCGTACATGACAGCAATCTTGTCGCAGACACGGAACAAATCTTGTAGACGGTGCGTGATCAAAATAACGGACACACCGCGGGCTTTGACGCGATTGATAAGGCGTAAGACGGCTTCAACTTCGGCCACGGCGAGGGCTGAGGTTGGCTCATCCATGATCAAAACGCGGGGATTAAAGGACGCGGCGCGCGCGATTGCGATGGCCTGTCTTTGTCCGCCTGAAAGCTGGGCAACTTTTGCGTTCAACTTGGGAATTCTGATATCAAGGTCATCAAGCATCTCGCGGGCTTTGGCACGCATCTTTGAGTTATCCAAGAACGAGTAATTGGTCATTTCGCGGCCCAAGAAAAGATTGCCCATCACGTCGATATGATCGCACAGGCTCAGATCTTGAAACACCATCTCGATAGACCGATCACGTGCGTCCGCAGGGCTAGAAAATTGAACCTGCTCGCCGTCGATCGATATCGTGCCACTGTCGGGAACATATGTCCCTGAGATGATTTTCGTCAGCGTCGATTTGCCAGCGGCATTGTCGCCGATAAGTCCCAGACACTCGCCTGGAGCGATGTCGAGGTCCACACCGCGCAAGGCCTCAATTGAGCCAAATGTAATGCGAATATCGCGCAGGGAAATGCGGGGGGGAACAGATGGTTCTATAGTTGTGTCGGAGGGCACAAGGCCCTCCGATGTCTTAACCATGCTTTGTGATGGTGTGGGTGTCATTCGAACATGCCTCGGAAGTCGTCGACGTTTTCGCTGGTGACAATGGTGATTGGCACTGCAATGGAATATTCGACAGTTCCACCGGCATTGAGTGTCGCCAAGGCATCAAAGGCTGCCGCGCCCATACCTGCGGGGTCTTGTTGGATGACGGCAGCAACGTAACCTTCGTCGATGCCATGGATCGCTTGAGCTGTAAGATCCCAACCGAAGATTTTCACATCACTTTGCTTGCCTTGGCTTTCAACAGCTGCAACAGCACCAAGCAAAGCTGGTTCACCTGTGGCATAAAGCGCTGTGAGGTCTGGATTGGCTGTGATCATGTTTTCTGCAGCCGTCAGTGCAAGGTCTTGTACGTTTTGACCATCAACAACACCGGCTTCGACAACGCCTTCAGTGCCTGAAATCGTTTCGATAAATCCATCTTGGCGGATGTTCTGAATAGACGAGTTCAACGCGCCAACGACGCCGATTTTAGCGGCACCGCCCATGTCAGAGGCGAGGTAGTCAAGAAAGTATGCGCCCATATCTGCGCCAGCGCTTTTGTTGTTAACGCCAACCTGAGCGGCCTGTGGGCCTTCGGGCAAAACCGCGTCAACTGCGACAACGGGAATACCCGCATCGGCGGCTTGTTGAACCGCTGGCATGATGCCGTTAACGTCGATCGCTACAACAATAAGACCGGCTACACCTTGTTGGATGTAGGTCTCAATCGCGCTGTTCTGCGCTGATGGATCATTGTTGGCGTTGAAGATTACCAGCTCGTCACCTGCAGCTTCAGCCGCGGCTTGGGCGCCTGCGTTCATTTGATTGAAAAACAAAGCTTGCTGGTTGATTTGTACCATTGCGTAAGTGTCTGCATATGCAGAGGATGCCATCAAACAGGCTGCTGTTGCCGTTGATAAGAGGGCTGTTTTTGTGAGGATTTTCATTGGGTTCTCCGTTGGGAAGGGCTTACATTATTTTGTTGTGTTGCATCGTTTCTTATTATTGGCCGATGTGTTCGACCGAACCGCGTTCGATCAGTTCAACCGGCAAGAGTTCAGTGCGGGAGGTAAAATCAGAGTTCTCCCACTCAGGACTGAAAAGGATGTCGACGGCACGCGTCCCTAGCAGATCAACAGGTTGGCGTACGGCAGTGACGGCAGGTGAGAACAAATGCAGGGAGCGTGCGTCATCGAAACTGATAAGCGAGAAATCTTCAGGAATGCGAATGCCGCGTTCTTTGAAAACCTCTAATATCCCGACCGTCAGTTCGTCCGAGCCCGAGAAAATAGCGGTTTCCTGTTCCACTTGACTGAGAAACCGCTCTGCCAATTCTCGACCAGAGGTTGGGGAGTGATCCCCCAGAAAGAGCGTTGGCGTGATGTCTGAGCGGCCTGCTTCGGTTAATCCGTGTTGAAGCCCCGTTAGACGTTTTTGGGTGCTATGAAGATCGATTCCACCCCCAAAATATGCGACATGGCGATGCCCTGCTTCGCGCAAGTGCTGCCCTGCCAACATGCCACCTTGTTCATTGTCACATAAAAGACGTGGGGCGACGCCGCCGGGGACGTCTTCATCCAAGATCACCGCACGAGAAAACTCGTTCAGTTGCTGCGCAACTTCAGCCTCGGGGGTGCGGTTGGTGACAAAGACAACGCCATCAACGCGGTTTTGAGATGCGCGTTTGAGTGCCTCGAGCTCTCGGTCACTCTTGTTGAATGTCGCGTGAAGCAAAACCATCGAATTGTGCGCGGTGGCAGCCAGCTCGATTGCTGCGGCTAGTTTGGCAAAAAATGGATTTGCGATGTCAGGAAGAATGACTGCAATCGTATCTGAGCGACCAAGGCTAAGTCTGCGGGCATGCGGGTTTGGATGGTAGTTTAATTTGATGACAGCTGCATTGATGCGTTCGCGGGTCGCCTCTGGAAGTTCGAGCGTGCCGTTCAAGTAGCGGGACACAGTTGTCGAGGACACTCCCGCTTCTCCGGCCACGGTCTTGAGGTTTGTACGCGATTTCATCATTTGACCTTCTATTGATTAAAGAAGCAGTTTTTGCCTTGTAAAGCCGTTTACTAAACCCTTTTACCATTGATATTCTCGATTCTGTCAAGCAGTCTTGTTAAGATATTGGTGTCATTTTTGACTGGCGCTTAAAACTTACGCAGCACGGGGTCCGTGAAAAGGAGTCGGGATGAAGGTCTTTATTGTCGGGAATATTGCGATGGATCAAACCATTGGGATTGACAGATTTCCCAATGAGGGAGAGTCAATTTTTGGCAGTAGGGTCTCTCTTGATCTGGGGGGTAAGGGCGCGAATCAAGCGATTGTCTTAGGGCGGTCAGGGGTGCCGACGATTCTGATCGCTGCAGTCGGAACAGATCTTCAAAGCCAACACATGCGAGATTTGCTTGCAAAAGAACCTGTGGTCTCACGCTTGATCAAACGACATGATTGTGCCAGCGACACAACTGTTGTGCTCAAGGACGCTGCTGGCGGAAATGCCAATATCGCGACCGTCGATTGCGCGAGAAGTGTTGACCTGATCGATGTTTTGCCCTTGATGGCGGACGCAGTGGCGGGCGATCTACTTGTGCTTCAAGGCAACTTGCAACTGTCGACAACAGCTGACCTTATAGCTCAAGCCCGTAAGCAGCAGATGCTGGTCGCGTTCAATCCATCTCCCTTTGATCGAGAATTCATTCCCTTGTTGCCAAGCTTAGATATCTTGTTTCTGAACGAACACGAAGCCGAGCAGATCACAGGCAAGGCAGATGAGGCCGCCGTATACCACTTGTTGGATATGAATATAGCGACTGTGGTGCTCACGCTGGGCGCGCGAGGGGCTCTGCTTGGCCAACGCGACGCGGCGCGTGGGAGCGACATCGTGGCCGTGCCCGCGCACAAATGCCACGTCGTAGACAGCACTGGCGCGGGCGACACGTTGCAAAGCGTCACGATCGGCTCAGCAATTCTACGCGGCAGTAAAATTTGTGCCCATGATCTGGATCTCGCGGTGCGCGCTGCAGCCATTACAGTCACGCGGCCAGGCACAACCGCTGCATTCCCAACGCAGCAAGAATTGGAAACCCTGAGCCGAAAGCTTGAAGTGCCCCTAAATTTGTAGACGCTTTGCTTGGTGATTTTGGAACCAAGGCGTCAGAGATGTCGGCAATTAGATTTACAGATGAGTTCAAGCGTGATGCCGTCGCCCAAGTGATGGATCAAGGATATTCGTTTGCGGAGGCTTGTGCACGATTGGGGATCAGCACCAACTCACTGTTAGCGTGCAAGGCGCAGTTTTCGAAGCCAGCGCATGTGAGGCCCGAAGTGTTGGATCAGGCTGCTGAACTCAGGCGATTGAAGCGGGAACTGGCGCGGATGACAGATGAGCGCACCATTTAAAAAAGGCGACAGCGCACTTCGTACGAGTGTCGCGAGTGTCTCCCCTCTCGGGATCATACTGCGCATAACACTGCCAAGCAGTGAGTGAGGTACGCATTGATTAAGGTCCACTGTGCGAAGCTTTCGGCACAATCGAAGTGTCATATGCTTATGGCGCATTTCAGCGACTTTTACGCATGACCCAAGGAACCGGTAAGCCCCTCTGCGCCTGAGGATGCGAACCACAGTTTTTGTGCCGTCATACTCCTGTAACGAATCTCAAATATGTGAATGGAAACGTTTCCAATAGGGCTTATCATATGCATCCCGTGACCTCTGCTACAATCAAAGACGTCGCGCGGGTAGCTGGCTGCGGCATAGCAACCGCCAGTCGAGTGTTAAACAATTCCGGCCCTGCAAGTGCGGAAATGCGCGAACGGGTCCAACGGGCAGCACATGATTTAGGGTTTAGTTTCAACGCCGCAGGGCGGGCACTTCAGAGTCGAAAATCGATGACCATTGGGTGTCTGGTGCCCTCTTTGGCAAACCCGGTATTTGCCGAAGCGGTACAAGGCGTCCAATCCGAGCTTTTAGGATCGGGTTACCAGCTGTTGATTTCATGTTCGAACTACGACGATGACGCAGACGGTACTGCAATCACCACATTGATGGAAAACAATGTGGACGGGATCATCGCCACCATGGTCGCCCCAGATCGCAGCTCGGCATTGATGCAAGCCAAACAGCGCGATATCCCTGTGTCGCTCATGTTTCATGATCCTATTGACGGTTTGGTGACTGCCTACGTTGATAATTTTGTCGCCGCTGCTGAGGTGGCACGTCGTTTTGCTGCATTCGGCCACAAACGCGTCGGCTTTCTGGCGCTGCGTTTTTCGACGTCTGATCGGTCGCGCAATCGATATGCTGGGTTTCATGAACAATGTAGAGCAAGCGGACTGGCCCAGCCGACTTTGATCGAAATCAGCGAAGATGAAGCGCGCCATCCCGAACGACTGGCCGCCATCCTTATCAATTACCCTGATGTTACCGCGCTGTTTGCCTCAAATGATTTTCTTGCCATCGCCGTACAAAAGGCAACGCGGCATTTGGGTTGGCAGGTGCCTCAGGATCTTTCTGTTGTTGGATTTGACGGGATCGAAATCGGGCGGCTGCTCGAAACGCCCCTGACCACCATTGAAACATCGCCCGAAGCGATGGGGCGGCAGGCCGCCCGGTCTCTTCTAAACGCATTGCAGGGCCTTGGCCTGAAACAACGCCCGCCCCTGCCCTTTTCTTTTCGGGAGGGCGAGACCCTTGCGGCTCCCAACCCGAAAAGGACTGACGACGATCGGGTGGCCGCCCAACCGTCGTCTGTTCCCCCGCTGAAGATCTAAATCAATCAAGGACGAACCCATGAAACATACACTTTTTGCTGCTTTGGCTGCAACCGTCGTTACCGCACCCGCCTTCGCTGAGGATGCTATCTGCTACAACTGCCCTCCCCAGTGGGCGGACTGGGCCTCGATGCTGGAAGCTATCGACGAAAAACTTGATATCCAGATGCCACATGACAACAAGAACTCTGGCCAAACCATCAGCCAGTTGATCGCAGAACGCGCAAGCCCTGTGGCTGACGTTGCTTATTACGGTGTGACAACGGGCATCAAAGCGGGTGCAGACGGTCTTGTAGAGCCTTATAAGCCAACTGGTTTTGACGACATCCCTGAAGGCCTGAAAGACGCGGACGGCAATTGGTTTGCCATTCACTACGGCACAATTGGCTTTTTCGTAAATGTCGATGCTTTGGCGGGTGCGCCAGTACCGCAGTGTTTTGCAGACCTGACCAAACCCGAATACCGTGGCATGGTCGGCTACCTTGATCCATCATCTGCATTTGTCGGTTACGCTGGCGCGATTGCAGCCAACATCGCCTTTGGTGGCGATTTGAACAACTTTGACCCGGCCATCAAATACTTCAACGATCTGGCACAAAACGACCCTATCGTGCCAAAACAAACGTCTTTTGCGCGCGTTGTATCTGGCGAAATTCCAATCTTGTTTGATTATGATTTCAACGCTTACCGCGGCAAATACGAAGAAGACGGCAATTTTGAATTTGTATTGCCCTGCGAAGGCTCCTTGCGCGTGCCATATGTCATGAGCCTTGTGAAGGATGCGCCAAACCCTGATGCGGGCAAACGCGTATTGGATTTCATCCTTTCTGATGAAGGCCAAGCGATCTGGACCAATGCCTATTTGCAGCCAGCACGCCCAGTAAAGCTGCCCGCAGAAGTTGCGGCTAAGTTCCTGCCTGCCAGCGAATACGAGCGTGCTGCATCGGTCGATTACAATGACATGGCCACAGCACAAGCCGCATTTGGCGAGCGGTATTTGTCAGAAGTAAAATAGCCCTCACTTCAAAAAAGAGAGGGGAGCGCCACCGCTCCTCTCAACCGATAAAACCAAAGGCATTCAGATGACCTCTCGCACCTTCGTTCAGCTTTGCTTGCTTCCGCTGGCAATCTTTACACTGACCTTTTTGGCTTTGCCATTGAGCCGTTTGATCCTTGCCTCGGGCGAAGGCGAATTTGGCTGGGGCATTTACTTAAAAATTCTGCAAACCCCGCGCTATTATTCGACCTTGTTGCACACAGTCTTAATATCGATCGCGGTCACCATCGCAGCGTTGGGCATTTCAACAACCGCGGGATTGTTCCTCGTGCGCAACAGATTTGCGGGACGCGGCGTATTGCTTTCCATCCTCACCCTGCCTCTTGCGTTTCCCGGAGTGGTGGTCGGATTTATGATCATCCTATTGGGCGGGCGTCAGGGTTTGGTAAACCAAATTTTGCCCGGCCATTGGGTGTTTGCCTATTCAGCCTTTGGATTGTTTCTGGGCTATCTCTACTTTTCGATACCCCGGGTTTTGCTGACCGTGATGGCCGCAGCAGAAAAAATCGATCCTGCGCTAGAAGAAGCCGCCCTGACCTTGGGGGCTCCAACGCATCGTGTTGTTCTGGATGTTATCCTACCCGCTTTGGCGCCCGCGATGACTGCGGCAGGGGCGATCGCCTTTGCCACCGCTATGGGCGCTTTTGGGACGGCTTTCACATTGGCCACCAATATCGATGTCTTACCGATGGTCATTTATACTGAATTCACCTTGTCGGCGAATATCGCCATGGCTGCTGCTCTTTCTGTGGTTTTAGGCGTGATCACTTGGGCCTTACTGCTGATCGCACGTAGTTTTTCTGGCACAACAATCGCGGCAGGAGGCTGAAATGTTCAAATCACCCGCAAAGCTATTTCAACTCGCCATCACATTGGTGGCTTGCGCTTTCCTTTTGATCCCAACGCTGCAATCGGTACTGGCGGGCCTCACCGTAAACTACTTTAGGGGTGTGTCCTCAGGTCTGACACTCAAGTGGATCATCGAGGTTTGGGCGCTCTATTCCAGTAGCATATTCTTGTCGGTCGGGCTGGCACTGGCCTGTCTTGCTTCCACTTTGATCATCGGCGTGCCTGCCGCCTATGCGCTCGCGCGAAATCCAGGTCGGCTGTCGCGGATACTTGAAGAATTCATCTCGCTTCCGCTCGCCATCCCTGGCCTTGCGCTGGCATTGGCGCTCTTGCAACTTTACGGCGGCTGGCGTGAATTTCGTATGAGTTGGACATTTATTCTGGTCGGTCATGTTCTCTATACCCTGCCGTTCATGGTGCGCTCTGTCATGTCCGTTCTGGCAGCGATTGACCTTAAAACCCTCGAAGAAGGCGCCGCGTCATTGGGCGCCCCACCGCATCGCAGGTTCTTTGACATCGTCGTACCAAATGCGCTGCCTGGCATTCTGGCAGGGGCCTTGACGGTGGTGACCCTATCTATCGGTGAATTCAATCTCACTTGGATGCTGCACACCCCTTTTTTGAAAACCTTGCCTGTCGGACTTGCCGATAGCTATGCCTCTATGCGGCTAGAAATCGCGTCCGCCTATACCCTGATCTTCTTTGTGATGATCGTCCCTCTTTTGCTGGCCATGCAATGGGCCACCGCACGCGCCCAAAGGATTATGTCATGACGCTTTCTCTGACCAGTACTGCAAAAACCTACCCCGATGGGACACGCGCTCTGATGCCAACTGACCTTGATATTCCTCAGGGCGAAATTGTATCGCTTCTTGGTCCATCTGGCTGCGGAAAATCAACATTGCTGCGCATCATCGCAGGGTTGGAAAAGCCTGACGAGGGCGCAAGGCTGCTGTTTGATAACGAAGACTTTACCCACCTGCCCGTCGAGCAGCGCAAAATCGGCATGGTGTTTCAATCCTACGCGCTGTTCCCGAACATGTCAGTGCGCGGCAACATCGGCTACGGCCTCAAGATGCAAAAACTGGCCAAATCCGAAATCAACACACGCGTGGATGAAGTCATCGCACTTTGCCAGCTTGAGCCCTATGCGACACGCCCCATCAATGCCCTTTCGGGTGGCCAGCGCCAAAGGGTCGCTCTAGCCCGTGCTTTTGCTCCGCGCCCGCGGCTGTTGTTGTTGGACGAACCTCTTTCGGCACTGGATGCCGCCCTTCGCGGGCAGCTGCGCGATGAGTTGGCGCAGCTGTTGCGCAGCTTTGGCATTACGGCGATATTTGTGACCCACGATCAAGATGAAGCTATGGCAATCGCTGACCGCGTTGCAGTGATGTCTCACGGTAAAATCGCCCAAATAGGCACGCCAGAAGCCCTCTACCGTGCGCCAGAATCCGAATTCGTGGCGCGCTTCATAGGCGCAGCCATGCCGCTAGGGCGTCACATCGAAACTGACACGCTGCATTTTGAAACAGGTTCCTTAACGCTTCCAGCCCCAGCAACAGACAAGCTGGCATTCGTGCGCGCCGAAGATGTGCGCTTGGATGACAACAGCCCGCTACGCGCTAAAGTTATTTCGGTGACCTTTATGGGCACTCATTATCGTATCGCTCTTCAGGGTCTGGCCCCTGAACCAGTCTTTGCCTTGCACGCCGCACTGAACGCCCCAAAGGTTGGCGACACAGTTGGCGTCTCCATCGATCCTGCCGCAATCCTCATGTTACCAAACGAAAAGAAAGCCGCTTGATGCCTGCGTTTATTCAAATTACTGATACACATATTGTCGAAAAAGGCCGATTTGTCTGCAAGGCCTCAGATACAAATGCGAGCCTGCGCAAAGCTGTCGCATATATCAACAAGCGCCTACCATCCTTGGGAAAAATAGACTGTGCGATCGTGACTGGTGATCTCACAGACACAGGCACAGCTGAAGAATATGCACATTTTTCCGAAATTATGGCCGACCTTGATGTGCCGTGGATCGCCATTCCGGGAAACCATGATACCCGCGAAACAATGCGTGCCACCTTTTCGCAGCAAGACTGGATGCCATCCTCTGGCCCTATCCAATGGCTACGTGATTTTGGTCCCTTCGCGGTCTTGGGACTTGATACCTTGCTGGAGGGCGCGCATCACGGCGAGCTGTCTGACCTTGCATTCACCTTCGTTGACACACAGCTGTCCACGCTTGCAGGCAAGCCCCTAGTTGTCGCCACACATCATCCGTGGATGCATTGCGGCATTACCGAAATGGACGCCGATAACCTGCGCAACGGCGCGGCTCTGATGGAACGGCTTGAGCAATATCCCGGCCCTACCCGTATGATATCAGGTCATGTCCACCGCGCGATTACAGGCCAGATCGGCAGTGTTTTATGCCAAATTTCCCCAAGCACATGCCATTCTGTACATCGTGATCAACGCAAAGATGCCGTCCATTCACTTGCGTTAGAACCTGGCGCAGTCACATTTTTCACATGGCCAGACGGGGCTCAGTCTGGATTGATCTCGGATATTTTGTCGCTTGAAGAAATTGCACAGCCTATGCCATTTGATTAACAAGCAGACTGCCAGAATTCGTTGGATTTGGTTGTGGGAGGGGGCAACCGTCGCAATCTACCTCGTCTCAGCTGTGCGATTTAGGAGTGTGAAGTTCCATGAAAAAATTAATTAAATACAATAGGTTAATCATAAAATGCCAACACCCTATCGGCTCACTCTGGGTGAAGAAATTGCGTCAGCCCAAGTTTTGACGCCCTTTTGAGCCTTTTGCCTGAATTTTCAAACTGAAACCGGCACCTACGTATTGATTGCAGTCTCCTTCATCACGAACATAAGTGTCGTTCGCAATCAGAAGAAACGCCCCTCAAACTCAAAGGGACGTCTCTGCTTCAGGTCGCCGTGATGTGGCGGTCTAATTATGGCTGTCTGTTCCACGATCAAATTCCACATAGAAGGTTGAGCCGACGCCGAGTTCGCTGACGTAATCGATGATGGCGTTGTGGCGCTCGACGATCTGTTTGCTAATGTAGAGGCCAAGTCCAGTACCGCCGATCCTGCGCACATCAGAGGAATCCACTTGGCTGAACTTGCCAAACACGCGGTCCTTTGAGCCTGCCGGAATACCCAACCCTTCGTCATGGATAGAAATGCGAATGCGAGTGCCGAGTGCCTCTACGCGCGCTTTGACGGTGTTGCCGTAGGAGGAGAACTTCAAGGCATTAGACAAAAGGTTCGTCAAAACTTGGACCAGGCGGTCGCGGTCGCCTATGATCGAACACGCCTCTGCGCAGGGCTCTATTGTGACATGGATGCCGAGCTTGCTTGCAACCCCTGAGGTAGAGTCCACGGTTTCGCATAAGAGGTCATTCGCATCGATGGAGACAAAATCGAACTCCATCTCGTTGGATTCGATTTTTTGCATGCAAAGAAGGTCTTCGATCAGGGCGGCGAGGCGTTTCCCGTTTCGAGCAGCGATGTTTATGATGGGTTTAAGAGACTCGGGAAGCGATGTCAGTGTGTCATTCTTGACGAGTTCGAGCGCTCCAATGATCGATGTCAGTGGCGTGCGCAATTCATGACTAACCGTGGCCAAGAACTGTGCTTTGACTTCCAAAGCGGCCTTCGCGCGCTCGCTTTCTTCTTTGATCTGTTTCATCTGCTCAAGCCGCTCTTTATGGCGGAGGGAGAACTTGATCGAAATATCGACAATGAAGTAAAGCACGAAGATGATCGTGAAAAACTCCAACCAGATTTGAGACTTGAGCGGAGGTGCATAACGCACCAAGTCGAAAACCGCGATGAAGAGAAACGCAAAGCCGTAAAATGTGAGCCGCAAAAGTAGGATACCTATAAGTTGGCTATTGTACATTGCTGCGAAGACGGATGCCGAGAATAAGAAAAAGAGTGGCGTGAAATGCCCCGTTGATGACTGTTGTAGCGCCATGTTCACAATGAAAACACTGATCGCCAGCGCGCTTATGATTGTATTGATGACGATGCGTTTGAAAATTTTTCGGCCAACGACCGGGTCTTGACCATCCCAAGATTTTGATTTTCGCCCAAGGTCTACATCAAGAAATTCGGTGAGGGCTACGAGCGCATAGGTCGCGAAGACTGAGACAGCGTCGAAGTAAAACGCTGCCAGTACGGCCGCCGCCAGAAAGCTCGTCTGTCGCTTCCAAACAAGCTCGCTGAGAAGGCTTGCGTAATCCTTGATGTTTTGTTCACGACCGTCGGAACTAAACCAGTTATTCTGGGTCGCCCTAAATGTGCTTAGTCCCTGCATCTTTGCCCCCAGCTTTGCCCCCAGCGCTTTGCGCAATTTCACGCTATAACTGACACGTATCGGATGCACGTTAAAGTTGAAATGTGGTTGAAATGTGTCGGATTCACGTTGTAGTTGAAATGTGTCGAAAATCGTCCATTTGCAAGGTCAAACGTGAATTTTTCCGTTCCAATTTAAGGCAAAGTTGCAAGAGAAACACAGCACTCCATGGTCCATGCCGCAAAACGCGTTGGACGTGGACTGCATGGACCATGGAGTGGTATGCTGAATGTTTGCGCGCTGACGCTATCAGGCGACCTTGGAACGACCATTCTTTAACGCAACATAATTTCTCGAGAGGTCCGGAAACGCAATGTTAGAATGTGGGATACCGTTGATCGGACCGAAAATTGGTGTGCGTGCCAGAACCGCGTCGCGCCGTTCCCAAACGTTAGAGGTCAAAAGCTGGAGCGGTTTTTTAAGCCACGGGTAGCTACGGGGGCCAATCGCCAAATCATAGCCAAGGTAGCGACGGTAGAATGGGGTATGCTCAACACGCACCGCGGCAAGGGCCAAATCGATATTGTAGGACATCGTGGCAAGAAATGGGATTCGCATGACCAAAAAGTGCAATGGCACACGCTGTTTGCGGGCTGCGGGGTTGATCACAAATCGGGTCGGATCAAGGGCCGTTTCTCCAGGCTTGAGATAGTCCAAAATTTCGGGGAACACTTCCAGCGAGGGCGACGAGGGTGAAGTCTTGGATATCACATGCAGCCGCATCGCCGCCATAATTTCCCCATCCATTTCAACCGCGACGTGAACGCAGTTCGCGGTCTCGTCATAAGAGTCAGTCATGATGCCGCGCTCGTTTTCGTCGATCGCTTGTTCGGCGAGATAGCCTTTGTAGCGCAGACGATACACCTTTTCGAGGTCCTGACTTTTGGTCAGAATTTTATAGCGAGAGCGCTTCAGCGCCTCTATAGCTTGATGTTCCATAGTCGGTCCTGTCGTCTTTGCGTGACTACGATATTGCACGACACACAAGAAGGTCGCTGTGGTCGCGGTAAACGGATTGTTGTCTCATGATTTCAAACCCATTTTGGGCGACAAGCGATGCGAACTCTGCTTCGGTGTGTGTCCAGTAGACGCCTTTTTTCTGAGCCTTTAGGATGCTCTTATTTTGCTTGGCGATTTCGCGACCTTGCCAAAAGACCCGGAGTGCCCCGACCAGCCCGAGTTCTTTTTTCAGGCTTGAGAACAGATAGCTGCGCCAATCGGGCACATTCATGTAGCGACCGATATCGATGAGGTAGAGAAGTCCACCCGGACGAAGCAACCTACGTAGGTCGGCAAGCCGTTGTTCTGGCGCGGGCATTGCATATAGTGCGTGGACGCAGATGACGAGATCTGCTGAGCCCGTGGCGTCAATGTCTTCAAGCGCGCGGTTATCGTAGTTGATATTTCCGTAGGCGGCCAGTTTGGACTGTGCCGATCTGTTCATGTTCGTGTCGGGTTCTACAAAGCGTATCTCGCTATCGGGGTAGGCGCGGGCCGCGATTTCGGTGTAGTTCCCTGTACCGCCGCCGATGTCATAGATCACCTGCGGTGCCTCTATTGTGGCCAAAAAGGCTTCGAAATCCTGCAGAAGTGCCTGGTATTCAGGGTTGTGCTCGGACAGCAGGTCATAGGACGCTGAATAGGCGCTCCAATCGGCACACATCAGTCGATTGACGGCTTTAGAGTTATAGTTGTTTCGGGGGGATGACATCTCAGCACCAGCTTGTGACGGCATAGGGGACTCCAGAATTTGGTCGGGGATGACCTGCTACATGACATGTTTGTTAGATAGAACGTGACGCCGCAAATCTAGCATTGCAAGTCATTTTGGCGACAATGATGATAATTTCATATGATTGTTTCCAATCTTATACGTGGCGGATCATCGATGTCAAAGCACAATCTAAAGTTGCAATCCGGATCGCAGGCGGTGGGGTGTCGGCCCGTCTGAACCAAGCAGAGCAGCCTACTCGCCTCGCTAGAGCTAGCGGTCGCTGTTGAAAAAAAATGTGTCGCGAAAAAGGCAAAAGCGTCGGATTTTGATAGAAGATTTCACTGAGCCGCCAAAGTGCGGCCTCAATTTTAGGCAAAAACGAGTGAAATATAGACCGAAAACTTGGAGTTGTGATGAGAGTATTGGTAACCTTTAATGATTCGACTGTGTCGTTCGCGGAAGATGACGATTCGGCGGTGTTAGATCTCGTTGCGCATTTCCTCGGAATCGCAACGTATGACAATGATAACAACGCGCCGACTGCAATAACCGCGCTTGAGGTTATCTCTAAGACGATGGATGTCTAAAATTGTTTCAAGCGGTTTCAGCTGGGGATGGGCGTGTCACGGCTGATAACATTCACTGCAACAAAAGAGATGAGCTATGGGACTGAAATAAAGCCACGAATGTCGCTGAACATTGGGCTTGTGTCGCGCCATTTATCTGAACGAGCAGGCGAAAAAGCGCCGTACTGAGATACGGATGTGGGTATGAGCGAGGCCTTTGGTCCACTTGGTCTGAGGTAGATGCGCCACAACGGGATCATAAACCAGCCATGGCCGCTCGCTCGGGTCAACGTGCATCGCGTCATTGACCGTAAAGACAGAAAACCCAACTTGCCCAATCTGATGCGCGAGAACCGCATCTCCGCCCTGTCGTGGTTGACCAAGCTGCCAGCGTATCCGTGTTCGTCGCGCAGGCGCTCAAAGATGCGCTTCGACGTGTGACGTTGTTTTTTTGATGAGGGCTATGTCGGTGTGCAGTATCTCATCGATAACGCCAACATAGCCATCAAGCGCCGGTCGTCGCGGTGCTTCTGAACGGCGATAGCCAAATGCGTGGTCACCAAGCGTGGCGTCACCAATCAAGAGTGTCTTGAGGCCAAAGCGTGTTTCACACATAGCAAGCTTTTCGGGCGATACATCAGCCGCCGTAACCTCTGCCCCGTCAATGCGTGCGATACATCAGCCGCGGCAAGAGCAATAGGACCAGCGCCTACAACCAATGCCCTTGCCATCCTGAAAGATCAGTCTTTAAACAACGTTACGCCGAAAGACTTTTGAAACAGATCTGATGTTCGAGATTACCCAACCTATTTTGGACATGCTTGGCACCTTCGACATCGTCACAAGACAAACCTCTCCATCGCAGATCAAAGAGATGTTGAAAGCTGTCATCGAAAATACGCATGAACTACAATTTCGCGCAGAGTTACTGAAGCGCGGGACTTGAGGATGGTCGATACGGATCACCTATCTGCGCGCGCGTACAAATTGAACAGCCCGCACAAGTAAGGGCCCCAAAAGAACCAGCAGAGCGATCGTAATGAGGGCCAAGCTAATCGGGCGCTCAAAAAAGATGGTCCAATCTTTATAGATCATCAATGTTCTGCGCAGGTTCTCTTCAAGGATAGGCCCCAAAACGGCCCCGAAGGCCAAAGGTAAAACAGGAATGCCCAGCTTGGTAAAACCATAGCCAAGACCACCCGACAAAATGGCGACCCAGACGTCAAAAAAGGAATTTCGCACAGCAAAAGCCCCCAGCAGGCACAGTAGGATCACGCCCGTGAACAGCATCCGCCGTGGAAGCTGCAAGACACGGTTATAGACGCGAATACCTAAGGTTCCGGCAATGAGTGCCGTCAGGACGATGGCAAAAAGCAGAGCCACGTAAATTGTCGACACAAACTCTGGCTGGCTGTCAAACAAGCCGGGTCCTGGGCGTAGGCCGTGCAGCAACAAGACCCCTATCAAGACGGCCGTGATGCTGTCTCCAGGGATGCCAAGCGTCATCATCGGAATCAGGGCCCCGCCTACGCAGGCGTTGTTTGACGCCTCGGGGGCGACAACGCCGCGCGCCAAACCTGTGCCAAATTTTTCAGGCGTTGAAGACAGGCGTTTTTCAAAGGAATAGGCCACAGCAACGGCCACAGCAGAGCCCGCCGCAGGGATTGCCCCGACAAGTGCTCCAACTGTTGAAGCGCGCAACATTGCGGGCAGTTCGCGCAGAATGTCCCGCCAAGGTGGCATCAAGCGTCCCAAAGGCGCCGTCGCCACTTGAAGCTTAGAGGGTGTTTTCTCGATCGATGATAGGGCTTCGCTGATCCCAAACAAACCAATTGCGAGGGGGATGATATCGATCCCGCTTTCCAACGACGGCATGCCAAAGGTAAATCGGGGCACATCCGTCACAACATCGCGGCCGATCGCACCAATCATTAAACCGATAATGCCCGCGACGATTCCGCGTAGAATGTCGCCAGATGCAGCGTAAGCGACTAAAATGAGACCGAAGAATACAACGGCTGCATATTCAGGACTGCCAAATTTGAGGGCATATTGGGCGATGAATGGGGCTGTCGTGGTTAGAAAAAACCAACCAAATATACCGCCCACAATGGACGCGACCAGGGCATATGTCATGGCATAGCCTGCTTGCCCGTTGCGCGCCATAGGGTGGCCGTCGAGCAATGTCATCATCGCCCCAGGCGTGCCCGGAATATTCAGCAAAATCGCGGAAACTGATCCAGCGTAAACGCTAGAAAAGAACACGCCAAGCATGAGCATCATCGCATTTTCAGGGCTCATTCCATAAGTTAACGGGAGCATCACAGCCAGCGCCATCGTTGAGCTTACACCGGGCACGGCCCCGAAGAGCAGGCCTGCAGTGACCCCCGCAAGGCATAGGCCAAGCGCGACAGGGTCCGTTAACGTCGAAAAAAACACATCCAGCATGTGGTATCCTTGGTATTAAAGTCAGAATTTAGGTCAACGGAACCGAAAGCAGATACCGAAACGTCAAATATAAGATCCCAGCAATTGCGCCGCCCTCAAAGGCCGAGCGCAGGAGCGCGCGTTGCTCACTCCATCCCAATGCTGCGCATAGCGTCGCGCCAAGAAGCACGGCGGTCACGCCAAAACCAAAAACGGTTTGCAAAAGAGCAAACACGATTGTTGTCAGCAACACCGACAAAGCACGCGCAGGCATATCCGCCTCACTAGGGTCGGGATGTGCCAGTGCCGTCGCCACGGGTTGCGCAGCGTGTTCCGTGCGTTCTGAGCGTTTCGCCAGAAACCCGCGCAAGACCAAAAGTCCCCCCACCACAAGCAAAGCGGTCAGGAGCAATTCGGGCAGCAAAGCAGGGCCAGGTTCGGCGCCGAAATCATCATGCAGGCGCCCCCCTTGGGTGATATGCGCCACGGCCCCGACAATCGCGAGGCCGATAGACGCCCCACCCACGACAAGATCACGTGTGATCTCGCCGTGGGCAGGTGTTTGTGTGTTCAAATCAGCCACGAGGATTTGTGACAAGACCAGCGGCTTCAAGCACGGGGTAGACTTGTGTGTCGAAAGTCTCGATGCGTGCTGCGGCCTGTTCTGCGCCCAATGGCTCGATCATGTATCCCGCAGCATTTGCTTTGGACACGAACTCAGGGGAAGACAAAACAGCCACCATAGCGTCTGAGAGAACTTGAAGCTGCTCTTCAGGGATGCCAGCTGGGCCAACCACTGCGCGGAAATCACCGGCAGTAACGTCAAAGCCTTGCTCTGCGAAGGTTGGAATGTCTGGCGCGAGGAAGTGACGATCCGCAGCCATCACACCTAGAACGCGCAGATCACCGCTGGCAACATGGTCAAGCACTTGGGGCAGCGGCACTGTGGCGCTTTGTACCTCACCACCCAAAAGAGCGGTCACAGTTGGCGCGTAACCTTTGTATGGCACTTTGTTCAACTTGAGCCCGAGGGACGATTCCATGATCGCAGCAGAGATGTAAGACGCACCACCGGGAGGGTCGTTGCCGTTGATCACGCTCGCGGGGGCTTCTTTGGCCATAGCAACATATGTCGCAAGACTATCATAGTCGCTTTTAGCGCCCACAGTGAGCGCGCCGGGATCTGGGCCAAAGAAGGAAATCACTGACAGTTGGTCCATCATCACAGGAGCGTCGGTGGTGTATTGTTGGATCACAGTGGAAGATCCGAGCATCCCGATGGTGTATCCGTCTGGGTCAGCGTCAGCCAAGATGCGCATGCCGGCAAGACCGCCCGCGCCATCATAGTTTTCAACAGCGACAGGGACGCCAAGCTCTTCACTCAGAGCTTCTGCCACCAAGCGGCTTGTGGTGTCCTGACCGCCGCCAGCGGGCCAGTTTACAACCCATGTGATTGGTTTTTCTGGAAAACCGTCTGCAGAGGCCGCCGTGGCCGTGCAAAGGGCGGCAATTGCCGCGATGAGAATTTTCTTTGTCATTCTTTGTCTCCTGTTGGATATCGTTTTGATGTCAGGACCCCGTGAGAGGTCTGTAAAAGCACCAAGCCTGAAGTGAAATGGTTGATTGTAAGGCACTTCATTCATTCTTATGTGAACTTGTATTAATCAGTGTGGACATGAAAAAAGCTCTGTGTATACATTGAATCATACAAACGGCACGTATTGCAGGTCACAACGCGCGCTTGACTGAGAAAATGATCAAAAAATAGGCGGACTAAGATGGATAAGCTCAAAACACGCAGCAATCTTACTTTGACGGAAACTCTGACGATGCAGATTGAACAAGATATCGTCGAGGGCCGTCTCAAGCCCGGTGAAAAGCTGGAAGAAGAAGTGCTTGCCGCGCGCTTTAGTGCATCGCGTACGCCCGTGCGTGAGGCTTTGCGCACTTTGGCGACCGTGGGGCTTGTCCGCTTTTTGCCACGCTACGGGGCGACCGTGACCAAGCCAACGATGTCAGAGGTGATGGAGCTGTTCGAGGTTGTCGCCGAAATGGAAGCCGCCGCCGCCCGTCTGTGTTGTTTGCGCGCGACAGATGAAGAGATCGCTCGGTTGATCGAATATCACGAACTTTGCGAAGTGGAAGCGCGCAACGGTACGGCGGAAAGTTATTTTGAGGCCAACACGCAATTTCACCGCACCATTTGGTCTGCGGCTGGCAATCACGTTCTGGAAGATCAGATCGTTTTGCTTGACCGGCGGCTGTCCCCCTATCGCCGTTTCATCACCTTTAATCCCGGCCGTCAGCAAGAAGCCGTGGCAGAGCATGCCAATATTGCTGAGGCCATTCGCAACCGCGACGAAGCCGCAACAGTGCAAGCCATGCGCGACCACGTTGCTGTGCTTGGGGGCGATGTTATGGCCCTGGCCCGAAACCTACGTCTTTAACCACCACAACCACCATACAACTGTCTCACACATGAACATCAGGAGTTAACATGGATCTAAAGCTTCAAGGAAAGGTCGCCCTGATCACGGGGGCCTCAATGGGCATCGGCGAGCATCTTGCCGAAACTTTCGCACAAGAAGGCGTGCATCTCCACCTCACAGCGCGCAGCACTGACAAACTGTCCGCATTAAAAGACCGCATTCAGGCGGTAAGCGATGTCACTGTTACATTGCACCCTATCGATTTGACCGAAGCTGGGGCCGCAGAAAAACTCTCAGACGCCGTGGGTGACGTCGATATTCTGGTGAACAACGCAGGCGTTGTTCCAAGCGGAAGTTTATTTGAAGTTGACGAGGCTGCTTGGCGACAAGGTTGGGAGCTCAAGGTCTTTGGCTACATCAACCTGTGTCGCCTGTTCTATGCCAAGATGAAGCAAGCTGGCGGCGGCGTTATTGTGAATAATATCGGCAATGGTGGCGAAGTGTTTGACCCCAAATACATCGCGGGTACGACCGGAAATGCGAGTCTGATGGCGTTCACGCGCGCCCTTGGTGGTCATAGTCTTGACGACAACATCCGCGTCGTCGGGGTCAATCCTGGACCCGTTGATACCAGCCGAATTTACAACATGCTCAAGAAACGTGCCGCAAGTGAATTGGGTGACGCAAATCAGTACTCTGAGCTTGAAAAGACATATCCATTGTCGCGCCCAGCCCATAAACATGAAATCTCGGACCTGATTGTTTTCTTGGCCTCCTTCCGGTCAGGCTATACCACAGGCGCGATCTTCACTGTTGATGGGGGCATCGCCTCACGCCGATCCATCATATGACCCAGTCCTCATCACAGCGAAGCGGTCTCGTCGGCAAGCGGCTTGGTATTTTATTGCCATCGTCCAATACTGTCGTCGAACCCCTTGCGGCACGAATGTTAGCCGGCACTGGGGTGTCGGCACATTTTTCCCGCCTCGGCGTCATCGATGTCGCCCTCGGGGGCAGCTCGCAAGCGCAGTTTGAATTGCGCCGTCACGTTGATGCAGCTGTGTTGCTGGCGGATGCTAAAGTCGATGCGATTGTCTGGGGCGGCACATCGGCCAGCTGGTTGGGCACAGCGCATGACGAAGCCTTTGTCGAAGCCGTCCAAGCAGAAACAGGAATACCCACAACAAGCTGTGTCTTTGCAATGAATGCGCAAATTCAGGCAAGCGCAGGTCTCAAACTCGGTTTGGTGACGCCTTATACGAACGATGTTCATCTTAAAGTCATAGAAAACTACAAAAGCTTAGGGATCGAATGTGTGGCAAGTTCGCATTTTGGTGGCGCGCTCAGCCATGATTTTGCGGATATTATCCCTGAAGCAATCGATGGGGCTGTGCGCAGTGTGGCAGCGTTCCGGCCGGATATGATTTTCATCATGTGCACCAATCTGGCTGGCGCTTCGGTGGCTGAACGTCTGTCTGAAGATCTCGGCATCCCTATCGTCGATAGTGCCGCGGCAACACTTAAAGCGGGGCTGAACTGTCTACAGGCTGCCCCCCAATAAGGGGTCCAGCCTAAGAAGGGGGTCTGACCTAAGACTTATTCCTTTGGTCGTTTAATTCCATGTTTTGCTGCCAAACCGCGCAATCGGTAGCGACATATACAGCTCGGCTCAAAACTGCCATTGCCTGCGCCCACTGCGTTAAGATCCGCTCGGGGCCGCTCGCGTCGATCAACACAAGGGACGGAGTGCAGACATTCGCTGCGTCATGCGCTGAGGTCTGCTTTGCGAACGAAGCAGACTTCGGCTGCCCACTGACGAGTGGCCGCTTTCCTATCGTGATAAACAAGCGCTGCCGGCAACCGCCAGACGTTGCGAAAAATGTGATTACGGCAGTGAATCTGTTAATCAGAGAAAATAGCTGCTTCTGAGCGACGGAATCTGGCTTGGTTACCGTATTGTGTTTGAAGGTTGCGCGTCACGCCAACCACGCAGATCACAAAGGACCAAGCAATATGATCCCTTTACGTAGTATCGGCATGGCAGCGGCGCTCATGGCATCACCTTTATCAGCATTTGCGCACCACGGCAGCAGTGGCCAGTTTGACACAAGCACAACGGTTGAGCTTTCGGGTGAAATCACACGCATCCGTCTGGTGAACCCACATGCTTATGTTTATTTTGATTCAACTGACGAGAACGGAGAGGTCGTGAACCTGCGGTGCGAATTGCAGTCAGGCTCGCTATTGAAGCGCAACGGCTGGACCACGGATATGTTCGAGATTGGCAGCACAATTTCCATCATCGGATCACCAGATCGCACAGACCCAACCACCTGTTACATGAGCCAAGTCACCTTTGAAAACGGTGTTGTGGCCACGCGTCACAGCACATTTGATGACAGCGGCGCGATTGAGGCCGAACAGCGCCAAACAGAGCGTGACGACGGCACACCAAACATCGACGGCAACTGGGCGATGGAACGTGAAGCTGGTGCGCCTCCCGGTGGGGGTGGCCGTTCCGCAGTCGAGCTGACCGAAGCCGGTGCCGCTGCCATTGAGGGCGCCACCTCTGACGACAACCCGCGCTACCAGTGCGCGGCGACGAACATCGTGATGGATTGGTGGTTTGATCAGATGGTCAACACCATCGAGCAAGGCGATGATCAGATCATGATGACCTACGGCTTCATGGACCTTGAGCGCACTATTTATCTTGGTGACGTGGACATGCCTGACGATTACGTCCCCAATCGTGCAGGATTTTCAACAGGTGAATGGGATGATGACACTTTGATCGTGACCACGACCGGATTTGATGAGGGGTGGATCAACGCGCCGATGGGCGAAGGCGAAGGCCCCGGTGCCCGCCCTGAGGGGAACGACGATACTGCAGCAGATCGACCTGCGCGCCCTGAAGGCGCTGGAGGTCCTCCATCCCCAGTGAAAAACAGCCTTGAATTGGTCGTGACCGAAACGTTTACGCTGAATGATGACGGCACCGTTTTGACGCGCAACTATACGTTTGAAGACCCTATCTATCTTGAAGCCCCCATTACAGGGTCCGACGATGTCACCCTCACCAGCGATGCCTATGAAGCTTATGCCTGTGATGATCTGACCGAAGAACGCTCAGAGTCTGCGGAGTAATCTATGGGGCCGCACAATCGCGGCCCCAACGCTTCTCACTCATCAACAGGTTAAATTTAGCCGTTGTCAGACCCTGCCGATAAAGCGGAACCATATTCCTGACAGAAAGACATGACATGGAAATGCTATTCTGGTTGGAGGATTCATTCGTCGGTTTGACCGTCTCCAGCACCCAATGGGGCTATCCCATTGTTCTCTCTCTTCATGCGATCGGCATGGCGACGCTTGTCGGCGTGGCCTTGATGCTAACGATCCGCGTTTTAGGCTTTGCGCCGTCCATTCCCGTGACATCGATGGCACCTTACTGGCGCGTCGCTCTTGGTGGGTTCATTTTGAACTTGCTGTCGGGCAGCGCGCTGTTTTGCGGCAACGCGTCAGAGCTGTTTTTCAACTGGGCCTTTCGTATCAAAATCGTGCTGGTTTTTGTCGGCTTGGCTCTCACATGGCGGTTGGTTCAAATCTGCGTTAAGCGCACGGATGAAGTCTCGTCCGCACATCGCAAGCTGGCCGCAATCGCAATGGTCACATGGATTGTCGCGATCATTTTTGGCCGCCTCATCGGTTACTGGTCCTAAGGGGAACATGATATGAATACGTTGCTCAACTGGGTCATTGATACTCTGAATTCTACGGCGCTGAGCGGGTTCATCATGACCAATGCTTATCTATTTCCATTTTTGGAAATGGTGCATTTCATCGGGTTGTGCCTGTTGTTCGGGTCGTTGATTGTGGTGGATTTACGTGTGTTAGGTTTTGCCAAAGCCCTGCCGATTGCCCGTGTCGACCTGTTCGTGCGCTTTGCGCTGATCGGATTTGCGATCAACTTGATATCTGGGACCTTGTTCGTGATCGGGGATTCTGATCGTTACCTCGTGAACTATGCGTTTTGGACCAAGATGGGTTTGATTGTCCTCGCAGGGCTGAACACTGCGTATTTTGTGCGTCGGATCAAACCGCAGATGGATCATGGGTTGGCCTCCCAAAACCTGACGAAGGACGCAAAGGTGGTTGCATGGCTGTCACTGATGCTTTGGGCCTGCGTTATCATTCTGGGGCGGTTTATTCCTTATGTTGAGGACCTGTAAAAACCGCACAAGTCTGGCGCTGTGGGTAATGCTTGTTGGCCTTTGTATGGTCTTGCAAGCTCACGCCCATGGCGTTGCGGCACAAGATCAGGGGTTTCTCGCCGGCGCGGCTGGCATCAACCTTGGCCCTTTTATCTATCTGGGGGCCAAACATATGGTCACCGGATATGACCATCTGCTGTATCTGGTTGGCGTGATCTTTTTTCTAGGCAAGCTGCGGGATGTGGTGACATTTGTCAGCCTGTTTGCGCTGGGTCACTCGATCACATTACTTGCGGGCGTTCTGTCCGGCATCAACGTGAACCCTTATGTCATCGACGCCATCATTGGCCTGTCTGTTTGCTATAAAGCGCTGGAAAACCTGCATTTCATCCGGCTTTTTAATCCCAAGATTGCTGTCTTCGGGTTTGGGTTGGCGCATGGGTTTGGGTTATCGAGCAAGCTACAGGATCTTGCGCTGTCCACAGACGGGTTGATCGCAAATATGCTGGCTTTCAACCTTGGGGTTGAACTGGGACAGGTGATCGCGCTGACCGTCTTGTTCGCGGCCTTGGCCAGCTTGCGCACGCGGCCCAATTTTCCATCCCTTTCGACAAACGCAAACATCCTGTTGTTCACCGCAGGGCTGGTCATGTTCGGCCTGCAAGCGGTTGGATATTTCACGTCATAACGGAGAGACCATCATGAACCTTATTTCAAAACTCACCCTTGGGGTCGTTACTGGCGGCGCGCTTTTGATCGTCGCTGTTTTACCAGCGGAATACGGAATTGACCCGACAGGTTTGGGCAAAAAATTTGGCCTGACCGCATTGGCGGCCCCCACCGTGACCATCGCGCAATTTGAGGGCGATTTGTCATTCAACGTTGGAGACTATGATCCAACTGCAGAGTTGATCGATGAATCCGTCCAGGGCTTGATCCACGTTGAGGATGCACCATTCCACAATGAGGTTATCGACATCCAGATCGAGGACTACGGCGAGGTCGAATACAAATTCGTCATGCCCGCTGACACGACATTTGTGTATTCATGGCAGGTGTTGGACGCGCAGGGCGATGGCGTTTACTATGATTTCCATGGCCATCCGTCCTCCGAAGACGCCGTGAATTTTCCCGAAGACTTTGAAATGGCCTATGCCAGAGGAGAAGGCTTGACCCAAAGCGGGTCTTTTACCGCGCCGTTTGCGGGCTACCACGGGTTCTACTTTATGAATATCGAAGAAGGCCCCATTACAGTGCGCCTCAACATCAGCGGTTACTGGGACGAGAGCAAAGAAATGTACCGCGCCATCAAGGGCGAAATCGTCACAAACGAATCTTTTTAAGTGAATGGGGCAACTCAATCGCGTTGAAATGCAGTAATTTTTTGTCGAAGGATCCAACGAATTGAGAACAGGCATGATCGGTTTTTTTTGCGACAGGTCCACACATGGATTGGTGCAGTATTGGCAGTGTCCCAGATCGTGGTCACGCTACCGAGAACCGTTCTCGACCTTTGGAACACAAATGGTCGGCCAGAAGACTGGTTGCTCAACCTGAATGCCGTCCTTGGTGTTCACGAACAAGCAAGTGAACACCTGCGCCTTAGCTGCCAACGCATTGCGATCCCAATAACAAGGTGATGTGGCGGAAAGTCAGTCACCGCATCGCACAGTTCAATAAATAATTATTTAATATCAATTATTTATATAAAAATTCCGAATGGGTAAGTATCGCAAAATGTGTAGCAAGGCATTGCAGCCGACTTTTGGTTGCGGGAGGACGCTACCACCGCAACCTCCCTAGCCTATTTACCAACATTCCCATTCAGCGAGAGTCTCTAAATTTAGTATCGACTATGGACTGGTACAGTCGAAAAGTTCTGTCCCAGCGTTCATCAAACAGCGTAAAGGCAGACATTTGTATTGAGGCTCTGAAAGAGTTTATCAGAACATCAGACGTCCGCTTAAAGAAACGGGATCGCCAGTTGCGCTTTCTTGCAGGCTTCAGTCTTCGATGGTGCAATGCCCCACTGGTCTGTCCGACCTCGAGCCCAAGTCCAGTCTTCAGGTCCGCCGACGCAGTAGGTGCCGTCGACCTGCAAAACCTCTGCTGTATGCTCAATGACCATTCCGAAAGGATCAACAAAATAGAGGAACACATTGTCCCCAGGTCCGTGGCGGCCAGGCCCCCAGCCAATGCCGAATCCTGCGTCACACATCCGCCCCGAGGCCTTCATGACAGCCTCCCAATCCGGATGGTTAAAGGCAATATGGTTCAGCGTATCCACTTCGGCAATCGCGAGAACAATCGAGTGGTGATCGGAATTGGTCCGCAAAAACCCCATCATTTTCGAGCGATCAGTCAGCACGAAACCCAACCCTTGTTCGAGGAAACGAATATCGGCCTCAAGATCGCAGGTGTTGATATTCACGTGCGCCAGCCGGTCAGGCATGTGCCGCCCTATGTCTAGGATCGGCGCGACTTGGGCGTCCCCTTGCACGACGCGGTAAAGCCGCCCCGACGGGTCGCGCAACGCAAATCCCATGCCGCCACCGTGGTCTTGCAGCACGGATATCTCGCCCTCGGCGGTGCCGCCTGCGGCGACCATGCGATCACGCAGAGCCGCAAGATCAGTGCCCGCCGCCGCGCGAAAGGTCATGGAAAGAACGCCAGTGGCCTCGCCTTGCGTCAAACGCAGGACGTAGACATCAGAACCACTCGCGCGCAGCCAGACGGAGTCGGTATCGCGCGATGCCTCCTCCAACCCCCAAGTGTCGGTATAGAAAGCGACGGCGGCGGCAAGATCGGGCGTCACAACTTCGACGCTGCGCAGTCCTTCGAAGGGAAAATCATGCGCCATGTCAGCCTTCCGCCACGATTTTGCTGAGCAAGCTACCTACGCCGTCGATCCGCACCTCGATCTCGTCACCGGGTCTCATCCAAACCGGCGGCGTGCGCTTGGCGCCGACACCACCGGGCGTGCCGGTGGCAATCACATCGCCTGGCGACAGCATTGTGAATTGCGACACATAGGCAATGATAACTGGGATTGGGAAGAGCATGTGCGACACCGGCGCTTCTTGCATAATTTTGCCGTTCAAAATAGAGCGCACGACAACGGCATCAAGGTCGTCGATTTCGTCTGGCGTCACCAGTTCAGGGCCGAAAGGCGCGGTCCCGGGGAAGTTTTTGCCAGGGATAAACTGGTTGGTGTGCCACTGCCAATCGCGCAAGGACGCATCGTTAAAGCAGGCAAAACCAGCGACATGATCCATCGCCGCAGCTTTGGAAATATTGCGCCCCCCCTTGCCGATGACGATCGCCAGCTCGGCCTCGTAATCAAGATTATCCGACACCGCAGGGCAGATCACAGGGTCATGTGCCCCAACAAGAGTATCCGCAAAGCGCGTGAAAATCGAAGGGTGCGCAACCGCAGCTCGGCCCGTTTCTTTACGGTGGTCTTCGTAGTTATGACCAACACAAAGGATCTTGCTCGGATCTGGGATAACAGGCAGCAACCTAACCGATGACTTGGGCAAACGCGGTGCTGGCCCATTAAGGTTCAGTGCATCAAGGCTCAGGGCATCCTCAGCAATGGCTTGACGCAGACCGACAGGCGCGTTTGGAAGCGCCCCGAGATCGACAACATCGCTGCCCTCAACACGCCCCCACGATGCACGACCTTCATGTTCGAAACTGATAAAACGCATTTTAATATTCCTTCTTTTTTGCCGCTATCAGGAGCTGGCACCCTTGGTTGAGTTGGGCTGTCAAAGGCCCATGGCCAGTCCGAGACCGACAATTTCGTCATTCATTTGCGATGCGTTTTCACAGACTGCCGCCGTGTAGAAATCTGGCCGCACCAAAACGTGATTGGCCCGATGTGCATCGAACCACGCGTCGAAGTGGCCTTCTGGGTCTGATAGATCGCGGTCCCCCATGATTTGACTGGCCCCGAGCTGTGCTAAAACGGCTTCCGCCTCAGGCGTCAGAAACAGGTCACCCCGCGACAGCAGCACCCAACCGCCCCCCGTCACAGCATCAAACAGCGCTCCGTCATCGCGAACGGCAGGATTGATGAACCGTTCCCCCGCGCCTGCCCCGATGATATCGGACGCAATTGGCGCGATCAGATCAGCCGCAGTGCGGATATCGCGCTGCGCTCGGACCCGCTCATCACGCGCTTGCGCCTCTGCGGGGTCAAGGACACAGATATACTGCCCTGCATCAATAGCTTTGCCGATGACATGCCGCACCTGTGCGTCACGCTCGGGTTGGTAGGTGTCGAGCAATTTGGCATCGGCATCGCCCCCAATGACCAAAGCCAGTTTCCAAGCAAGGTTCGCGACATCGCGCATCCCGTGGCACATCCCCTGCCCAAAGAAAGGCGGCGTCTGATGCGCGGCATCCCCAGCCAAAAAGACAGGGCCAACGCGCCAATCCGTGGCCACAAGACCGTGAAAGCGGTAAGTGGCCGCGCGAATGATACGGTGCGGCGCATCTCGCACCCAAGGTTCAACCAGCGCCGCGACCGTTTCAGGCTGGGACATCTGGACATCATCCTCTCCAGGCAGCAGCATGAACTCCCAGCGTCGATGAGTGCCACGGCCCGGCACGATGGTCGCTGGACGAGCCGGATCGCACATCATCACCGACAGCCGTTGCAGGTTCGCGGTTTTGGGCACACCCGTCAGATCTGGAAAGGAAACCAGACCATCGACCTCGGCATCGACCACCAGCCAAGGTTCTTCAAACTTAAGATCGTCCAGTTGCACACCGAGCGCCTTGCGCACCATACTGCGGGCCCCATCTGTCCCCAGCACCCAACGCGTTTGGACCGTCTCGTCGTTCAACGTCAGGCACGCACCCTCGTCGTTGATGTCCAGCCCCGTCACCTCTTGGCCCAAACGCAAGGTCACGTTCGGATAGCGCGCCAGACCCGCCCGCAGCACGTCTTCCAGCTCTGGTTGGTAGAAAAAGTAATCATTAGCGTAGCCAAAAGCGCGAGGCTTATCCACCGCACTAAGATACCGGAGCACCCCGTGATCGGCCCCGATATGCAAATGCCCGTCACCCGCCAGAAGTTTGTCTTCGAAGGGGGCGAGCAGATCTACATCTTCCAGCAGCCGCAGCATTTCGTGATCCACATGCACCGCGCGCGGCAATGCATAGGGCGCCACGTCACGCTCAAGGACCAGCACACGCAGACCCGCTTGCCCCAAAAGATTGGCGGCATAAGCCCCCACAGGCCCGCAGCCGACGATTGTCACATCCCACTCAAGTGTCATCTGTTTCCTCCGAAATTTATGTTTTGCTGTGCGGCCGTCAAAAACCGGCACCCACGAAAAGCCTTGTCAATAAAGCACTTCGGGCAACCACAGGGCCAACTGCGGCACAGCGAAGAGCAGGATCACCAGCAAAACGGGCGCGGCCAAAAAAGGCAGGATGCCGCGATAGACCGTCCCCATAGATAATGTCGCGCACTGCGCCTTGATGATGAACAGGTTCATCCCGACGGGTGGCGTTATTAGGCCCAGTTCGACCAGTACAGCCACCAGCACACCGAACCAAACTGGGTCAAACCCAAAGCCCGTTACGATAGGTAGGAAAACTGGCACCGTGATCAGCACCATCCCAATGCCTTCAAGAAAGCAGCCCAAGACAATGAAAATGGCCACGATCAGCCCCATCACAAGTGCTGGCGAAAGCTGTGCGGCCTGCGCAAGCGCCAAAAGGCTTTCCGGCAGTCGGGTTTGCACAACAAAATTGGCAAACATCGTTGCGCCGATGATAATCATGAAAAGCGCGCAGGAAATGAGAACCGATGCCTGAACGGCGCGAATAAACCCCTGCACGGTCAGCGTCCGACGTAAAAAGCCGATGATCACCGCGCCAAACGCACCGATTGAAGCGGCCTCGTTTGGGCTGAAAACGCCAGCATAAATCCCGCCAATGGAGACGATAAAGACCAGCATAAACTGCCAAGGGCGCAAAAGTGCCAAGATACGCTGCGCCATGGAAACCTTTTCGGCATCCGGCGGTGGGCCTGCACGTCCCGCAAGCATGACCGAGATGGCCATGTAGAGCAGCATCAGCACGATGCCAGGGATCATAGAGGCTGCGAACAACCGGGACACCGACGTCTCGGCAATCGACCCGTAGATCACAAGAATGATCGACGGTGGGATAAGGATGCCCAATGATCCGCCTGCCGCGATGGATGCTGCAGAATAACCGTCTTTGTAGCCCGCCTTTTGCATCTCTGGCATGGCGATGCGGGTCATGCTTGCCGCTGTCGCCACCGAAGATCCACAGATCGCCCCGAAAGCACCCGATGCTGCAATCGATGCGATGGAAAGCCCCCCGCGCACGCCGGTCGTGAATATTCGCGCCGCTGCGAAAAGTTCAGCGGACATGCGAGACCCCGATGCCACCTCGCCCATCAGGACGAAGAGCGGGATCACTGAAAGTGCGTAATTCAAGGCCGTGTCGAAACTGCCCGTACCTGCCAGCATTGTGGCCACAGGCAAACCGTTGAGCAGAATATTCCCAACGATGCCAACCATAGCCAGCGCCAACCACACGGGCTGACGTAGCATCAAAAGCACGAACATCGCGCCGACGCCGGTGAGGCCAAGAGTGAAAACACTCATGGGTTTGTCTCCAAATCACTGGTGGTATCGGCTTGGGTCTGATGTCGGCCGATCAACCGCCGCAGCGCCACCCAGACGTTGCCAGCCAACCCGACAAAAGCGATCGCCCAAAGTGTCCACTGCGGCACGCCGAGCTCAAGAGACCGGTCCCCGTATGTGTAGGCATCCCGTGCAGGCCCATACATAGACCAGCCAAGGAACACGAAGAAAACGAGCGTCCCAAACGAGGCGATCCATTTCAAAAATCCAAGGGAACGTGGTGGCAAAAAGGTGTCGATAAGGTCAATCACGATTTCGCTGCGCTGTGCGACGACAGGCGCCATGCCGAAAAAAACCATGACCAGCAGGCTAAATCCAACCACGTCATATGCACCCTGCACTGGCGTATTGAAGGCAAAGCGTAAAACAACGTCAGACACCACGGTCAGCATCATCACAACAATGGCAAGCGAGGCAATATAATGAAAAATTCGCGTCAAGCGATCCTGTGAAAGCATTACGCCCTCCTTTCATTAAAGGGTAGAGAGCCATGCCCCCTACCCCTGTGAATTTAGGACAGCCTGATCACTTCGTGTAGGCAAAGAGAAATGCGGACCCCGGCGCGCCAGTTGCGTCGACTTCGCTGACCATCGCGTTTAAGATCGGCGTGAACTCTGTCTTGAGTGTGGCCATCTGGTCGTCTGAAAGACCCACCATTGCGCCGCCAGATTCGATCATGTAATCGCGTGCTGCGGCCTCTCCCTCGTCAAGCATCTTGCCAAAAGCCTCAGCACGGTCAGGGCCTGTAGTGTCATCGACCAGTTTCTTCAGCTCGGGACTAAGACCGTCATAGGTCTTTTGGTTCATCACCACCGCAAAGGCTGCAGAGGCCAAACCTGGCTCAATCGAATAATCCAGCACAGGGCCAAGATCGAACGCCTTGGTCGCCTCAAATGGAAACGCGGTGGCATCCACAACCCGTTTGGACAGTGCATCGCCGGTCTCGGCTGGCTGCACAGGCACCGGAGACGCTCCCAGAACCTCAATCATCTGCTGCCAAATCGTACCAGCATAGCGCACGCGCAGCCCCTCGAACGCAGACAGATCGGATGGATCTTTCGACGCAGTATGCAGTTTCAACGGCGGCGTGACCGCCATCCATAAGGCATGCGTCCCTTCAAGTTCGTCGGTCAAATATTCAGGCGCCAACTCTGTCAACCGTCGCGAGGTCACAGCACTGGTGCTGCCAGCGGACGGGTAGGTCAGCGGTAGGCCTGCGAGCTCTGCCATCGGGAAACGCCCCGGCGTCGCTCCGCTGAGCACGACCGACACATCTGCGGCCCCTGTGCGTGCCAAATCAAATTGGCGTGGCGCAGGTCCAAGTTGGCCAGAGGGAAACAGCTCAATCGTCAATTCGCCATTGCTTTTCGCGGCCAGCTCCTCACCCCATTGCGTAAGCATCTGATTAAATGCGTGATTTGGCGGTAGAAATGTCGACACTTTAAGTGTTTCCGCAAAAGCCGCTGGGGCAACCCCAAGTAACAGTGCAGCCAAGCAGAGTGATTTATTGATAGTCATTGTCTTCCTCCCATTTGATGATTTTCAACCCGAACCTCCCGCTCCGGTCATGGCAATTTTAGCCACCTCTCCTCAAGGTCCGGCCAATAGCGTTCGCCAGACTGCCGCAAAGTTTTGCTGGCGACAGGATCGGCAAAAGCAGCGATGCCTGTTGCATAACTCTGCCGCGTCTGCATCGCGCGCAGCCAACCGTCTATGGCGGGAAACTCATTTAGCCACAGACCAGAAAAACCAAGCCGGTCGAGCCGATCAACATAGGCGATCAGAGCAACATCCACTTTCGAAAATGCCGACCCCATCATCCAATCATGCGCCTCAAACGCCGCTTGCATGTCTGTAAAGGCCCGACGCAATACCAGCAGCGCCTGCATCACGTGAACCGAGGCAAGCCCATCCTCAAGCAACGACTGGCGCTTCGCCCGCGACACTGGATCTGGCATGCGCTCAAGATCCTGTGCAATTTCCTCTGGCGTCTTTTTGGCTCTAATCCTGTCCCGTGCAGCGGTTGAAAAGGACAGCGTGTTGATTGCCGCATGCATGTCCAGCGTGCGCAGCATCCAATGATCTGCAGCCACCTGTGCCGCCTCGCCCTTCGGTGACAACTGCCCTGACCCCATTTCGCGATCTAGGTA
The DNA here is from genome assembly GCF_038899935.1 of Pacificibacter sp. AS14. Lineage (NCBI taxonomy): Bacteria > Pseudomonadati > Pseudomonadota > Alphaproteobacteria > Rhodobacterales > Roseobacteraceae > Pacificibacter > Pacificibacter sp. AS14. The sequence continues at coordinate 68,763 of NZ_JBBMQI010000015.1, forward strand.
CTCAAGGATGAGGCTCGACTCGACCACCACCAGCCCGTCATTGACAAGCGTCGGAACAACAGCTGACGGGTTCAGTTTTCGGTAATCAGGGGCGAACTGGTCCCCCTTTTGCAGATCCAGAATAACACTATCATAGCTCAGCCCGAGTTCGGCAAGACCGACCCGCACCTTCTGAGAACATACGCTGGTTGAGCCGTGGTAAAGTATCAGCATCAGTCATTCTCCCTCGCCGTGAAACCAGCACATTTCGCAATGCCGTCGGCCAATCACTGTAGGAGAATGGCTAATATATATAAAATTATCAGTCAACATAAAATATATATATTTACCTTGTTCTGGAATAATATATACAAGTAGCTGCGCAACGGAGGGCATCAAATGGACGGCGGCAGGACAGACCATGATAGGCTTAAGGCAAACAGCCTTGCAGATAGGCTTCACGACCAACTTCGCACAGACATCCTAACGGGGCACCTCGCTCCGGGGCTGAAACTACAGATGAAGCTCCTCACAGAACGTTACTGTGCAGGACAAACCCCGCTGCGCGAGGCGCTCAACCGGCTGTCATCAGAAGGGCTGGTCGATAGCCGCGTGCAGCGCGGGTTCTTCGTAAAGCCTGTCCATCTTGACGAACTGCGCGAACTGACGAAAACGCGCTGCTGGCTGGAAACGATAGCTTTGCGTGAATCCATCGCGAATGCGACACCAGAATGGGACGAAGAACTCATCATTGCCCACCATCGGCTAACCCGCACGCCGCGCTCGCTTGATCCTGATACATTCGACAGTAATCCAGATTGGGAACCACTACACCGCGACTTTCACAAGACGCTGATATCACGCTGCGGCTCACATCAATTGCTTGAATTCTGCGAACAACTGGCCGACCGGCTCTATCGTTACCGAATGCTGTCGATCCAAAAAGTTTTCACCACACGACATGTTCGCGATGAACACGCCACTATGCTGCAGCTCGTGCTTGACCGAGATGCGACTAGGGCCATCGAAGCGCTGATGCACCATTACGAACAAACAGCGGCAGCCGTTCTTGAGGATTTGGGCCCAATAATTCATCAAGATCAGTCCTGATTAACCCTTGGATTGCTCTCCTGCCAGCACTGGGGTTTTCTTGATGAAACGCCTTTCTATCGCCAATAATTTCAGACACTTAAAACCAAAAAACTAAATATTTTTGCGCCCTAAGCATGTCAAATTGGAAAAATATGATGACCCACCAGCATGAGAATGGAAGCCGTCATTGTGCCCATGGCGCGATCGATATTCACAGCCACATCGTCCCGTCGACCTTCCCAAAATGGGCCAAAGGACCTGTGCCGTCTGGGTGGCCGAGCACCGAAATTTCGGATTGCTGTCACCGCACAGTCGTCATCGACAGTCGCCCGTACCGCACCGTCAGCGATGCCTGCTGGACGGCCTCACGCCGCCTCGAAGATATGGATCGTAGTGGAATTTCGGTTCAGGCCCTGTCACCGATGCCCGAGCTTTTCAGTTATTGGTTGGACGCGCATGTGGCGGCGGATCTGACCCGCTACATCAATGATGTCATCGCAACCATGGTGCACGAGGGGCGCGGCCGGTTTGTTGGCCTCGGAGGGGTTCCATTGCAGAACCACGATCTGGCGATGAAAGAGTTACACCGTCTTAAACATGAGCTTGGTTTTGCAGGAATCGAAATCGGTAGCAATGTGAATGACACCCCCATCGGCGACCCAAAGTTTGCCGAATTCTTCGCAGAAGTGGCGCGGCTCGACATGTCAGTTTTCGTACATGCAGTCCGTCCTACAGGAATGGACCGACTGGTTGGCCCTGCAAATCTGCAGCAAATTCTTGGATATCCGAGCGATATAGGTCTTGCCGCGGCATCCATCCTGACCGGCGGCCTGCTTCGCAAAACACCAGGTCTCAGGATTGCCCTAAGCCACGGTGGTGGCACTTTTTCTGCGCTCCTTCCACGACTGGAGCAAGGCTTTCGCACGTTTCCAGCGGTGGCCGAGGCGCTTGAAACGTCCCCCAGCATACAGGCACGCGCCCTCTTCGCTGACAGTCTGACGTTCGATAAAGAGATGTTGCAACGTGTGGTCAAAGTTTTTGGTGAAGATCGCGTGATGATCGGCACCGATTATCCGTTTAACTTTCGCGAAACGGACCCTATCGGGCGACTTCACGACGCCTTTAAACAAGAGCCGGTGCTTGATCGACTGAAGCACGGCAATGCGCGGGCATTCCTTGCGCTAGACGGATCTGTTGCGCTCGACGGATCAGTGACGTGATCTGCCCAATAAGACACTCTTTGCAAGTTTTACGTCACAAGAAAAGTAGCCAATGATGACAAACTTCCTTTTGCCTCCTGAAGATCGCTATCCTCGGATCGAAGACCTTGCGATACAGGCACAACGGCGGATGCCTCGTTTTGCTTGGGCGTTTTTAGAACACGGCTCAGAGCATGAGCAGCGCCTTGCCAAAAATTTAGCGGCCTTCCAAGGGATCGACCTGTCACCACGCTATCTATCGCAGGCAACGAAAATCGATACGTCTGTCGACATTGATGGCATCAGCTATGCCTACCCTTTTGGCGTCGCCCCTGTCGGACTGGGCGATCTGATCTGGCCCGGCGCAGATCGCGCAATCGTTCAGGCCGCAGCGGCGCAGAACATTCCTATGGTGCTCAGCACTGTCGCTTCTCTTTCTATCGAAGATGCATCGCAGCTGTCGCGCGGAAACCTATGGTTTCAACTTTATCCGACGGTGTCGCGCGAGATTCGCGATGACCTACTTGATCGTGCACAAGCAGCTGGAATTCGTAATTTGGTGATCACAATAGATGTGCCAAGCCCTGCACGCCGCGAGACGGCACGCCGCGCGGGGCTGCCTCCGGGCGGACGTATCAGCGCGGCCTCAGTCCTGCAAACGGCGATGCGCCCCCGATACGCGCTTGAGGTTTTGCGCAAAGGCATTCCAACCTTTGCAAACCTCACAGGTTATGCAGAAAAAAGGTCTCAAAGCGTTGCCAGTCTGGTTCAAAGCGAGCTTGCGGCACGCTTTAGCCCTGCCGACATCAAGAATGTACGCGCGCGTTGGCCACACCGGATCATCATAAAGGGAATACTGACGCCGGAAGATGCAACTGACGCATTGGATCTTGGTGCCGATGCCCTTTGGATGTCCAACCACGGTGGCCGCCAGAGTGACGCGTTGCCGACGCCAGTTGATCGTTTGCCTGCGGTGCGCGCAAGTGTGGGGAATGCTGTGCCAATTTTTCTTGATAGCGGCGTGCGCAGTGGATTGGATGTGCTGAGGGCCATGTCACGTGGGGCGAATTGCGTATTTTTGGGCCGACCGCTTTACTATGCCGTGGCAGCGATGGGCCCTAAGGGCGCAACACATGCCATTGACATTCTTGCCAAAGGACTTAGCCACTCAATGATCCAGCACTCTGCGGTGTGTGACCGACACCTATCGCGCAGCACCTCCAAGCCCCTGTAGTGAGACAGAGAAACCTGTCGGAAGCGGGAATATCTGGGAACAGCCGGTAAATTTCGGCTAAAGGCCTTATTTAAAAGGAAATATCTAGATGCTGTGCGTGCAACATTCCCTAAGCAAAGAGTCCTGCGGGAAAGCCTATACGCCACATTGAGTTTAGCATGGGCCAAGACACTTGAAACGGGCGCTACGGTTCTTTTCGGTAGTGCAGTTGAGCGCTCCAAACCCTCTTTGGGCTATCAGCGCTATTGGGGAGGAACGTTGCGTGCCGGATTTGAAACAAAGATCACCGACACGTTGCGTGTCGGCGTAAACCTGAGCGCCACATTGCGACAGTATGACAACGATTTTTCCGCTGTGGATTACGCGCGTCGGGACGAAATCTATCGGTTTGGTCTCTCCTTGTCTGACAGCCGGATTAAACTCTTGGGGGGCACACCAAAACTGTCCTGCGGCTATAAAGTCCAAAATTCAAACATTTCGCTCTATCAGTCGACGTCGACCGATTGCCGTATTGGTTGGTCTTACCAGTTTTAATAAAATGATCGCGACCCGCATTTAAGACGCCATACGGCACGGGTCATCTGGGCGAGCCAGCTGTAAGATCAGAGCCTTGATGTGCTGTGTCAAAACCAGATGCCCCGCATTTTCAACCCCGTGGAATGTGGCATCCAGCAAGGTTTGTACAATCGTTTGAGGATCAACGCGTAGCGCTGATCAATGCGGCTGGCGGCAAAGGGGCACAATAATGCGCATCGAAATCTATGCCAAAAGCGGTCGCTTCATAAAATGCGAAATCCCCTTGCCACAGCTATGTCAGCGCAAATGGCGTGAGACAAAAAGATAGGATTCCGCCTCTTTAATGTCCCCAAAAACGCTTAAGTCCAGACGATATGTTCAATTTCGGTCAATCAACCACCATATTACCAACGGTACCCGACACGAACGCTTCCGCCGAAATCTGGTGTATCGCCGCTATATATTGTAACCAAATTGGAACTCGCATAGAAGCCTGAAGGCCCACCATATTCGCCGTTCAACCCCAAAATCAATGAATCACTGCTTGGCGCGGCCCCTGAAGTCGTAAAACTAATTCCGGAAATGGCCTGAAACGTTGCATTGGTCTGTGTCGACGTATTGAACTCGTGTGCCCATGACGCGCGCAACCTTAAGGATGTGCTGTCATTTTCCGCCAGCTTGACGGCGACACCCAATTCGCTGCGCAGTGATCGCGTTGTTTGCGCAGCGTAATCCAATGCATAGGTCGAGGACCCCGAAACAGTTGTCTCAGAATACGCGGGCGCCTTTAGGCTTTGCGCTCGTAGCGACACGAATGGGGTGAAGGTGCCCATGAAATACCCTGCCTCGACATGCCCTGCCAAGTTTGAGGTGGTGACCTCGCCCCTAAATTGGTCAATGCCAGCAACGCTGATTGTCCTGTCAGTCGTCACATCATTGCGGCCATAAGCCAAGGCCCCGCTGACATAGCCCCTGTCAAAATCTCTTGTGCCAAAGACGGCAAAGCTCACGCTGTCACTCTCAGCGCTTGCCAATCCATCCTCTAAGGTCAGGCTTCCTTGGTCAAAGGCGAGTGCAGCACCGAATGTGCTATAGGCGTCGGCGAAGATTTCCACCCCTACGGCCAGACCGCTGGTATAAATTGTTCTGTTTTGGTTGCCCGTGGCGGCAGACCCTTCTGCTTCGCTTTTGCTGCCGTACCCCGACGCCCACACGCCCCAGTTTTGTGTCTGTGGCGCCGCTGTGGCGTCAGAACCTGAAACCGATCCAGCAGGAACAGCATCATATTTTGATGTATAGTCGTTGGACCGATCCCGAACCGATCCGATAGGCGCTTCATTATCTTGGGCCGGGGCCAGTTGCTGTCGCGAAGTTTGTGGTGCCCGAGTCACAAGATCAATAAGCGTATTCATTGACTGAAAACCCATTTGGGAAACACCGGTTGAGACTTCCCCCGAGAGTTGAACAAGGCTGGCGGACAGCTCTGCGCGTGTCAGGACGCTCGATAAAATTCCAAAGCTCTGAGGAATGCTGCCAGATTCGATTTCGCGCAATGCCAGAGCACGCGCCACGTTTAAAGCATTGTCTGGTAAAACCTCGCGCAAAGCTGCATCTATGATGGGCGTGTCGTCATCCGTGGTCCCGTCATCACCGGACCCATCATCGGTGGTGCCACCGTCAGTCCCATCGTCGGTCCCGTCATCGTCAGTCCCATCGTCGGTCCCGTCATCGTCAGTCCCATCATCGGTGGTGCCATCGTCAGTCCCATCGTCGGTGGTGCCATCGTCAGTCCCATCGTCCGTTGGGTCACTGCCAGTGTCGTCGTCATCGACCGGATCGTCGTCATCAGTTGCTTCACCATCTGAGATGACATCTATAAAGCTGACGCCTTCTAAAACACAGGTGCCGATTGTGTTTGTGTCCAGCGTGATGGAGCCATTTCGGGCGAAAGCTGACCCACAATCCAGCGTCGCAGCCGTGTTCAAGCTGATGCTGGTCAAGGCGACGATCTGGCCGTAGAAATCTGCAGACGTATCCAAAGTCGCCGAACTGCCGACGCGGTAGAAAATGTTGCCGCCCTGTGCTCCGTTCACAAGGACCACACTTGTGCCGCTTCCTGCCGTCAGGGTCGAACCGATGTTAATAATGAAAATCGCATTGGGGTCGCCACCGGCGTCAAATGTAAGCGTTTGGCCCGCTGACAGCAGCGCGCCGGAATCAAAATTGTAAACGCCTGGTAAAAGCGTCATCCCGCCCAGATCTTGCCCCGTCAGGTCGCCACCTGTTGACGTCGGACGCCCCGATAGAAAATTGTACAAGGTCGTCAGATCATCCTGAAGTCGCACCCCTACGGCATCGCCGATGAATGTTGTGCCCGTCTGGGTGACACTGCCGGACCCCGTATATGAAATACCAGGGCTAACGGCGATATTTCCGTCGATTGTTGTTGGTCCGGTGTTGGACAATGACTGCCCTGCAATAAGCGCGAAACTGGGCAGCTCTTGTGCATATCCTGGATTTGCGGTTAAGAAACTGAGTGGTGAAATTGCCAAAAAGCAAATAGCTGTTGAGCGTGTAGTCAATGACATCACGAGTCCCCTAACATGAGAAAATTATTAAAAACGAGGAACGTGTTGCGCTTACACAAGCGGGTCACGTTTCAAGCTTGGAGCTACTACGGTAGCTGCATAACAACCCATACGGTTAATATTTTTAATTAGACACGCTTAAGTTGCTTAAGGTAAAATGCGCGTCCTTTTTATCACATTCGTGTGCATCACGACTTTGGTCTCATAACGACGTTTCGATATTCGCTTTAGATGAGCTTCACTGGCTGCTTTCGAGCGTTCTTGCCGCCTAAAACCAACACTTTGTGGTATACACATTGGCCAGCCATTCTAACGCTCACGGTACTGGGCTGCACTCCTGCTTTTGGCTAGGCATCAGAGGCAGGAACGCTCAAATGATTAAATCACAACCCATGTTTGGACGATAAGTACATATTTTTGGCCTTTTGGTTATTCAAAGTACGAAGGTTTCATCCGATATGTACTCCACAACCATCCAAGAAGGAAAAAGACATGTCTTATTTAACAATCAGCCGTCGCGCAGCGCTCATCGGTGGAGCTTTGGCTGTCGCTGCACCTGCCATCATCGCCTCCACGACCAAGGCGCAAGCAGCAGGGTCCGATCTGCCTATGCGCGCCCTTGCTCAGTTTTCCGTTGGTGACATGAAAATCACTGTCATTGATGACCTATTGTTCACTGTCCCAACAGCCATTTTCGGCGCGAACGCACCTGAAGGCAGCGTTGATGCGCTGTTTGCCAAATATGGCTTGCCCCAAGAATCTGCGAATGTGCAAGGGTCGGTCTTCTTGGTTGAAACTGGCGATGCCAAAGTGTTGATCGACACTGGCATGGGAGACATCACCTTGCCGGACGCCATAGTTGATAACGGCCGCCTGTTCGCGGGCTTGAAAGCCATCGGCGTCTCCCCTGAAGACATCACTCACGTGTTTTTGACTCACGGTCACTACGACCACATTGGCGGCGTGACGAAAAACGGCGCGCCATGTTTCCCGAATGCTGCGCACTTCATGTCGCAGATTGAACTGGATTACTGGACATCCGCACCGGGTACAGAGGCAAACTTCGAAAACCTGATGCTCAGCTACGGCAACGACAAACTAAACCCGATTAAGAATCAAATCCAGATCGTTGGCGACGGTGACGACATCGTGCCGGGCATCACTGCCATCGCAGCACCGGGCCACACAGTGGGCCACATGGCTGTCATGCTGGAAAGCAATGGCGAAAAGCTGCTGCACCTGATCGATACATCCGTGCATTACATCGTGGGTACAAATGAGCCGACATGGGCCTTGGGCATCGAGCAAGACCCAGCAGCGGCGCTTGAAACACGTGAACGTCTGTTTGGTAAGGCTGCTGACGAGAACCTTATGGTTGCGGGGTATCACTTCCCGTTCCCAGGTGTAGGTCGCATGTCCCGCACAGAAGCGGGCGCGTTCCTGTACACGCCTGTTTCAGTGGCCTAAGCTGATCAAAATTTCCCTTGGCGACGTTTAGATGTCGCCGAGGGATCACCCTCAACAAAAGGCAAGCATGATGGATCCGCTCAGCGACGTTCTTGAACTTTTGGGGTTTAGAAGCTCAATCTATTTTCAGAAAAACTTTTGCGGAAATTGGAAGATGTCCGTGGCCGATACAGGTTTCGCACAGTTTCATTATATCGTCCATGGCACTGCCGTTATCGAGCACGAAGGCCGCGTTGAACATATGTCGGCTGGCGATCTTGTCGTTTACCCCAAAGGGGCCACCCATGCGATATGCGACACTCCCGAAAGCCCCGCCATATCCGGTCAGGACTTAATCGCCCTTATGCAGGCTGGCGATGAACCGTTCCTTGCAGGCGAGGCCACGACAAGGATGATTTGCGGCCATTTCGAATATGATCTGACCCATCAGCACCCACTTGTAAACAATCTTCCATCACGGATATTGTTAAAGACAGGCGAGATGGAACTCGGAACGCTTGTGTCCTCGCTCATCTCTTTGATCGTGAACGAAACGCTGACAAAAGAAATGGGCAACCGCACGGTAACGCAAAGTCTGTCTCAAGCCTTGTTTGCCTCGATACTACGCGCGCACTTCATACAAGAAGAGGACAGTCAGATCGGATTCTACGCCGGGATGCGCGATACGCGGATCGTTTTGGCGCTGTCGGCCATTCATGAGCCCGATGGATGGAGATACAACCTCGCTGATCTGGCATCAATTGCAGGGATGTCGCGATCATCCTTTGCTGCAAATTTTAAAACGCATATGGGCCAGACACCAGGGGACTACGCCTTAAGCTGGCGCATGTTCAAAGCCCGCCAAGCGCTTGAGAAACCGGGGCGAACTGTTGATGAGATCGCCCACGTTTACGGGTATGGCTCAAGCAGCGCATTTTCCAGAGCGTTTCGCGCTGTGATGGGCGTTAGTCCGAGCCAGATTAAAACGCTCCACTAATGGACATTGAACGTACATTCAGCATTGGTCACTTCGGGCTCATTGCAGTCATTTACCACATAATGTGCCTACGACTGCTTTGGGCCAAAAGCAGCAAAAATAGAATGCAGGTGACGACAATTTTTAGATATTGACCATTATCGGCCTAAGCCTAGAGAAATCATGCTCCATAACGCCAGTTGGAATTTGCAAAGCGCACTGTGGGCGCAAAGCATGCGTAATTGGGCAGCCTTTCGCTTTTAGGCCAAGCTCCCACTAAGATCACAGAATAGCTGTGAATAAGGGAGATAGATGATGGAATATTATGTTGGACTGGATGTTTCGCTGCGATCCTGTGCGCTTTGCATTGTCGATGGCAAGGGAGTGATGCTGTTTGAACGGGAGCTGCCTTGCGATGTTAATGAGATCGCGGACTGCCTTTCTTTCCACATCCGATTGAACGTATTGGCTTTGAGGCTGGTGCTATGAGCCAGCATCTTTTCTTTGGCCTGACTGGAGAAGGTTTTGATGTCGTTTGCATGGAGGCTCGGCAAGTGAATGCCGCCTTGTCAGCAATGAGAAATAAGACAGATAGAACAGTAGAACAGATGCGCGAGGCATTGCTCAATACTGCGTACCGGCTGGTTCAGTCCCGTTCATATGAAAAGTCGTGAGGCGCATGGCCTTCGCGCGCTGCTGAGCACACGCAAGGCTCTGCTGAAGAAAACGATAAATTTGGCAAACGAGGTTCATGGGTTACTGAAGATTTTTGGCATTCGTTTGCCGCAAACAGTGAAACACGGCAGTTTTGATGGCGTTGTGCGGCCTATGATCGAGATAGATGACATTCTGGCACATCTGCCTTGATTCCATGTATTGCCTTTGACCGCGAGATCCAAACCCTCGGCGGGTTTTTGCCGGTACTTCATTATCTGACTATTTTAGTCATTTACTTACCTTACTAAAATAGTCATGTTTATATGTGACACTTAAAGCTTAGGTATTTCATAATGTTAGAATGCAGTTTCCCTGATCTTCGTTGCCACAGAGCACGCTTGTTTCCCGTAATCTTAGCTGGAGTATGCGCAGCCTCACCGGCATTTTCGGTTGAGGTTACTGTCCAGGTTCAAATGGCGGAATACGCTGGCAAGGAGGCGTATTTTGCCTTGTACCTCGTTGACCCTGACAGCCGCTATGTGGAGACGCTGCACGTTTCGGGGCCGGATGATGATTATCACGAGGATCTCGCCCGTTGGTGGCGATATCTGACGCGCAGCGATCAAGACATTGCGCCCATCACCGGACCGAGTATCAAGTCGGGCGAGCGTCGCCTCATTACTGTGACGATCGATGACGCCATGATTGACGCCGGATACAGTCTGCGCCTTGAGACTGCGGTCGAAGAGCAGCAGACCGTGCCCGACGAAGCTGAGATTTCGCTGACCGAAGAGGGTATCGGTGCACGGGTTGACGGAAGCACCTATGTGCGGTTCATCCGCTACCAGTGGTAAGCGACCGTGCTGCGGCGATTTCATTCCATTCTGGGGCTCAGTGCGACGGCACTTGTCGTCGTATTGGCGCTCAGCGGAAGCTATCTGGGCTTTCATGCGGCTGTAGATGCCGTGCCATTGCCAGCTGATCTTAGTCTGCGTGATGTGCTGGAGGCAGTCGCGCGTCAAAATACCGGACTGGAAATCACAGACCTAAGACGGGACGAAGACGGAAGGCTGATCCTGTCATATGTCGCCGAAAATATGCGTCAGATAGGCGTACTGGACCCGATGAGCGGGGGCGTTGAATCGCTCGCACCAAGAAGCACGTTTTATTCCGTGATTGAGGATTTGCATCGATCATTCATGCTGGGTCAAACGGGGCGCGGCATCGCGGGCGCAGTTGCCGCAGTGATGACGATCCTGTCGGTGTCTGGGCTATGGCTTTTGATGCGCAGGCAGGGCGGGTTGCGCGGATTGTTGGCGCCGGTGCGTGGGCGCTGGCCGGAACGGTTGCACACCCATCTTGGCCGGTCGTTGGTGCTGCCGCTGGTGCTATCCTCTTTGACAGGCGTGTTGATCTGTCTGGATAGTTTTGATCTTTTGCCAAAAACACCCCGCATCGTACTGCCTGAAAGCAGTGGCACTGGTGTCATGATCGCCCCGCAGGACATCCCGGGTTTGGATGCAATCGCATTGAAAGAATTTCGCCGTTATTTGCCGCCAATTCCCGGTGATGATTGGGATGTGCATGCCGTGACAACCGTCGCGGGGATCATGGTTTTTGATCAGTTTAGCGGTGCGGAACTTGCGTTTATTCCGGCGAAACCAAGCAGTATCTTGCTTGAATGGGCATCGCTTCTGCACACGGGGCGCGGTCTTGGTTGGCTGGCATTTGCATTGGCAATGATGGGTGTCTCTGTCCCGGTTTTTGCCGTAACAGGAGCCGCTATTGCACGTCGGCGTTGGATCGGGGGCACCGGACGGATTGCCCACAATGTGCCTGCCGCAATGGCGGATACCGTCATTCTTGTTGGTTCTGAAGGGGGCACAACTTGGGCCTATGCTCGCGCGCTGCATGCCACATTGACCGCCGCCGGACAATCAGTTCATACAGCTAGCCTGAATGAAACACGCGCACGCTATCCTGAAATGCGCACCCTGTTGATCCTTGCTGCGACCTACGGGGATGGCGCTGCGCCACAGAATGCCGCGCGCTTTTTGGGCGGCCTGCCTAGCATCGATTGGCCGAAGGCGGCCCGTTTTGCAGTTCTAAGTTTTGGCGATGCAAACTTTCCGCGTTTTGGTGCATTTGGTGACAGCATCAACGCGGCGCTTGAGATGAAAGGGCTAACCTGTCTCATGCCTCTGACGCGGGTGGACCGCCATGCACTTCAGACGGTCGAAGCATGGCAGTGCGGCCTTGCCTGTGCCTTGGGCGTTGCGCTGCCGTTCACCTATACGCCACCGACTCCGCCGACACGCACACTCGCGTTGGTTCGACGCAAAAGCCATGCGATGAGCGAAGCTTACCGCACGGACATTCTGACGTTCCGGCCGGTGAAGGGGCGTTTCGCACGTCATAAGGCGGGCGATCTTCTGGCGATTTATGCACAGGGTGCGGCACCGCGTCTTTATTCTTTGGCGTCTTGTGGGCAGGGCGAGCAGGTCGAAATTTGCGTCCGCCGCCATCCCAACGGCCAGTGCTCTCCTTTTCTGTGTGACATGCCCAATGGCACCACTATCGAGGCGCGTTTACTGCGCAATCCGGGCTTTCATGCGCCCAGATACCGCAGTGCGGTCCTGATCGGGGCGGGCACCGGTATTGCACCGCTTGCTGGTATGGTCCGGTCAGCCCGATCCAATCGAGGCCATTTGATGTATTTTGGCGGCCGCGATCCGCAACTGGACGCGCTTTATGACTTTGAAATGGTGTCTGCCCTCACGGATCGTCGCCTGAGCCTTTTTCGGCAGGCATGGTCCCGAACCGATACACGCACATACGTACAGGACCTCGTCCGCGAAGATGCTTCGCACATCGCGGGACGCATCCGGCGCGGTGCGGTCGTTATGGTCTGCGGTGGTCCCGACATGGCCGCCGCTGTCCGGCGTGAGATTGATCTCGCCCTCACCCCCTTCGACCTCAGTGTCGCCAGCCTGCGTGCAAGCGGACGTTATCGCGAAGATACCTACTAACCAAATTTTAAAAGCCAAAGGAAATACACATGCAACGTTCTCTTACGTCTATGGTCTCGGCGCTCGCACTGATTGCGGGCCTCGGTTTCGCACAGGCAGCGCAGGCTGAAACGACCATCATGACCACCGTGGACTTCTGGGACGACGTCACCGTCGAAACCACCACCGCCGCGTTGGCCACGGGAATTGATATCAACGCCATCGACGATAACGGTTATTCTGCATTGATCCGAGCAGGCAATGAGGGCGCGTCGGCTGAGGTTGTCCAGTTCTTGCTCGATAATGGTGCGGACGTGAACCAGATCGGCCACGATGGCCGTCCGCCATTTTTCTGGGTGTCCAAAGGCGGTGACCTTGCCGCGCTTGACGTTTTGTTGAGTGCCAATCCGGATTTGGACGTTCTTGATGACACCAAACGCAACGCTTACGCCCATGCGACCCGCGCTCAGACCGATCCGGCTGTCTACGCGCGACTGGTGGAAATCGGGATCGATCCGATGCTGCTGGATGAAAACGGGCGCAGCGCCCTGCACGAGGCCGCACAGCGCACCCCGTCAGTCGAATTGCTGGCCTTTTTGCATGAACAGGGGTTGGCCTATGACACGCTTGATAACGACGGCATGAACGTGGTTCTAAACGCCGCCTATCGCAATCCATATCTTGATGTTGTTCAGTTCCTTGCGGAACATGCCGACGTGACGCTGACGGATGCAAACGGCAACAATGCCGTTCTGCTGGCCGCTGTGCGCAATCCGTCTGTCGAGGTTCTGGACTTTCTACTTGCCCAAGGCCTAAGCGCGGAGGGCGTTAATGCCGAGGGTCGAAACGCGATCGCATTGGCGGCTGAAAATGATGCAGCGGTTATGCAGCGGCTGATTGATCTTGGACTAGACGTGAACCTTGCAGATGCGAATGGCGAAACGCCACTGGTGATTGCTGCGGCCGAAAACGAACCCGGTATCGTTGGCGTACTTTTGATGTCGGGCAAGGTAGATATTGAAATGTCGGGCGCTGCAGCCCTGCATGAGGCGTTGTCCCACGGCGATGAAAACGGCCAGACGAATGCCTTGCTGCTGCTGGAGGCTGGCGTTGACGCTGCGACGTTGAAAGACAACGGTGATACCGCCCTGACAGTTGCTGCCAATGCGGATCAACCGGTCGATCTTTTGCGTGCGCTCATCGAGAGCGGCGCAGATGTGAACGCGGTTGATAGCAACGGGATGACCGCGCTGTTGCACTATGCCGCCACATCCGGCAACGCAGATGCGATCCGTTTTCTGGTTGAGGCCGGTGCGGACACAACTGCTGCCGACAGCTTTGGCGATACCGTTGCCGACATGGTCAGTGACAACGCGAAACTGGCAGGCAGCGACGTGATTGGCCTGTTCTAAAGGACGGGGGCCAGCATTGCGCTGGCCCTCATTTCCAAAACTGTGAAATGCCAGAGCAACAAAATGCCAGAACAATAAAATGATAGAATTTAACGGCCAGACCATGGGCGGCGCTTGGCAGGTCCGGCTTGCCCAACTTCCCCTTGATCCTGACGCTCTGTTAAACCGTCTGCAACGCAGGCTTGATGCGCTTGATCTGTCGTTGTCCACGTGGACAACTGAAAGCGGTTTGATGCGTCTTAACGCGACGCCGGTTGGCATCTGGGTTGACGTCGAGCGTGATTTGTTCGATGTCGCCGCCCTGTCACAGAACATGATGTCTTTAACCGATCATGCGTTTGACCCGTTCATGGGGGCCGAAATTCAGGCCGCCGGTTTTTCTGGGGGCCATGCCGCGGGTGACGGTGCTATCGGTACGCCCCATGGCACGGCACCGCTGTCTTTTGATGCAACAAGAATGCGCATGCGCCGAAATACCGAAAACTGGCTGGACCTGTCAGCCATCGCCAAAGGCTTTGCCGCGGATCGCTTGCTGGGGTTGCTTTGTGACCATGGGTTTCATGATGCCTGCGTCGAAGTCGCTGGTGATCTTGCCGTTCGTGGCACACAGGCGGGCGGGCGGCCTTGGTCGGTCAGCGTGGAATTGCCTGTGCCAGATCGTCGAATTCTATATCGTGACGTTCAGGTTCATGGCGGCATTGCCACCTCTGGCAATACCAGAAACCTGCGGGAATTTAGGGACGAAACGGTCACACATCTTTTTGACCCCGTGACCCGCACGCCTTTGCGCCGATCTGTATCGTCGGTCACCGTTATGGCCGATTGCGCCGCCAAAGCGGATGCGTTGGCCACAGCACTTTTTGTTATGGGTCGGAACGGTGCCCTCACATTTGCAAATCGCAATGGTCTGGCGATCATCTATCTTGACGCCTGCGATGGTGGGCTTCGTGAATTCAGTACTGGCGCGTTCTCTTTTGATGCCGTGCCGCGCGAAAGCAGCAAAATCACGCGGTGACGAACAAGGCTGGTTGCTGACATAAAGTCAGACTGGGTCTTTTGCATTATAGGGGCATGCTGGATCGTGAAGAAGCTGCCATAGGTCGCTATGGTCCAAAAGGCCGGTTTGTCCCGCTTAACAGACCTTAGCGTACTAATAATGCTGCAGCAAAGCATCAATGCCCACTATGGCGCACCGCATCATTTGAGACTGTCGTTAACGGCAGCTTAGGGCCGCTCGCTACGCCTCAAAGCTATCTTAAATTTAATCCCTATTCGTATGAGCATACAGCGCGACCTCTTTGTCAGCCTCAACAAGCTCGGAGATTTGCATGTGGCGCGGGGGGACGCAGATGCGGCCCTCGTGCGCTATACCGAGGGCTACGAGATTGCGCAGCGCCTGACACAGGAGGACCCCGCCAACACCGTGTGCAGCGCGATCTGATTGTCTCTCTTGTCAGATTGGCCGAGACAAGTACGGTTGGCTCCTATTTTTACAGGGAGGCGGTGCGCATCGTTGACGGTTTGGCGGCTGCAGGAACACTTGCGGCAAACGATACGTCCATGGTGGATGCACTCCACCAAAGGCAGAAGAAAAGTGACAATGATTGATTGAGAAACAAAAGGTTCGGTTTATGCATAATCAAGACCACCTATTTTGCGGCAAAAATCGCAAGGAAGGTCACCGTGTCTTTATGGTTGACTGAGATCGTTTATCACACAGCATGTACAGCTTTGGGCCATCAAGCCAAGACAGTCTTGAGCGTCACGCGTCGTCTATTCGGGGGTGGAATTTATCTCGTTTAAGAATTTGGCGCTCGACACGTGATAGGTGCTGCTTAGCCTCTTCAGTATCGCCGTTGTAAGTCTGTAAAGACTTTTTCCAAGACCGTAGCACCGAACGTGGCGACCACGGTAACGCTGCATGCATAAGCCAAGATCGCAATTCCGTCGGCAGTTGATCATAAGCCGCCATAGAATCCCCTTTTCGTACGCGCCGCTTTAAACTGGTTTGGGAATTTCGCTTCCGCCGAGAACGCTCCATCACGCAGCCTGTGGCGCGTCACGCCTATTTAGAAGCGTATGCGATACGATAGTCGCCTTGATTTCTATTGCTGCTATGAACTGCATATGGAGTCTCCACCTTCTCTAGATCGATAGCTAATTTAATGCCGCCACCAAACCAAAACAATATGTAATAACATTACATATTGATCCAAGCAAGCACATCATTTTTGCAGAAAGCGGCTCAAGGCAAACAGTATGGAAACTGCCTGAAGCGAAACTAATATAGCTAGATTTCCGTTTTAAACAAAAATGAAGATCAATCCCTATTCGTATGCCCCCACCACATCACCTTACCGATGATGGAGAGCGTTTTTTGGGGGGCGAATTCGGGGGGGGTAGTCGGGGTTGTCGGAAAGTAGCAGGATTTGGTCTTCGCTTGGGCGCTCGATCCGTTTGACGCGGGCGTGGCCGTCATCCAACACGGCATAGATAGCGCTGCGGCCTTTCTTGCTAGAGCTGGTTCGCACCGGCACGACGGTTTTTGATCTGTCGACGAGCACCATATCCCCTGCCCAAATCGTTGGCTCCATGCTGTCGCCTGTGACCCGCGCCAAGACGGCGTTTGCGGGGGCTGTGCCGATGCGGCGCAGCCAGTCGCGGCGAAAGGATAGGTAATCCACGATAGGCTCAGCACCATTCGCGGCCCCTGCCCCAGCAGCAAGGCTGGCTTCGTGCAGCGGTACATCCACCAGATCGTAGCTGGCCGCCGCGCCACTGATCGAAGCGCGGATGACCATTGATAAGCCGGTGATCACGTTGGACCTGGGGTCATCCTCATAGCCGCACAGCACCAGAGCGCGGTCTATATGGCGTCCAGATCGGCCAAGATGCGTCTTCATTATCGACTCTTAAGCACTTGCTCTAGCCAGAATTACAAAAATAGACTGGCAGGACTTGGTTCACGCATACTGGCTGGCCAGATCGCAAAGGTCTCTTGTCAAACATGTCAAGCATTTGTGGCTCCTGCCCAAAGCGGTGCCCACAGCACGTTCCCGCTCGCGTCACCAATCAAAAGGTATGAAGAAGAGATTGATACGACAATGGCAGTCACCTCTGCGCCGGTTGGACCTGAGATGACTAAGGCCGTCTTCGTCTCGTCGAGTTCTGCCAATTGAACCGAACCATCTCGAAACCCGGCAAAGATCGCGCCTTCCCCAGGTAAGGCATGCACGCATGTTACGAGTTGGTCGTTGTTGTACGCGACGCAAACTGGTTTGCGGCCCAGTGGGCCGTCTTTGCCATCGAAGGGCCAAGCGATGGCTTCATCAGCACCAGATGTAATCAAATACGGGGTGTCATTGACCCAGGCTAGGCTTTTGATTTTTATGGGATACCCAGGCATTGCAAAGTCACTTCTGTCTCGCAGGCGCCATGCATGAAGTGCGTTCTCTTGCATGGCCGTAACCAGATACTTACCATCAGGGCTAAAGCAGGTATCGCCATGAAAACCTTTCCAAAAAAGCTTTGTCGACTTCCAGCGCCGGTCGCCGCGGTCCCAAATTGTCGCACCGCCGTAGTGGGTCACAGCTAGGCGTTTTCCTTTTGCATCAAAGGCCAAGCCGCCGACGGTGCTGGCATGCTCAAAGACAGTGACTTTGGTCTGCCCTGACGACCACACATGGGCTTCACGACCTGATGAGCAAGCAAAATGGCCGTGGCTGGCTGCAACGCAGTCGACCCAGCGGGTTCCAAAATTCGCGAGCTCTTCGATGGTTCCATCAAGAGAAATGCGAAGGAAACGCCCATCGTCTCCTCCGGTCAGTACGTGATCGCCGTCTGCCGCGATGCAAAGAACAACCCCCCTGTGCGCTTCAACCTCTAAAGGTGTGCCCCCGGGTTGGAAGAATCGAACCCTGCCATCGCCGAAACTTACCGCGACACCTTCGCCCACAGAGACCGCACCGGTGACCGGTGCGCCGAAGGCAAAACGCGCGCCGCGCTGCTCAAGTTCGGTTTCTGAGATGCCCTCAGGGTTTGGGTGGTCCGCAGTTAAGCTGCCTTGCATGCTTCAAACCCTTCTTGCAGGCCCATCGTTTCTAAATTTCGTCCGATGAAGACGACCCGTGAGTTGCGCGCTTTTCCGATCGGCCAAGGTCCCATCTCTGATCCGCTCATCAACATATGCACGCCCTGAAAGACATAACGATCCTCCTGTTCGACGAAGTCGAGAATGCCCTTCGAGCGCAGGATATCTTGGCCGTGTGTTTGCAAAAGTGTGCCAAACCAGGTCTGGAACTTCTCAAAATCAAGCGGTGTTTCAGACACGAACGAAACGCTGGTCACGTTGTCGTCGTGGTCATGGTCGTGATCGGAGGTCAGAAAATCAGGCTCAACCTCAAGAACCCGATCAAGGCTAAAGGCGTTTAGACCAATGACTTCATCAAGTGGCGCGGCGCAATGCGCAGTACGGATTATTTTGGCGTATGGATTAATCTTGCGAATGCGCGCTTCGACCCGCTCAAGCCCGTCGAGCTCCACCAGATCGGTCTTGTTGAGCAAAACAACATCGGCGAAGGCGATCTGTTCCTCAGCCTCATGGTGCGCGCCAAGTTGACCGTCAAGATGGACCGCGTCCGCCACAGTCACGATTGCATCAAGCGTGGTGCGGTTCGCCACTTCTTGATCAACGAAAAAAGTCTGCGCGACTGGCGCAGGATCGGCAAGGCCCGTTGTTTCAACAATGATTGCGTCAAGCTGGTCTGCCCGTTTCATGAGGCCGCTCAGAATGCGGATCAGATCGCCACGAACGGTGCAGCAGATGCACCCATTGTTCATCTCGAACACTTCTTCGTCCGCATCGACGACCAAGTCGTTGTCGATACCTTCTTCGCCGAACTCATTGACGATGACGGCGTATTTTTTGCCGTGGCGCTCCGTGAGGATGCGATTCAAAAGCGTGGTTTTTCCGGCGCCGAGGAACCCTGTTAATACGGTTACGGGTACTTTCGCGATTTTTTCCATTGTCTTTCCTTTTAAGGGGCTGGCACGCCGGTAGCGCAATCGCTGCATCGGTCGTGAACTTCGAAAACTGAATGGTTGGGAGTGCAGCTAATGCGCTTAGGCAGATAGCAAAGACTGATTTTTTTTATTGCTCCATCTCCCAAACTAAATTTGCTTGACGCCATGTAACAGTTAGGACTAGTTAATGCAATGTTATAACATTACATATTTTAAGATGACCAGTCCATGCACGACCAAACACCAGTCTTGTCTATCCTTGGGCGTCTTCCGTCCATGAAAAGCGCCTCCGGGCTCGTCACACACCTTGGCGCAATGCCTATAACATGAAGGCAATACACCTATGAAAGACTTCACAAACGATGTCGCCCCCTTTCAAACGCATCAAAACAGCTCGGCACAAGGTGGACGCGTGGATACGGCAGCACGCCTTTCGGTCGAAGGCGTAAGTTGGTCCGTGCCCAGAACCCAGCGAACGATCCTTCATCCGGTCAGTTTTGATTTGGCCCCAGGTCGAGTCCTCGGTGTTGTCGGGTCTAATGGGGCTGGAAAATCCACGTTGCTCAGGTTGCTCTACCGTTACCACGCCCCTACGACCGGTGCCGTAAAGGTGGATGGTGCCGATATCTGGTCGATTTCTGCGCGCAAAGCCGCGCAAACTGTGGCTGCGGTTTTACAAGAGCACCCCACTGACTTTGCGTTGACCGTCCGAGAGATTGTCGCCTTAGGGCGTACGCCTCATCGCATGGGGTTTGGCGGTGCCTCGGGCGCACGAGATGCCGCCATTGTGCAAGGCGCGCTGGACCAATTGAACCTTGGCCCCTTCGCCAACCGTCAACTTGGCACATTGTCTGGGGGGGAACGTCAGCGTGTCATGGTCGCCCGCGCACTGGCCCAGGAACCGCGTCTGTTGATTCTGGATGAACCAACGAACCACCTTGATATTCGCCACCAGCTGGAAGTGCTGTCGCTGATCCGCGATCTACCCCTTACAATTGTGACGTCGCTGCACGACCTCAACATGGCGGCAGCGGTCTGCGATGATGTGCTGATGTTGCAAGCGGGTACGCCGCTCGGCTTCGGGCCGCCAGAATTGGTGTTCACCGAAGGCAGGATTTCAAAGGCCTTCTGCGTGACAGCCAGACAAGAGCGACTTGCGCCAAGCGACACAAAACACCTGACATTCCATCTTTAATTCAAAGGAAAATATGATGAAACACATCGTTCTCGGCGCGCTTTTGTTTGGCCTAAACGCAGGGTTGGCATCAGCCGAAACCACTGTTGAAAGCTGTAACCGCACAGTGACGTTTGACGCCCCCCCAGAACGCGCAATTTCAAACGACGTAAACCTGACCGAGATGATGCTCGCCCTCGGTCTGGCCGACCGCATGGTGGGCTATACTGGTATTTCTGGTTGGAAAACGCTCGATGAAGAGATGCGTGCTGGCGTTGAGGCACTGCCAGAGCTTTCGTCGAAGTATCCGTCCAAAGAGGTGCTCGTCGGGGCCGAAGCTGACTTTTTCTTTGCGGGCTGGAACTATGGCATGAAAGTCGGTGGTGAAGTCACTCCCGAAACCCTCGCGCCCTTCGGGATCAAGGTTTATGAATTGACCGAGAGCTGCTCCCACATCATGGAAAAGGGCAAAGCCAGCATCGACGATATGTATGTCGATATCGCCAATCTCGGGGCGATTTTCGGCGTCGAGGACACAGCAACCGCATTGATCGACGGCTACAAAGCCGATCTCGCATCCTTCACGGATAGCCTTGAAACCGGCGATCCACTGCGCGTGTTCGTCTATGATAGCGGTGAAGATGCCCCTTTCACAGCTGGACATTATGCCATGCCAACTGCGCTCATCGAAGCGGCCGGCGGCGTAAATATCATGGATGACTTTGAAAAAAGTTGGGGCACCGTGACTTGGGAAGAAGTGGTAGAACGCAACCCCGAGATCATCGTTATCATCAACTACGGTGACGTGACGGCGGAACAAAAGCGCGCATTCATGATGTCGAACCCGGCCTTCGCTGGTTTGGATGCTGTCAGGAACGACCGTTTCGTCACGCTTGATTATGTGGAAGCCACTCCCGGTCCTCGCAATATTCAGGCGATCAAGGTTCTTGCCGACGCGTTCTGGAATGAATAAGCCATGAGCAAAGTTGCGACAGAAATGCGCCGCTCCATTTTCGGGCGGCGCTCCGCCCTCGCCGCAGGCGGGCTGGTTGTGCTGTTGATCTCTTTGTCTATCGCTGTGTCCGTTGGTGCTGTGCCGGTGCATGCGGGCACGGTTTGGAGCGTTCTGGCCAATAAAATTTGGCCCGGCCTCATCGAACAGTCATGGAGCCAAGGGCGCGAAGCGATTGTTTGGGACATCCGTTTCCCGCGGGCCCTTCTTGCTATGATGGTGGGTGCGGGTCTTGCGCTGGTCGGCGCAGCCCTGCAGGCCGTTACTCGCAATCCACTTGCTGATCCGCACCTTCTGGGCATCTCGTCTGGGGGGGCTTTCGGCGCGATCTTTGCGCTCTTGCACTCAGGCTTGTTTCTGGGGCTTCTGACGGTCCCACTTTTGGCCTTTGCTGGTGCGCTGATGGCGACGGCCATTGTGCTTGGGGTATCCAGACTCGCCGACGCAACCAGCGCTGACCGATTGGTTCTCGCAGGTGTAGCGGTCTCCTTTATCATCATGGCTGGAGCAAACGGGCTCATCTTTCTGGGCGATCCTCGCGCCTCGCACACGGTGGTCTTCTGGATGCTCGGCGGCCTCGGTCTCGCGCAGTGGGACCAGCTCGTCTATCCGCTGGTTATCCTCCTGGCGAGCGGGGCTTGGTTAATGAGCCGCACCACACAGCTGAATGCTATGACAATTGGCGATGAGACGGCAGCAACGCTTGGCATCCCCGTTGCACGGTTCCGGCTTGCCGTATTCGTGGTCGGAGCGCTTATCACGGGTGTGATGGTCGCCTTTTCCGGAATCATTGGTTTTGTTGGCCTCATGGTCCCACATATCGCGCGAATGCTCGTTGGAGGCGACTACACCCGCGTCTTACCCGCATCAGCTCTGATTGGCGCGATCTTCCTACTTTGGGCCGATATTGCAGCACGAACCGTGATGGCCCCAGAAGACATCCCCATTGGTATTGTGACGGGGCTTATTGGCGGGATCTTCTTCGTTTGGCTCTTGGGTCGCCGGGCATCATAACGCGCAGGGGCCCGTGCCCGGTGTGGAAGGTCTTGCTAAGTTTACAGCCAAATTTTTAGGTCGCGGTCGTGGATAAATGAACTGGAGCGTGCTTGACCATACCATGCTGACAGCCGACATTCACGGCAACGCAGAAATTTGGTAATTGTGGGCTCAAACCTGCCGTTCTCCGCAGAGAGCTCGAAGGTCCGGTTTGAGCGGTGGCCTCAACTGGTCGGCGCAACACTTTAATCTTTAGGAAGAGATGGAGTGTTTTAAATGAAGTACCGTACCA
>NZ_JBBMQI010000016.1:0-90534 GCF_038899935.1 Pacificibacter sp. AS14
AACAACCCAGTCAACAGTTACTGCGCCGTCTTCGTCTGCTTGGAAGTTTTTGTAGAGTTTGAAGAATTTCATGGTGTATTTCCTGTGTTCAGATCAAAGCCAAAGACTTTGAGAAATTTTGACTTAGTAAGTTACGACAGTGCGGGCTGCGAGATCGGAAGAGATAGTGGAGCCGATTGATTTCGTGCCGGTTGCAACAGTTGCAAGAACAGCAACGCCGAGGCCTACGATTGCGGAAGTCAAAACAACCCAGTCAACAGTTACTGCGCCGTCTTCGTCTGCTTGGAAGTTTTTGTAGAGTTTGAAGAATTTCATGGTGTTACCCTCCGGGGTATATCAGATGTTCACGTTCTAAGCGGTTTCAGCTGCGGTGTTTCCCGTACCGCGTCGTCTGCCTTGTCGCTTTCGATGTGACTATATGGCCCCCGAACTGGGGCAAGAGTGGGGCAAGAATAGTACGATTTTGGCACCGTTAATATTTCAGCAAGATAATCACTTAAGCATTTGAAATATATTGATTTAATTTTTTAACCTTTTTCCTCTTTTTCTCTTGGGGGCGCAATTTGATTCAAATTTGTTCAACGATTGGTGCCAATTTTGATCTAATTACTGGCTGCATCCCCTAATTTTTGCGAAACTAAGAGAAATTTTAATGAGACGGATCGAGCATCTATATGAGTGGAATCATTATTTGGGGGGCGTTGTCACGGACACGTACCCTGAGAACCTGCCTTTGTGCAGGTCTTATAGGCCTCTGCGCCGGTGTTGCGCCGTTTTCGGTCTGGGCCCAAAGCAGTCCAACCGGCCCCGTTTTGATCGACCCTGCCACGGGCAGTGCCCTTAAAAAGGTTAAGCCGGGACTTACGCCAGCCCCTTGGCCCAAAGTGACGCCGCGTCGTTTGACGCCGCCGACATCTGACACCACCAGCCGCATCAATGTTCAAATTCGCCCCTCAACCCAATTCGCGCCCCAAGGTCCAAGCGGCCCCACAGGCCCAAGCGGTCCCACAGGTCCACAGCCTGCGGGCACCGTGATGCCTTTGACGGATTTGCCAAGCGTCCCCGCCGATCTGCAAGACTGGTTTTGGAGCGTTCTGCCCCATGATTTGGCCGGTGCGGCCCCCGAACGCTTCGCCGCAGCCTTGGCCGCCCTCGACAATGATGGCGCAGCAGCCCTGTCCACGCCCACCTTTCAGCAGGTCACGGATTTGGCCAATACATATGGTATTGATCTGTTGATCCATTCTATTGGCACAGATGTCAGCCCCGCTTTGGCTTTGGCGGTGATCGCGGTGGAATCTGCGGGCAAGACAGATGCGATCAGCGGGGCAGGGGCGCAGGGTCTGATGCAATTGATCCCAGCCACAGCCGAACGCTTTGGCGTCACAGACGCCATGGATCCCTCAGAGAACATTCGCGGCGGGATCACTTACTTGGATTGGTTGATCAAAGAATTCAACGGCGATGTGGTCTTGGCGCTGGCAGGCTACAACGCGGGCGAAAACGCGGTCAAAGACAATCGCGGCGTGCCGCCATACCCCGAGACCCGCGCCTATGTGCCCAAAGTCCTCGCCGCATGGCAAGTCGCGCGGGGGCTCTGCGTGACGCCGCCTGATTTGTATTCCGATGGCTGTGTGTTTGCCACCAATGCTGTGCGTTAGGGGCATTAGGATATGGTAAGGTCGATAGGTTCTAGTCAATGAGTATTGATCAGGCGTGATTAAAGATCGCCTTCATACCATTGTTGGACAATCTCATCCTAAATTTGCTGTTTTTCCTATCCCAAATTGGTATCCGTCAAACAGGATCATTAATGTCCTTTAGGCTTTTATTTAAACAGACTTTGACGCAATTGCTGTGAAAGACAGCACTGTCTGGCAGGCGAACTTTATGACGGCAGCAAGGGCGCAACTGGCCACTTCCGCAGGCGCAAGAAAACCCAAAAGGGACATCCATTCGGGCGTCTCTTTTGGGTGACATATATATGTATATATGTAGGTCGCAATTTTACGTAGATCGCAATGACAGCCTGAATCACAATAATGACAAATCGATTGTGGAATTGTGTGCCTACAGCCGCACGCAACCTCACCGCGCAAGCCAGCCGCCATCGACGTTGAGCACAGCGCCCGTCACGTATTTCGCCGCACGCGAGCATAGGTAGGCAGCGGTTCCACCGATATCGTCGGGGTCGCCCCAGCGTCCTGCGGGAATGCGCGACAGAATGGCAGCGTTGCGATCTGTATCTCTGCGCAGGGCTTCGGTGTTGTTGGTACTGATATAGCCAGGTGCGATGGCGTTCACCGTGATGTTGTGAGCCGCCCATTCGTTGGCAAGGATCTTGGTGATGCCCGCCACAGCGTGTTTGGACGCGGTATAGGCTGGCACGCGGATGCCGCCTTGGACCGACAGCAAGGACGCGATGTTAACGATGGACCCTGCCTGCCCTTTGGCGATCAGTTCTTTGCCAAAAGCCTGACACGTAAAAAACAATGCCTTCTGGTTCACATCGATCACTGCGTCCCAATCCGCTTCGGAATACTCGGTGCTGTCTGCACGGCGGATGATGCCTGCGTTGTTCACAAGGATCGAAACGTCAGCGCCTTTAAAAGTGTTTTGCGCAGCCATAGGATCCGCGAAATCAAGCAAGAGTGTCTGTGTCCGCCCGCCTGCGGTTTCGATGGCCGCAACTGTTTCATCACAGGACCGCCGTCCTGCGCAAATCACATGAGCGCCTTGGCCAGCCAAAGTCACCGCGATCGCTTGACCGATGCCCGTATTGGCACCGGTCACTAGGGCCTTGCGACCCGCGAGTGTAAATAAATCCGTCATATCGGCCTACTTCATATCTGCGGGTTGGATGAAATCCATATCGGTATAATCGATATTGTCGCCCGCCATGGCCCAGATGAAGGTGTATTTCCCAATGCCCGCGCCAGAGTGTATCGACCAAGGCGGGGACACTGTACCTTCTTCATTGGCAATCACAAGGTGACGGGTTTCCGTCGGCTCGCCCATCAGATGCATCACACGGGACGCATCATCCATCCCCCAGTACAAATAGGCTTCCATACGGCGGTCGTGCACGTGGACGGGCATTGTGTTCCAGACCGATCCTTCCAGCAGCGCGGTGTAACCTAAAACCAATTGGCAGCTTTCCATGACCTGCGGGTGAATGAATTGGTTGATACGACGCTTGTTGGACGTTTCTGCGTCACCCAAGACAACCTCTTTGCTGTCTGCAATCGTGATAAGGCGGTTGGGGTATGTGTGGTGGGCCGGACAAGAGGTTATGTAAAATCGCCCCGCGCCCGCAAAGATGATTTCGCCCGCGCCCATCCCAAGGTAGAGCACATCGCCTTGCTTCAACGTAAATGTTTCATCGCCCAGACTGACAGTGCCGGTGTCGCCGATGTTGACGATGCCCATTTCGCGGCGATCCATAAAGGTTGGTGTGCGGGTTTCAGCAACTTCGCCCAAAACCAGAGTGCCGTCACCTGGAACAGCACCGCCCATCACAAAACGATCATAATGGGTGTAAACAAGGTTAATCTCGCCAGTGACAAACATGCCTTGGGTCAGGAAATTTTTGCGCAGCTCATCCGTGCCCATCATCTTGGCGTGATCTTGGTGAACGGCATGGCGTGTTTCTACATTCAGGGTCATTAGGGTGGTCCTTTTTATGGCTATGATTTTTTCGCGGGTTCGAGTGGCGGTGCTGACAATCGCGATAGGGCAGGGACAGGCGGGAATAAATCCGCTTGGATTGCGTGGTAAATATCGGGCTTGCCAAGGAATTGGCGCGACGTCGGTGTGCCGTCATTGTCCAGTTCGGGGAACCAGCCTCCACGGTCGTGATCGATCAGATGGGCATCGGCGAACGCCCATAGCTTGCGGTAAGTCGCCTCATCGGCTGCGTTCGGGGCAAGTTTTTGCAATGCTGCAATGGCTCCGATCGCTTCGGTCACAGGCCACCAATAACGATCTGTTTTGGCAACCTTGCCCTGCTCCAGCGTGTAAACAAAACCGCCGTCGCTGCGTGTCGCATCGCTTAGCGCTTGCGTGATCACGCGACGGGCTTTGGCAGGGGCTCCATCGTCGGCGCGGCCTGTCAAATCCCAGTATTGCAGCAACAAACGACCAAGTTCGAAACTGTGACCCGGCGTGCTGCCCGCAGGGCGAAACATCGGGTTGCCTTCATAGGTGGCATCGACCAGCCATTCTTGTGTGAAATGCTCCGGTAGACGCCAGCCGTGCATCGGGGCCAAGTCATCGAAAAAGAACGCGAGTATGCGACCTGCGCGATCTAGGTAAGCAGCGTCATTCGTGGCCTCAAACGCGGCGAGATGCGCCTCGACTCCATGCATATTGGCGTTCAATCCGCGATAGGTTGAAAAGGGCGTCCAATCGGCGCGAAACTCGTCTGCGAAGCGGCCATAAGCGGGTTCCCAAAATTTGCTTTGCAGCACATCCGTCACATCCGACAGCAAGCGGTCCGCATCGGCGTGTCCTGCCGCTTTGGCCGTCGAGGCCGCGAGCAGCACAAAGCTGTGCCCGTAGGCCAATTTCATGTCATTCGCGGCTGTGCCATCGCGGTTTATCGCCGCGAGATAGCCGCCATGTTTCGCATCACGGTGCAGATTCCACAGGAAGGCCATGCCCGCGTCGATCACATCATCACAACCGCTATGGCCGAATTGCTTTGCCAGAGCGAATGAATGCACCATGCGCGTTGTGGTGTGAAGTTCTTGTGGTCCATGCCCCAGCGGGGTTCCGGCAAAATCAGGCACATCAAACCCGCCATCTGCACGCAGCATGGGGCGAAAAAAATCTAACTGGCGTTGGGCATCGTTTCGCAAAAAGCGGTGATGGACAGGATCGTTGATCCATAGGCCGTCAAAGCCGTGGTCGCCGATGGCTTGTGTTGGTTTTGTTGTGCTGAACATTGTTGCATCACACCTGTGTATTCATAGTGTTGTCAAATTGATTTGGCCGCCCGAGCGACACGTAACATCCGAACCAATGCACACCTGCAGGCGACAGCCCTAAGAGCTGCGGCACGGCGACCTTGGGCGTTAGAAGTGATACGTTGGGCGCAGGTACATGAACCCGCGATTGGCGTACTCTGCCTAGATCGCGCAGTTCGCTGCCGTTCGTGCACAGCGCGTGACCGCTGCTGTCCCAAGGCATCGTCACATGGGGCAAGGCACAGTTGCGTGCGGTTGCAAATCCGCCTTCGATAAAGCGTAAATTCGTGGCGCTGCGGATGCGGTGAAGGCGAACGTGACCTGCGCCAGTGAACCGCAGCCAGCTGTCGATGACCACGTCATCGTAGGGGCGCCATCGCGCGCGCAAGCCTTGTGACGTCAACCTGATGCAGCGACTGTTCTGGCGTATATGCCATGGCCGCCCTTCGATCTCGACGGCCATGGATCCATCCAACGCGGCTGTTTCAAACTGCGCGTCACGTGCCTCAACACAAGGGGGGGCGGCTGTGCAATAGGCGAACTTTGAATATTTCTCCGCACCGTGTCGGAACATCGGTGCGTCCTGACCTGCGGACAGAACCGTCACCTCATCCCCGCTGTTGCGCAGTAAAAACCGCGGCGCCTTTTGGACTTGCGATGTGTCAAAGTGTGGCAATGGCAGTTCGTCTGCCAACCAGAACGGATGATCTTGCGGCATCGCGAGACACAAAAACACCTTCATCGCCCAATAGGGAGAGCCCGCGGAATTATAGTCTTCTGCCATATGCAAGTTGGCATAGCCGAAGCCGACCGACAATACGCCATCACGGTCAGCAATCGGTTGATCGGCCCACCAACGCAGATTGCGCAACACAATGCCTTTCAACACCCCCCACGGTAAAACGGGGTCGGGGTCACACAGGGCATAGGCTCCGAAAAACGCGCTCATGGCAAAGCGGTAGGTCATCGAACGCCCGAAGGGCAAACCGCGCCCTTGGTCGTCAAACCACTGGGCGAACTGAGGGGCGAAAGCGCGCGCGCGGGACAGGTGGCTGCTCATGTCTGTGTGGGGTGCAAAGCGGTGCAGTAACAAGCCGTAGACATGAAAAGCAAAGCCGACGTAATGGTCCACGCGATTGCCGATTCCGTCGCGGTACCATCCATCGCCCAGATACATCTGGTCCAGTTCGGCGCGATCTACATCGCCGCTTTCGGGCGCAGGCCCATCACCTGTCGCGCGCAGACCCGCATCTATCAGTAGGCGAAAAAACAACCAGTTGTTGGGTGAAAATCGTTGTTCGGTCGCCGCCAAAAGATAGGCGCGCACTCGGTCCTTGGCATCGGGTGACAAAGGATCCCACAGTTCGGTCTTGGCCACCAAAAGTGCAAACCCGACGGCCGCAAGTTCAACCAAACGCTGGTCCACTTCGCCCACTTCCCCCCAGTATTCGGGGTGGCTTGGGGTGGTGCCATTGTCCAATCCTATGCGGTAGGGGTGCCAATCAATCGTCGTCTCGCCGCCTGCATGTGCCGCGGCCAAGGCCCAAAGGGGGCGCGCGAAGCCTTCCAGCTCTGCCGCGCCATGATCGAAAATCGCCCCTGTGGGTGACAGCTTAACCCGGGCACATCCCGGTGAACGGTGCGCCTCCAACGGTGCCAACAACCGCCCCATCGCCGCGGCCAAGTCGGCTCGTGACGTCAGCGGCTGCCCATGAAGCGGATTGAACCGCACAAAGGGTGCAAGTGCTGGATCAATTGTCATGCCAGCCTACAATCCAAACAAGCGCGGGATGGCGAGACTGATTGCGGGCACAAAGGTGATCACCAACAAACCCGCTGTTTGCAATGCAAAAATCGGCAGAAGGGGCCCTATGACCTTGGCAATCGGTTCACCGCTGATCGAGCAAGAGACGAACAGCACTGTGCCAACGGGCGGCGTCACCAAACCAAGCGCGAGGTTGTAAATGAGGATCACGCCGAAATGCACCGGATCGACACCAAGTTCGGTGACAATGGGATAGAAGATGGGTGTAAAAATCAGCATCGCGGGGGACATGTCCATAAACACACCGACGATGAGCAAGATGACATTGATCATGAGCAAAATCACGATCTTATTGTCGCTGACCGAGGTCATTAAAACACGCACGGTTTCGGGGATCGAGGCGTAGGTCATCGACCAGCTCATCATCGTAGAAGCTGCGATCAAGAACAAGATGGACCCTGTCACAATTGAAGTGTCGCGCAAAATCTCGAACAGCTTTTGAGCATTCAGACCTTTGTAAATCAGAGCCAGCAAAAGGCTGTAAACCACCGCGATTCCTGAACCTTCGATGGCGGTGAAAGCGCCGCCTAGGATGCCTGAAATTACGATCACCACCAGCAAAAGGCTAGGGGCCGCACGCAAGAACAGTCGGAAGGCTTCGCCGCGGGTTGGGCGCGTGCTTTCGGCTTCATACCCGTGTTTTTTGGCGTACCAATAGGCCACCAGCATAACAGACAGGCCCATGATCAGCCCTGGCAAATACCCCGCCATAAACAATGCGATGATCGATGCGCTTCCGCCAGTGATCAAAGAATAAACGATCAACGCGCCTGAGGGCGGGATCAACATACCTGATGGAGCCGACGCCGCATTGACAGCCGTGGACATCGCCATGTTGTACCCTTTTTCACGGGCGACAGGGTTTATGATACCGCCAATTGCGGTGGCCGAGGCAATGCCTGATCCTGACAGTGTGCCAAACAACATATTTGCCAAGACGTTGGTTTGCCACAAACTACCAGGAATGCGCCCACCGATCAGCATGGCAAAATCAATCAGCCGCCGCGCAAGACCTGTCGCGTTCATGATATTGCCAGCTAGAATAAAGAAGGGCAGCGCCAGAAATCCGAAGCTGTCCAGCCCGTTGAACATTGTTTCGCCCACGGTGGGTATCATAATGTCGAGGTCGATTTGCAAGCCCAAGGTTAGGACGCCTGCGAAGGCCAAGCCGATGGCGATGGGGCTGCCTATAATCAAAAACACCACAAACGTCGTGAACAAAACAATTGTCGACGTCAGTTCCAACGCATTGCGCACATTGACTGCCATCCAATCGGATTGCCAAAGGGTGATGATCCCCGCGCCGCACACACACACGATGCCAGTGGCCACCAAAAGGTTGGCAAGCGTCGCAGGGTTGGTGGATGCAGGGCGGGCAGGGTCAGCGGGCAGCCTATCTAGAAGTCGTAAAATACGGATGAGTTCAGCAACAAGGATCATAACGCCGCAAATGATAACGACCGATTGCAACCAGCCCATCGGGATCTGCGTCATCGGTGTGCGCATACGGCTGTTGGCGACAAAACTGGTTGAACCGCCCCAGATTAGGATCGCCCCAAACACTAAGGAGAGTTCTGAATTGATAAGGTTTAAAACGCGCTGTGGCCGTGGTGGAAGCATGTCAAGCAACAGCGGCAAGCTCATGTGGCGGCTGCCGAGAAAGCAATATCCCGCCGCGATCAAGCCAAGCCAAATCAGTGAAAATCGCAAAAATTCTTCGGAATAGACGCTGGGCGTAGACAAGATGTAGCGCGAGACCACCTGCCAAGTAATCGCTACCACCATCAGCGCGAGAAGACTGGCGAGAAACAGGGCGATGAGGCGCTCGATGAGGCGACCCAACGTGATGAGTGCCGGCGTTGGCGCCGCGGCCGAATGTCTAGATATTTCTTGCGTCATGTTGGCCCCTTACCGGCTGAGTGCCCCGCCAACACAGTGTAAGCGAGGCAAACTGTTTAGAAGTCGCGGTGCTCGATGGCGAAGATCGCTTCGATCAACGCCTGTTTCGCGTCATCTGCACGGGCCGCTTCGTACATCGGATGAACCGCGTCGATGAAGGGGGCTGTGTCGACATCGATCACTTGAACCCCCATTTCATCAACGGCCTTTTGCAAATCGGCGGCTTCGCTGGCGTCTGAAAATTCAATCGATTTCAGGCTGATCACTTCAAACGCTTCACGTACAATCGCAAGATCGGCAGGATCGACACTGTCGTTAAAACGGTTCGATGTGACGACAAAGTCGGTCAGGCGTGTTTGGTTGGTCAACAATGCGTATTTCGCGACTTCACCAAATTGCGCAACGTAAAGACCGGCAAGACCACCTTCGGCACCGTCAACGATCCCTTGCTGTAAACCTGCGTAGAGTTCGCCAAATGGCAACGGCGTTGGCACAGCGCCGAACAAAGACAGCATTTCCATATAGGTCGGGCTGGCGATGGCGCGCAGCTTCATGCCTTGAATGTCTTCAAAGCTTTCCACGGGCGAGGTTGTGTAGATCGAACGAAAGCCCGACGAAATAAACCCGAGCGGAACAACATTGTGCTCTGCTGTTGCATCGAACAAGGCCTTTTGCACGTCAGCTGCGGTCATAACTTGCGCGTATTCTTCGGATGTGCGGAACACATAAGGTAGGTTCATCACGCCAACGGCTGGGGCAACGTTTTCCAGCGTTCCAGAGTTCACAAGGCCCGCATCAATCACACCACGTTGGATTTGTTGAAAATACTGCGCCTGCTCGCCCAAAACGCCGTCATTGAACATACGAAATTCCACGCGGCCCTCTGTGCGCTCGGCAACGGCATCGGCAAATTCTGTCAACAACTGGCCTGCGGTGCTTGTTTCGGAAACGTTCGTCGCCAGACGGTAGATATCTGCCATCGCTGCGGTAGACGTCAGCGATAGCGCAAGCGTGCCAGCCGTTAAGATTCGTGTAAATGTCGTCATAAAAATTCCTCCAAAAACGGCGTCGCTCGACGAAAGTTTCGTGAACCCCTTGCGACGACCTCCCATCTGATCTGATGAAATCCGTGAGATTCTCCAAACGCTCACGCTTTACCAGTGCGTATTGGCCTAAACCTCACCAAAACCGAAGTCAAGAAACTTTCGTTATTGACGAAACATTCGTAATGTCCATACTCTAGCGACAAAGGAGACCTCATGATCCATTCGCAAAAGACATCCTATTTCTCAGGTGCATCCAATGGCCAACCTGACGGCAAACCTGAATATCAGGCGGCTCTTTCGCGATGCATGCAGCGCCTCAGGGAAATTTTGCCAGTGGCCGGATTGCGCAACCCCAAGATCGGACGTGATGACAACACTTGGGCGTGGTGCGATGGCCCCGACTGGGTCATGGGGTTTTTGTCAGGCGAATTGTGGTTGGCCTATCAATTGACCGGTGACACGGTCTTTTCCAACGCAGCTCAGGCACGGCGCGGCGCATTTCGTCAGATGCTGGACAATCGCAAAGCCCAAGATCACGATCTTGGCTTTGTGTTTTCCCTGTCTTGCGTGGCCCAGTGGCAGCTTACAGGTGATCAGACCGCGCGTTCCATGGGCATTGAAGCCGCGCGCGCCCTAGTGTCACGGTTCCGCGAGGACGGCCAATATATTCAAGCTTGGAACCCTGTTGGTCCTCATGACCGTGAACAGGCTACATTCGCCAATGGCCGCATGATTGCCGATACGATACAAAACCTTGCCTTGCTGCATTGGGCGCACCGCGAAACCGGCATTGCCGATTTTCGCGAGGTTGCCGACATGCATGAGGCGACGTCTTTACGCCATTTGGTGCGCGAGGACGATACGACATTTCACACATTCTGCTTTGATCCGGCCACAGGTGCGCCTTTGCGCGGCGAAACCCATCAGGGGTACGCCGACGCATCTTGTTGGGCGCGCGGGCAGGCATGGTTGATCCATGGATTTGCCAATTGCTATCGTGTCACGGGCAATCCCGCATCTCTTGATGCTGCCGTTAGGCTGGCTGGGAAGTTCGAAGATTTGCTTGGCGATACAGCCGTGCCCGTCTGGGATTTTGCCCTGCCAACCGATGGGACGCACCCCGTCGACAGTTCTGCGGCAGCCGTCGCGGCGGCGGGGGCTTTGATGTTGTGCACTCTGGTGCCCGCTGATCAAGCACCCCGTTGGGCCGCGCTTGGATACCGTATTCTCGACGGGCTTTTGATAGACTGCGACTTGACCAAAGTTGATGGCGCCCAAGGATTTTTGGCGCATGGTGCAGGTCATGTGCCAGCAGGGCGTGGCGATGCAATGTTGCCCTATGGTGATTACTATTTCATGGAAGCCTTGATGCGTGCTCAGGGTCACACTGCGTTTTTCTGGTAGCCCTTCCACGAAAGTTTCGTTGCACCGTCGGTTGCAAACCTGATAGTTCATCTGAAACAGCGTGTTAGGCGCACTGTTGATCTGTCATACATCCGGCAAAGGATATGCGAAACTGTGAGCAAGCCTCGTAAGTCTGGCCCGACCTTGAAAGACATCGCCCAAGCCGCTGGCGTGTCCGTCGCGGCCGTTTCAAAGGTTTTGAACCATCGCGAAGGCGTGGGCGACGCGACACGGCAGCGTATCGTGCAAATCATCGACGATCTTGGGTATAGTGGACGCGCAGGGCGTGAAACCACACTTGGCACAGCAACCCTTTTGACACTTGAGCAATACGTCGCGAATGATGCTTTTTATCGTGAAATTTTGGATTCAGTGACCACCGCCTGCGCGGCGAATGGTATTGAACTGAGCCTCGCCGTGCACCGCAACTCAAATGAAATTGCGCAAGCGATCCAAAACGGCACTGTTGATGGCGCGCTTTTGTTAATGGGAGTTGATCATCCCGATATGGTGGATGCGGTTGTTGCGCGCGGATTACCTGCGGTCATTGTGAACGGCATGGACCGCACGATGCGGCTGACCAGCGTTTCACCTGATTACCATTTTGGCGCTTGGGTCGCCACGAGGCACCTCCTTTCACTGGGGCACCGTGATATTATGCACGTCACGCACCCTTACCGAGAATCCATTCGCCGCCGCATTGACGGGTTTCGAAATGCGCTTGAAGAAGTCGGTATTGCGTATGATCCAGATCAACATATTCTTGATCTTGGCGGACCCGAAAATATATCGCTGGCGGCGCGTGATGTTGTGTTGGCGCGATTGCAGCAAGGCAATCGGCCCACGGCGTTGTTTTGTATGAACGACATGGTGGCGATGGGCGCGATGCAAGCGGTTCAAAGCATGGGTCTAAATGTGCCTGACGACATATCAATCATCGGGTTTGATGGGCTTGCAATGGGCGGCTACGCCAACCCAGCGCTCACATCTGTTCAATCCAATCGCGCCTCTTTGGGGCCCATTGGCGTCAAGCTTTTGGCTGAATGCATGACTCAATCGGCGGTCAGCGTGCAACGTGTCACGACGGGTGGCGATTTACTTTTGCGCCGTTCCACCGCACCTGCTTCTGGCGCCGCGTCTTAAAGATGTGGTTGCCGCGATCTTACCGTGGCAAGATTTCGAGACCACAGGCTCATCAAAAAAGGGGCACCTGGTGGGGTGTCCCTTTTGTTTGACATAGGTCTCTATCGCATGAGGTCTCTATCGCAAGACGTTTTGAAGTCCGTATGCTTCGGATAAACTGCGCTTTAGATAGACATTTTCTTAAAAATGAACTCAGGAATATGGCGGATGATCAGCATGATGTAGCGCCAGAAAAACGGCGTGTAGATCACGTTTTTCTTCTTGGCGACCGCGTTCATAATGTCTGTGGCCACCTTTTCAGGGGCCGCGACCAAGAACATGCCTTCCACATCCCACGTCATCGCCGTATCTACAAAACCCGGTTTCACGGTGACCACATGGGCACCTGCGCGCGTCAAACGATTGCGCAGGCCTGACAAATACGTCGCAAAGCCCGCTTTGGCTGATCCGTAAACGTAATTACCGATGCGACCCCGATCGCCCGCAACCGATCCAACACCCACAACCGTGCCGCTGCCGCGGCTTTCTAGTTCTGGGGCCAGCATTTGCAAAAACGTCGCTGGGCCGGTGTAATTGTCTTGCACCGTGCCGCTGATCAAATCGGGCTCTGCATCGATCGCGTCTTGGGTGGGCATCGAGCCTACGAAAACAGCACAATTGATCACGCCGTCCTCGCGTGTGGCACGTTCAATAATCGGACCAAAGCTAGACACATCGCGCGCGTCAAAGGCGCAAGGCTCAGTCGTTTTCGCACCGCGCGCCAAGCAATCACTCGCCGTGGCCCGCAGGTCGTCCAGATCGCGCCCGCACAGCAAAAGCGTCGCACCGCGTGCCGCCGCTTTGCGCGCAAAGGCCCGCGCCATCGATGAGGTTGCGCCCAAAATGATCCATGTCTCGTTTTGTGTGGACTTGCTCATGCGCGCTCTCCTTTGCCTGTATTAGATAGGCCTGTATCAGACAGGGCTGTCTCAGATTGGTCTTTAGAGGCTTTTGGCGCAGCAGGTGCACCGCGCAGCTGCAAGCGACGCACCAAATTTGTTTCCATCGCACGTTCAGGATCAGCTTTCGCCACCTCTTGCTGCCATGTCTCTTGCTCTGGGTACATGCCCGCGATCTGTTTTGCTTGGGCTAAGCCGTCTTTGGCAAAGTAAATCCGCCCACCAGCCTCGCGCGCCAAATCGGTCAAGTCGCGCACCAGATATTCGGCGCTGCCACGATTGGGGAAATCCACCGCCAATGTGTAGCCTTCCATCGGAAACGACATATAGCCCGCGCGCCCTGCGCCCATTTTTTTCAGCACAGCCAAAGGCGAGGCCAGCCCAGAGGCAGCAATCCGTTCCAGCATGATCCGCAAACAGTTGGTGGCATTCAGCGGCACAACGCATTGAAATTGGTTAAAGCCGTTTTTGCCGTACAGACGATTCCAATTGTGGATCGCATCCAGCGGGAAAAACGGATCCGTAATAGGCTTGACGCTGGTGCGCCCAGTGGCTGGCACGCGGCGAAAATACATTTCATTGAACAAGCGCACGATGGGCGCAGACAGGGCCCAATGCGGCGCGTTGAAGGGCACCGATTTGCTTTTGCCGCTTCCGGGGTTTACGCCGGATGTAATCTCGCTTTCTTCCAAAACGCCACGGCCTAGATTTGCGCCCTTGGCAGTGGCATCGATCCAACCGACGGTGTAATCTGCGGTGCTGTCGTCAAAGGCCACGAAAAATTCGTCCAAATTGTCGATGCGGCGCTCAGTCAAAACCATCAAATCGCCTTTGCAGGGCGCCATTTTCATCTTAGCCGAAGCGATTACACCTGTTTGACCCATGCCGCCAACAGTGGCTTGGAAGATACCCTTGTCCGAAGGCGTGATCACAAGAGTCTTGTCGCCTTGGATCAAGGTGATCTCGGTCACATGCTGGCCGAACGATCCGACCACATGGTGGTTTTTGCCGTGTACATCATTGGCGATGCAGCCGCCGATGGTGGCAAAGCCTGTGCCCGGCATCACGGGGGGTATCCATCCCTTAGCGGCAAACATCCGTCCCAGATCGCCAATCGGCAGACCCGCTTCCACATGCACCAAGCCGCTTGTGTCATCGAAGGACAACACCCGATCGAGGCGCGTCATGTCCAAAGAGGGCGCGTCAGATGTCAGCGCTGCGTCGCCGTATGACCTGCGCATGCCAAAGGCGGGCACAGGGGCTTGCGCCAACAGGCGTTTGAGCTGCGATGCGCGTTCAGGTCGGGCGACATCACCAGAGGCACTATGCGCGCGCCCCCAGCCTGTGGACTCTAAAGTTTTCCAGCTCATGTTTGAACTCTCTTTGATATGCGTTCCGCGATGGGAAAAATGATCAGACCGATCACGATGGCGAACCAAAGTGTGGTCAAACGAATGATAGCGGTGGCGGGTAGGGACAGCGCCAAGGGCACGCCTTCGAGGCTGAGAAGCGCGATCATCGCTGCTTCTGCACCGCCCACGCCACCCGGCGCGCCGGTCAGCCCACCTGCCAAGGTAGAAAATAGGAATATCGCGATGGCTGTGGCTGCGGTCACATCCGCGCCCATCCATGCCAGCAACAGATAAAAGGCGAATCCTTCGGCCAGCCAGCCCGCAAAGGCCAAAAGCGACCCTTGGAACAAAGCGCCACCTTGGGAAAACGGTGCCAGCGCGCGTGCAGCACGACGGACCTTTGCAAACAGACGGGGCGCTTTGCCTGTGGTGCGATACCCCAAGCGCGCACACCACGCCAAAAGCGCGGGCCGCGTGACGATAAATGCGGCCAGCAGCGCCAATAGCGTCACAGGCAAACCGCCTGCGATCTTTGAGGTTGAGAGCAAAAGGGTTGCCCCCAAAAGCACGGCCATCGCCGCCAAATCAGAGGCGCGATCCACCAAAACCAAAGGTGCTGTGCGCTCAACGGCCCAACCGGTTTCACGACGTATCCAGCGCATCCGTACCAATTCGCCCACACGCCCCGGTGTGACCGTCATTGCAAAACCGCCAAGGAAATGACGCATGCTGGTGATAAGCGAGAGGTTAAGGCCGAGACGTTTGGCGAAAAGATGCCAGCGCAATCCGCGCAATCCATAATTGACCAGCGACAGGGCGAGAAGCACACAGATCTGCCAAAGGGATAGTTTTTGGATTTGATGCAGGGTCTCAGACCAGCCCGTGGCGGCTGCGGCCCCCAAAAGACCGACGATCAGCAAAGCCAAAAGCCCCAGCAATATCAAACGGTCGCGCAAGGCTTTGGAGCCGCCTGCGGTGGGTTCGATCGTGGAGGAAATGGTTTGCTCTTGCTGCATGTGATTAATTTTGCCCGTATTCCACGCCGTTCTAGTGATACATTAGGGCGAGAATATGATGTTGTTACCCGTTTGGCGACAGTTAAGCGGGTCATCGCGCAAACAAGGCCGCTATGAGCAAAAAAGGGCTATGTGGCACATAAAGGCCCCCAAACTGGGAGCCTTTGTCATTCGTTTGGTGTGGGGAGCGGGTCAGTCGACGATGGTCGCCAAGGTTGCCGCCCGCAGATCAGCCTCGGTCACGCCATCAGCCGTTTCAATGATCTTCAAACCGCCCTCAACCACATCCAAAACGCCCAAGTTGGTGATCACGCGATTTACAACCGCTTTGCCGGTTAGGGGCAGGGTGCACGCTTTCAACAGCTTGCTGTCGCCATGTTTGTTGGTGTGATCCATGACCACAACAACGCGGCCCACGCCTGCGACCAAATCCATGGCACCGCCCATGCCTTTGACCAATTTACCGGGGATCATCCAGTTGGCCAAATCGCCTTTTTCGTCGACTTCCATCGCGCCCAAAATCGCCATCGCAATCTTGCCGCCGCGGATCATGCCAAAGGAAAAGGCGGAATCAAAGTAAGCCGTGTTTGGCAGCTCGGTGATGGTTTGCTTGCCAGCGTTGATCAGGTCGGCATCCTCAGTGCCTTCCACGGGGAAAGGCCCCATGCCCAACATGCCGTTTTCCGACTGCAGGGTCACTTCGACGCCTTCTGGAATGAAGTTCGGCACCAAGGTCGGAATGCCGATCCCGAGGTTTACATAAGTGCCGTCTTCCAGTTCCAGCGCTGCACGCGCTGCCATTTGATTGCGATCCCAACCCTTTGGGGCTTGTGTGTCTGTGGCCATGATGTGCTCTCCCTAAATCCGCAACGCTGCGGTGTGACCTTTGCCAGCAGCTTGCGCGCTGGCGATTATAACTGTGGTGCTGATGCGGTTTCCAATGGGGTTAGGCCCAATTGGCTTTGTGCATAAGCTGCGAAAATTTCCTGCCCGTAGGCGGCATTGGTGTGCCTGTTGTCGACCTTATCGCCGACATCCGCCACCGACGTCTTGGGGCGGGCATAGATGTCGTTGGTGGCGAAAACCCCGTTGCGCGTGTGTGTTGGCTGGGGGATGAACCGATACCCAAAATCGGCCAAACTGGTGGCTATGGCGTGCTCATACATCTGCGACCAGTCGGATGCAGTATGGCGTTTGTTCAGGCGGGCCATCGCGGCCTCATACCCTGGTCCGCGTTTTGCCCCGCGCGCCAAAGGGTAGGGGGCGGGCATAAATGTGAACCGCTTGTCATCGCCAAAGACAGCGTGGCGGCCTTCGATGAAATCATAGACCGCAGAACCGATCAATGCCCGTGCGGCGCTCAAAGACATAACAGGGCGTAGGCTGCGTTCATCGTATTCCAAGATGTCGTAATCCGCCATCAAACCGGTGACTGCGCCCATGGTAAAGCGTTCCCCCACATGGAAAATCTGCGCGTAAGGCGACAAATCCACCATCAGACTGCCATTCCACTGCTGGCTCATTTTGCAACCATACGCATCGCTGGGTGTTGGACCAAAAGTGCAGCCAATCATCAATGATCTGGAATGCACTGCACCGGGCAGAGAAAAATAATCGACCTCAAGGCTGGGAAAAGCACGCTTGATCCAATCCGCGCCCATGCGCACGCTGGCCGAATGGGATGTGCCTAGGACCAAGACCTTCATGTCTGGCTCCTGTTCATAGCATCAAGCAGGACTTCTTCGCATTGCACAGCATTATCGCCGTCGTCCAACAGGCTGGCCGCGCAACGGCTGCGAGGTGCAGGAGCATCCACCGCTTCGCCGTGGGCTTGGAAAAACATGTTCATTGCGCTTTTGACGCCGAGACTGGTGACACTGCGCTGGTTTTCCTCGAAAAAGTCGCCCTGCGCGGCTATATTTGTGATCACTTCAAAGGACGGAAAATAATCAACCGTGTCATGGCTGCGCGCAAATTCGCCTGCCGCCGCGCGCAAAACGGATTTGGAATAGGTCGTTGCAGGCAAGACGTGATTGCCCGATGCCGTCGCGGTCAAAGGCACAGGCGAGACTGTCAGTAACAGTTTGAAATTTGGATTCCGGCTTTTGCCAAAATCGTTCAAGGCCTGCAAATCGGCCATGATGGCGCGGTGCCCATCATTGCGAAAGCTAATCTCTTCGGGCGCGGTCGGAGACGCAAGCACACCAGGGGCCGTAGGATACACCGTACCCGTGGCGTCATGACACCAAGTTTCGGTCAGCCCAAGGGTGAAAATCAACAGCTCAGTCGATTCAAAGGTTCTGCGCAGTTGGCGCAGATGGTTGTTGCGTGCATCCATCACCAATTCGGGCGTGTCATAGCCGTCGGGTTCAATGGCAGGACGCTGCGCATCGATAAACTTGCCGTCCGCGCGCTGCCACACAGGGGCATGAGGCGTCTCGAACCTGTATGCCTCGTGCAACAGCTGCACCATTTGACGCGCGGAATAGATATTGCCGTAACGCGCCGAATACATCCCATAGCCAAAGCGCGCCATGACATCACGGCGAAAATTGTGCCGCGGATTTTCAAAGTCCAACACGGCCCAGTCACGCTCGACCAGATTGCGGTGCACATGTTGTGCAAAGCAACTGCCGGCGGTCATGATGGCCGTGTCTTTGGTGATCGCAAATTTCGGCACGTAGAGCCCTTGAACTGCCTCGGGCAGTTCAGCCACCACGCCGCTGCGCCAAAAAGCGCGGGGCGGCAAAGTATCATAAGGCGATATCACGTGCGGGTCTTTCCTGCCGGCTTTAGGCGGCTGGGCGCGTTGTGCGCTGCTCGATGCGTTTCTCGTGCTGGCCTTGGATGATGCGGTGCACATAAACGCCGGGCAGGTGGATCGCGTCTGGATCAAGCGCGCCCACGGGCACGATTTCTTCGACTTCCATGATGCAGATTTTACCACACATTGCCGCTGGTGGGTTGAAATTACGCGCTGTTTTGCGGAAAATCGCGTTGCCCGTGGCATCGGCTTTCCACGCTTTCACGATGGAAATGTCAGCAAAAATGCCCTCTTCCAAAATATAATCTTGGCCGTCCCATGATTTCACATCTTTGCCGTCTGCGATCACGGTGCCCACACCTGTTTTGGTGTAAAACCCTGGAATGCCCGCGCCGCCTGCACGCATACGTTCGGCCAATGTGCCTTGGGGGTTGAATTCCAATTCAAGTTCGCCGCTCAAGTATTGGCGCATGAATTCAGCGTTTTCGCCCACGTAAGACGACATCATTTTTTTGATTTGGCGCGTGGCCAACAGTTTGCCCAAGCCGAAATCATCAACGCCTGCGTTGTTCGAGGCAACGGTCAAATCCTTGACGCCGCTTTCAACTAAGGCTTCGATCAAAAGCTCTGGGATGCCGCAGAGGCCAAAGCCGCCCGCAGCAATTAACATGCCGTCATGCAAAATGCCGTCCAAGGCCTCAGCTGCGGATCCGTAAACTTTCTTCATGACGCTCTCCCTAGTAGTCAGATTTGCGCGATTGGACGCAATTGAGGGACAAGTGTCAATGGATTGCTGCACCGCAACAACACTTTATACCGCGCGCCTGTGCGCAATATGTCGCGCATAAAAGCAAATCGGGCGCAACTTTGTGTCGCGCCCGATTTACCTAAAGCTGTGCAATCGTGTTGTCTTAGCTGTCTTTTTTCGCCGCAGCCTTTTTGGCGGGCGCTTTTTTGGCAGCTGGTTTTTTGGCCGCAGGTTTCTTTTTGGGGGCTGCTTTTTTCTTGGCTGGCTTTTTCGTCGCGATCAGTTCAAGCGCCTGTTCGACAGTGATGTCTTCGGGCTTGATCTCTTTGGGCAGGGTCACATTGACCTTTTCCCATTTCACATAAGGCCCGAATTTGCCGTCCATCACTTTGATCGGACCGCCATCAGGGTGATCGCCCAATTCTTTAAGCGCCTTGGCCACTGTGCGCCCCCGACCGGGGTTTTCACGTTTGTGGGTGATCATTTCCATCGCCAAGTTCATGCCGATCTCGAACACTTCACTGGTTTCTTTGAGATTGGCGTAGACGGGTTTTTCTTCGTCTGGCAATTGGTGGATCAAATAGGGGCCAAAGCGGCCTAAGTTGGCAGCAATCACGCCACCATCAGGGTGCGGGCCAATTTCGCGTGGCAGATCCAGCAGCAACAGCGCTTTTTCCAGATCGATGCTTTCGGGCGCCCAGCCTTTTGGCAAAGACGTGCGGGGCGGTTTTTTGTTTTCAGCCGTGGCTTCGCCGCGCTGCACATAGGGGCCGAACCGACCAGAGCGCAGCGAGATTTCGTCACCGTTGTCTTCGCCTAAAACCTTTTCATAGCTCTCAGCGCCTTCGCCCGAAATCGGACGGGTGTAGCGACATTCAGGGTAGTTGGAACAGCCGACAAAGCCACCAGAGCGCGATGTTTTCAGGTGCAAACTGCCTGAGCCACATTTGGGGCAAGCGCGCGGATCTGTGCCGTCTTCGCGGGGCGGATACAGCGTTGGTGTCAGCGCTTCGTCCAATTTGTCGAGCACTTCCGAGATGCGCAAATCAGACGTTTCCGAAATTGCAGCCGAGAAATC
This sequence comes from Pacificibacter sp. AS14, assembly GCF_038899935.1. Taxonomy (NCBI): domain Bacteria; kingdom Pseudomonadati; phylum Pseudomonadota; class Alphaproteobacteria; order Rhodobacterales; family Roseobacteraceae; genus Pacificibacter; species Pacificibacter sp. AS14. Next base: position 20,181 of record NZ_JBBMQI010000016.1, read on the forward strand.
ACGCCAGAACCGCTTCAACACGTCTTTGTAATTCATTTCGCCCGCGGACACGGAATCAAGCTCGCCTTCCAGATCGGCGGTGAATTCATAGCCCACATATTTGCGGAAGAAGTTCATCAAAAAGATCGTAACGATCTTGCCTTTGTCCTCGGGGAACAGGCGGTTTTGGTCTTTGCGCACATATTCGCGTTCAACAATGGTGGTTAAAACAGACGCGTAAGTGGACGGGCGGCCGATGCCGAGCTCTTCCATGCGTTTGACCAAAGTCGCCTCAGTATAACGCGGCGGTGGGTTGGTATGGTGCTGCATGCCGAGCACGGATGCGTCGCCACCCAAAGCGGCCTCTTTGCCTTCCGCGTCAGATTTCAACGCGCCGGCAACCTTTTTGGCGGGCTCGTCTTTCATGATCTGTGGCAGGCGGGCGCTGTCTTCTTCGCCCTCAGCATCATCTTTGCCCTCAGTATAAACTGCCATAAAGCCGTCAAAGGCCACAACCTGACCGGTGGCGCGCAAGACGACCTCTTGGTCTGCGGATGCGATATCAACCGTGGTGCGTTCCAAACGGGCCGCTTCCATTTGCGACGCAATGGTACGTTTCCAGATCAGATCGTAAAGCTTGGCTTGGTCGCTGTCAGACAAGGCCGCTTCTTTGGGGCCTTTGTTCAATTCTGTCGGGCGGATACATTCGTGCGCTTCTTGCGCGTTTTTGGCTTTGTTCTTGTAAACCCGTGGGGATGCCGGCACATATTTATCGCCGTAGCGCGCTTTGATCGCGTCGCGCGCCTCGGTGATGGCCTCGGGCGCCATATCGATGCCGTCGGTCCGCATATAGGTGATCAGGCCCGCTTCATACAGACGTTGGGCTGCGTTCATGGTTTGACGCGCGCCCATGCCGAATTTGCGGCTGGCCTCTTGTTGCAGGGTCGATGTCATAAACGGCGCAGATGGATTGCGCGTGCCCGGTTTGGCCTCGACAGAGGCTATTTTCAGATCGCGCGACGACACAGCTTGCACCGCCATCTCGGCCGACAGGCGGTCGCCCAGATCGAATTTATCCAGCTTTTTGCCCGAGAGCTGCGTCAAACGCGCTTCAAACTGTTGCCCACGCGGGGTTTCCAGCATGGCTTTGACAGTCCAGTATTCTTGCGGGTTAAAGGCCTCGATCTCGTCTTCGCGCTCCACAATCAAACGCAAGCACACCGATTGCACACGACCAGCAGAGCGCGCGCCGGGCAGTTTGCGCCACAACACAGGCGACAGGTTAAAGCCCACCAGATAGTCCAAGGCGCGGCGGGCCAAATAGGCATCCACCAGCGGCACATCCACTTGGCGCGGGTTTTTCATCGCTTCCGTCACGGCCGTTTTGGTGATCGCGTTGAACACGACGCGGGAGACTGAGGTGGATTTTTTAATCGCGCGGCGTTTGGTCAGCGCTTCTTGCAAGTGCCATGAAATAGCTTCGCCTTCGCGGTCAGGGTCGGTCGCGAGGATCAGTACGTCGTCGTGTTTCAAAGCGTCCGCGATGGCTTTCACATGCGGGCGGCTTTGCGCGCCGATGTCCCAGATCATCTCGAAATCGTTGTCTGTATCAACCGATCCGTTCTTGGCCGGCAGGTCGCGCACGTGGCCGTAGGACGCCAAAACCGTGTAGTCGCTTCCAAGGTATTTATTGATCGTTTTGGCCTTAGCTGGGGATTCGACGACGACAACTGGCATGATACATCCTTTGATACGGCTATGATGGCCTTATGGCGGCGCAAGACGTGTTGCGCAACTGCGGATTGTCAATGAAAGATCGTGATAAGACGTTAATATCTGTGTTGCACATTACAGTGGCTCCCGAATCTTGGGATGATTTTACAACAGGAAATTGATTATGACGTCTCTCATACGACTGGGATTTGCGCTTGCTTTGGCCTTGACTGCGAGCCTGACCACCTCAATGCCAGCTCTGGCCCAAGACTGGTCCGAGCCCACCCGCGGATCCCAAACCCGTAAAGACTTGATGGATGCCATCCGCCCCCATGCCGAATGGCAACTGGGCGCGCCTGTGCAATTCGTGGTCGACACCCTGCGCTTGTCTGGGGACCGCGCTTTGGCGTTTTTGTCGCCCCAGCGCCCCGGTGGCGTGCCCATCGATGTCACCAGCGTTCCGGCCGTTTTGCGTGGACACTGGGGTGTCGATAGTGATGGTTATCTAGAAGATATGGATGGCGTCTCTATCATGGCGCTTTTGGTCAAATCCGGCGACACATGGGTCGCGCAGCATTTCTCGATCGGCGCCACAGACCTTTGGATTTCAGACCCAGAAATCTGCGCGGACTATATCACTGTGATGTCTGATTTTTGTTACCGGTGAGGTGAGATCGCCCCCTAAACCGGACAATTACGTATATCGCAGCGAACGGCAGGTTTGAGCCCACTTCGACGAATGCTGCGCCATCAACGAATGGCATCTCTTGCGTAAATCTCTGGTCAGCCAACGAAAGCAAGACGGCCCAAACTGGTTAAGCAAATCGCGACCAGCAGTAACAAGCAAAACCTTCTGTAATGGACCTGCCATGCGGGTTTGAACGCCCAGGTTCCGAGGAAGACGCCCGCCAGTGTAATTGGAATCAAGATCGCACCGCGAATGAAGGCTGTCTCCGTCATCACACCATAAAGGAGCATGTGTCCCAAAGATGTGAACATGCCAACGAACAAGAACATGGTCAGGGCCGCCCGCATCTGGGTTGCTGGTGCGCGGCTTGCCAGCACGTAGAGGGCCACGACCATGCCCCCGACGGACGCAAGACCCGTAACAATTCCGGCAGTCGTGCCGATTACATATCGCCCAGACTTGGAAGTTAGGGCAGCTGGCATGGATCGAAAGAACTGAAGCATCGTTAGAATGAGGATCACCAGCACGGCGATCAGTTTTGATATGTCCGGCGAAACGGTCGTTGTCGCCATAAGGCCAATCGGTACGCCAATGAATGACCCGATGGCCAATGGCCAAACATGGCTCATATCCGCATCGCGTATGCCGCCTCGAAACATCGCAAAGCTCGCGGCTCCTTCCAAGACATAGAAAATCGGGATCAGTTCGACGGGTGGCAGGATCAACACAAGGCACGCCATGGCCACAGCGGAAAGACCAAAGCCCGCAAACCCCCGGACGCAGCCCGCCAGTAAGGCCGCGCTGCCGCAGAATACCCATTCCCACTCCGTCAGACCCGCGAGCATTATAGGATCAGACATATTTCTGCCCATCAGAAAAGACCTGCGCCCATTCCTTGATCTCAACTGTGTCACGCAGGCCAGTCGGCCAGAAAGGATCGGCCTTTACCAACTGCCAAGCTTGTTCAACAGTCTCGACATCGACCAGCCAAAGACCGCTTTTCACTGCACCATCATTTTCCTTGAGCGGACCGGCCGCGCGGATAACGGCTTCATTCTCGCTAAGAAAAGCAAGGTGTTGCTGCATGTATTGTGGGCGAATGTTAGGGTCAGCAGTTATATCGTCGTGGAAATGGATTGCGTAAAGCATATTGGCCTCCGTTTGAATCACGTCAAACATGCTGTGGCGTAGTTGCATTTACAACGCGCAAGTTTGCCGCTATGAACTGCGATTATGCAGCAATTGATCTGGGACGATTTACGTGTGTTGCTCGCCCTCGCGCGAGCGGAAAGTCTCGCCGGTGCATCCGATCTTCTGAGCCTTGATGCCACAACGGTGTCCAGACGGATCAAAGCAATAGAAAAACGTGCTGGGGAGGCTTTGATAAATCGCGACAGATCAGGTCGCAGCCAACTCACGCAAATTGGCCAGAAACTTGCAGACCGCGCTGAGCAAATGGAGCAGCACGCACATGCGGCGGACGCGCTGATTGGCAACGATACCCCGCTTAGCGGAACAGTGCGCCTGACAGCAGTGCCATTCCTGTTGAACCGTCTGCTTGCGCCACGTCTGACGGAATTTTCCAGACTTCAACCTGGCCTGAACGTCAGCTTAATACCAGACAGTCAGAATCTAAGCCTGACGAGACGCGAAGTGGATTTGGCCCTGAGATTCGGCGAACCACGCGAAGGCGGTAGCGCCGTTCTGGCGCAGAAGATCGGGCGCGTCACGTTCTCTGTTTTCACCGCCAAGGACGCTATGGAAGTTGCCGTCGAAGACCGCCCTTGGCTTGTTTATGATCCTGTAGCAGGTCATCTTCCCCAAGCTGCGTGGACTGAAACTCTGGCGCGTCAAACCAATGGGTTGCGATCACAGCTTCTGATTCACGATCTTGAGACGGCTTTTGAAACTGTTTTAGCGATACCAGCTTGCGCTGTTTTGCCGGTAACGGTCGCCCGCCGAGACCGCCGCCTGATCGAGCTTACGCCACAGTCGAAAATACCGGACATGGCTCGTGATGTCTGGCTTCTTCGTCATACCGACATGCGTGGCATAGAACGTGTCGATGCCATCACCTCTTGGTTGATCGAAGCAGATTTGTTTCGCTAGCCCAATTGGCGAAAGCAGACATAGGCGCAGCCACCGCACTCAGGCATTAGGATTTGGTCAACAATTTTAACAGCGGAATCATCCCAAATTCATCTTTAAAACATGTAATCTGCGACGGGCGAAAAGGTTTAAAATTTTGCAAAGACGCGCCGCAATCTCATACAAATGTTTAAAACAGCAAGGTGTGAGCGCGCCTAGATCCGCACCAAAAGGTCACCCGTTTTGCGTATGATACGCCTGTCCAATTCCAGTATTATGATCTCGGAACTCTCGTCTATGACGTCCAACTCTGGAAGATATTGCATCCCTTTCGGCATATCTATTTTCCCGCGTGTTTAGGTCCAACGGACGACAAACCGCTGCTTGCGACTGTGTCTAGGTTTTGGAAGCGCGTACTATACAAAGCATATGTCTCGTTATTTGGAATAAGGTTTTTTTGCACAGTTTTTAAGCGCTTATACATTTTTTTCCGTTACGTTTTTGCAAGCATGGGGTCTTGCTCCAGCAAAAACAAAGGACTTGGCTTCAATGATTGTAAAAATAAAAAAAATCGTCGCACTTTCGCTTGCGCTGCATCTCTCAAGCTTTGGGGTAAATGCCGTTCAGGCTGAGCCAATCACTGTCTTCACCGCGGATCTTCCGCCGTTTGTCATTGAAGCAGAAGGTGGTGATCTCGGCAGTATGCGCGAAATCCTCAATGAAATGGCGCTGCGCGCTGGTATCGAACTCGACTATAAAATCCAACCGTGGACACGCAGCCAAAAAGACGCGCAAAAAACGCCTAATGCTTTGATCATTCCCGTTGGCCGCAATCCGTCGCGTGAACCCAATTATAATTGGGTTGTAAAAACCATTGTGACAAATGAACTCTTCGTTTCGGGCGGTGATCCAGTAAATTCTTTGGACGATGCAAAAAAGCTAAAAAGTGTCACAGCCCTCGCGGGTTCGCCGCGTGAGCGCAAGCTGAACGAGGCAGGCCTAACCAATGTAAACGTCAGTCGAAACACCGAACTCGCTGCCAAACTTCTAACTTCAGGTCGCGCAGATGCTTGGTACACTCTGGACCACCGTGCGCTCTACGCGATTAAATCACTAGGTGTCTCGACCGACAGCGTAAAGTTGGGGACGGCATTGAGCTCTACCGACCTTTGGGTCGCTTCCAGTAAAGAGTTCGATCCAGCCATTGCAGCAGCACTCGTAAAAGCACTCGAAGATATGCGCGCTGACGGTGCCTACGACGCAATCGTTCAGAAATACACTGAATGATAATCAGCACAAAATGCTGATTATCTTAGCGCCCATAAAGAACAGACCAGCATTTGCAGGTATGTTCTTTATGGCGATCTTGAAACGCTTCTTTTGGCTTTATCTGTATCTGACGAAATGCGACATTTGAAATTGAAATTCGCGTTTTACTCATTCCGTTCGTGCCGTTGATCTCGATATGGGCTCAGCGAAGGTCTGCTTCTCATGTCGGGTATTTAGGGCAAACCCCTTTCCCTTACTTGTTCGGAGATTTTGCAAATCAATCGAGCCAGCCTTGTCTTCGCAGTCTGGTTTGATGTTTTATTGGCATCGCTACGCGCATATGTCGGATCTAAAGAGGTGAGCCCCGTTGTCCGGCACCGATCATGATATGCAGCATTTCTCTATTTTATTTTGAATTGATTAGACAAAGTCCAAGCCGGAATGGACGCCCAAGGTGTCCGTCACACCCTCAAGAATAATCATGTTACCATCACCGTAATCGATATAGGTGTCTTCGGACGTGGACGTGGACGTTACAGTCACGTCGCCCAAGGTCACGCTGGACAGTTCAATCGTGTCTGCATCCGTCCAGTCATAAATTGTGTCTTCGCCTGTCGTCGCCGCGCCGTCGAATACAAAAGTATCCGCGCCCGCGCCGCCATACAGCACGTCATCGCCATTGCCGCCTGACGCAAAATCGTCGTCATCAAGCCCGTTGAAGGTGACATTTCGCGCAAGGATGATCATGATGCAGGCGTCGCAGACGCGTCACGAGAATAAGTTTGTAATCCCACAAAATGTTTGGGTCTCGCCTTTACTGCCAGTCTTCGTGTTGGTGTTCGCAAATTTAGGGAAATCAAATTTAGGAAAATACAGACTCGCACTTGGGTACCCTACCGCTCGCCAGTGTCAGGGTTTGGCGATCACATTGGGCAGAGAAACCACCCCGAGTTCCCATTTAGAATATATACTGTGAAGGGTGAAAGGCTTTAAACTTTTGCAAAGGTGCAACGACGTGTTGTGAAAATGTTTAAAACATTCAGGAGGGCGCGGTTAGATGCGTGCCAAAAGTCCACCGGCTTTGCGCATGATCCGACCGTCTAATTCCAGTGTCATGATCTCTGAACTCACGTCTTCGGCACGCGCACCGATGTCGCGGATCAGCTGGTCTTCGGCCACAGCAGCTCCGCCCAAACGCGACAGGATTTCACTGTGCAGCACAGCATGATCGTCAAAGCTGCGCGTCTGGGGTTCCACAGGTACAAGTGCTTCAACAGGGGTGTCCATCGCGGTGATCGCCAAGGGCGAGGCGCTGGCCAATACGTCAATCACATCGCGCGATCCACGGATCAAGCTGGCGCCATCGCGCAACAGGTTGTTACAGCCCGACGAGCGCCCATCAAACGGGTGACCTGGTACGGCCATGACTTCACGCCCCTGTTCCATCGCGTTTCCCGCCGTCAACAGTGAGCCGGATTTGGCCGCAGCTTCAATCACCACGGTCGCTAAGGCCATGCCCGACACGATACGGTTGCGCATCGGGAAATGCCGTGCGAAAGGTTTCATGCCCATAGGTTGTTCGGATGCGACGACGCCAGTGTCCGATATTTTTGCGTAAAGGTCTTTGTTTTCAGCGGGGTAGATCACATCCAATCCACCGCCCAAAACAGCAATGGTGCCTGTATCCAAAGCGGCCTCATGCACGGCTGTGTCGATGCCACGCGCCATGCCAGAGACGATGCCGAACCCTTCGGCACCCAAATCACGCGACAAAGCCCGCGCCATACGCAAACCCAATGACGAGGCATTGCGTGCGCCCACAAGGGCAATCATTGGGCGTTCAAACAAAGACAGGTCACCTTTGACCCACAAAAGCGGCGGGGCATCGGGAATAAGGGTGAGGGCGGTAGGATAGTCGGCATCGCCAATCGCTACCAGCCGCGCGCCGGCTTTGCGTCCTGCTTTGAGTTCTTTGTCGACGACACTCATAGGGCAGATTTGATAGCCGCTGACACCAGCTTCGCGTGCGATTTCGGGCAAAGCGGTCAGCGCGGCTGCGGCCGAGCCGTGATCATTCATGAGGCGATAAAAGGTCGATACGCCAACGCGGCGTGATCGCAAGAGACGGAGCCAGACGGCGCGGTCTTCCGCAGTGTGGGGTGGGGTGAGGGGGTGGTGGGAAGGGATGAAATCCATATTGACCAGCTCTCTCCGTCTCTTGCTATTACACCATCGCGCAAATTGGTTAACGAGCCGTTACCGTTACCCAACAATCTTCAAATTTATCAAATTTTGCGGTATTCACACGTTTTCAGGCGTTTTTGTCGCAAGTCGCAAATGAATTTAAGGAAAACCATTGCAAAAAGGCGGCCCGAAGACCGCCTTAAGTTTAAGATTTCACTAATGCGCGCAAGGTGACGTTAACCTTTGCGACTCAGGTGGCTGATCCGCCAACGGTCAATTCGCCGATCAATGTTGTGGGTTGACCGACCCCAACGGGCACCCATTGGCCGGCTTTGCCGCAATTGCCCATTCCGGGGTCGAGCGCCATATCGTTGCCAAGCGCGCGGATGTGTTTGAGCGAGGTCGCGCCATCACCGATCAAAGTGGCGCCTTTGACTGGTGCGCCAACCTTGCCGTTTTTGACTTGGTAGGCTTCGGTGCAAGAGAACACGAACTTGCCGTTGGTGATGTCCACTTGTCCCCCACCAAAACCGACTGCGTAAATGCCGTCTTTGAGGCTAGAAACGATGTCTTCGGGCGCGGTATCGCCGCCGAGCATATAGGTGTTGGTCATGCGCGGCATAGGTGTATGCGCATAGCTTTCGCGACGCCCGTTGCCTGTGGCCTCGACGCCCATAAGGCGCGCGTTTTGGCGGTCTTGCATATACCCGACCAGAACGCCGTCTTCGATCAATGTGTTTTTGGCGCTGGGCGTGCCTTCGTCATCGATAGAAATAGATCCGCGACGATCTGGAATAGTACCGTCGTCCAGCACTGTGACGCCTTTGGCCGCGACTTGTTTGCCCATAAGGCCCGCGAAAGCAGAGGTGCCCTTGCGGTTGAAATCGCCCTCAAGCCCATGGCCGATGGCTTCGTGCAGCAATATACCTGGCCAACCATTGCCAAGCACCACATCCATCACGCCTGCTGGGGCAGGGATGGCCTCAAGGTTGACGCAAGCCACACGCAAAGCCTCGGTTGCGACGGATTTCCAATGGTCGGGTGCGAGCATTCCCAAAAGGCCCGTGCGTCCACCGCCGCCAGCAGAACCACTTTCGCGGCGGCCGCCTTGATCCACGATGACCGAGATGTTGAGGCGCGCCATTGGCCGTTGGTCCGACATCAGTGCGCCGTCGGGGCGTAAAATAAACACTTCTTGGTAAGAGGCCGCCACCGAGGCCGAGACTTGCACCACACGCGGATCGAGGGCGCGCAAAAAATCGTCGATTTCTTTGAGCGTGTCGATTTTGACCTCGAAGGCGGCGCCATCCATTGGGTTCTCGTCTGTATAAAGCTTGACGTTGGTGGCGCGCGGGCCGTTTGCCAAGATGCCGCCGCCTGCACCTACGGCCAAACGCGCGGTTTCAGCGGCGCGACGCAGCGACGATTCGGAAATTTCAGTCGAATGGGCGTAGCCTGCGGTCTCGCCACGCACAGCGCGCAGGCCGAAACCCTCAGATGCGTCATAAGTGGCGTTGCGGATTCGCCCGTCGTCTAAGACGATGCCCTCAGATGTGCGCCGTTCAAAGAAAAGCTCGCCATCATCAGCGCCAGCGGTGGCATTTTGCAAGATCGACAGGGCTGACGCCTGGTCCAGCAGGGTCTCGAATGGGGCAAAACGTCTCGTTGTCATCTATTTTCTCCTTGGGGACTTGATCTAAATCAAAAAACACGGTCAATGGCGGCGCGGAAATCTTGTCCCACAGCGAGTAATATGGTTTTTGGGGGGCAAGACACAAACGAAATTCGCCTGAACATCAGGCACTGCGGCGCACATACCACTGTTGCGCTTGCGAAATGGGAAAAGAACATGCGCACAGAACGCTTTTTGTCCGGCTTTGCCGCCACAGTTTTAGCCACCACCGTTTCGGGTGCCGCCATGGCGCAGCAAGCTGGTGAATTGCTTGGCGCGCCGGTTAACGGTAAGATGGGCTTCCAGCCTGCCGCGACCGAGCTTGCACGCGACTTGCAAGGGTTGGATCACCTGCTGTTGTGGATCACTGGCCTGATCACATTGTTCGTTTGTACTTTGTTGGTTTGGGTGATGGTGCGCTACAACCGCCGCGCGAACGCAAACCCAGCAAGCTTTACGCACAACACCACAATCGAGATTGCTTGGACATTGATCCCAATTCTGATCTTGGTCGGTATTGGCGCGTTCTCTTTGCCTGTTTTGTTCAAACAGCAAGAAATTCCAGAAGGTGACATGTACATCAAAGTCACTGGCTACCAGTGGTACTGGGGCTACGAGTACGTTGACGAAGGTTTTGCTTTTGACAGCTACAAGCTTGAGCGCGACGAATTGGAAGCGGCTGGTTACGACCAAAGCTTCTACCTGTTGGCGACAGACACAGCTGTTGTTGTGCCCGTTGGTACCACGGTTGTTATGGGCATCACTGGCGCGGACGTGATCCACTCTTGGACCATCCCTGCGTTTGGCGTGAAACAAGATGCTGTTCCTGGTCGTGTGGCTGAACTTTGGTTCAAGGCTGAAAAAACGGGCACTTTCTTTGGTCAGTGTTCTGAGCTTTGCGGCAAAGACCACGCCTTTATGCCGATCACTGTGAAGGTTGTATCTCAAGAAGATTACGACGCATGGTTGGCAGGCGCTAAAGAAGAATACGCGTCTTTGGATGCGGGGGAACAGCTGATCCAATTGGCGTCTGCTGAGTAAGCTATCGCTGCGACATCAGGGCGCGGGCGATTTGTGTCGCCCCGCCGCTCTAACGTTCTATCTTATGTGAAGTCTTAGCCTTGCCGAAACGGTGACGCAGACCCCAGCCACAAACAGCAAGGCACGACATGACCGACGCGACCATAACACTTGATGACGACAAGGAAGCGAGCTTTGGCGATTTCTTTGCGCTGTTGAAGCCCCGCGTGATGTCGCTTGTCGTGTTCACGGCGATGGTCGGGTTGATCGTGGCACCTGGATCCGTGCATCCTTTTGTGGCGTTCTTTTCCGTCTTGTGTATCGCCATTGGTGGCGGTGCTTCTGGCGCGTTGAACATGTGGTATGACGCGGATATCGACCGCGTGATGAAGCGTACCCAAGGTCGTCCGATCCCTTCGGGCAAAGTGACCGAAGGTGAAGCTTTGGCCATCGGCCTGACGCTTTCGGCGTTTTCCGTGATCATGCTGGGGTTGGCCTCAAATTGGGTTGCAGCTGGTCTTTTGGCCTTTACGATATTTTTCTATGTGGTGATCTACACGATGTGGCTTAAACGCTCGACACCACAGAACATCGTGATTGGTGGGGCCGCTGGGGCCTTTCCTCCGATGATCGGCTGGGCTGTTGTGACGGGCGACATCACCATAGCGAGCACCTTGATGTTTGCTTTGACATTCATGTGGACGCCGCCGCATTTTTGGGCTTTGGCCTTGTTCATGAATTCTGATTACGGCAAGGCGAAAGTGCCGATGTTGCCTGTCACTCATGGCACACGTGTCACGCGCAATCACATCCTTGTCTACACTTTGCTTTTGGCTGTCACCGCAGGTGCGCTGTTGTTCACCTCCATCGCAGGCTGGTTCTATCTTGCCGCGTTTTTGGTCATGAACACATTGTTCATCCTAGGGGCAGTAAAGATTTGGCGTCGCGATGATGCGGCGTCCAAAGCAGATAATTTCAAAGCAGAGCGGTCTTTCTTCAAACTGTCTTTGGCCTATCTTTTCGCGCATTTCACTGCGCTCATGTTCGATGGAATGCTCAGCGGTCTTTTTGACAGCATGGGTATTGGGGGACCTTTCTAAGATGGCGATCACCAAACTTCACGAAATTCACACAAGACGCAAATCGCGCAATGTCGGCCTTGGGCTGGTCTTAGCGACTTTTGTTGTGTTGATCCTTGGCTTGACCGTGGTGAAAGTGACAACCACACCGATCAGCAATATCGGCGCGGCGGAGGCCCACCAGTAATGGCGATGGATGGCCCACAGAAAACTGTTATAAAGCTTGTTGTTGTTGTCTTCACCATGGGCGCTTTTGCTTGGGCGTCCGTGCCGTTTTACAGCTGGTTTTGTGCAGTCACCGGTTTTGGCGGCACCACATTGGAAGCTGATGCAGGGTCTGACATCATTTTGGATGAGACAATTAAAATCCGCTTTGACGCTAATACAGACCCCAGCATGCCGTGGTCTTTCAAACCTGTTGAACGCGAAATGGAACTTCGCATTGGCGAAACCGGTTTGGCTTTTTACGAGGCGCATAATCCGACAAATCGTGTCATTGCAGGCACTGCGTCCTACAATGTGGCCCCTTACGAGGCTGGCGGCTTTTTCACCAAGATCGATTGTTTTTGCTTCACAGAACAGGTGCTTCAGCCCGGCGAGACCGTGTTGATGCCCGTGACGTTCTATGTGGACCCCGAAATCACCACAGACCGTGATGCGAAATATGTACATCGCATCACATTGTCTTATACATTCTACGAAACCGATCTGCCCGAGGAACTTGCCGCTTTGCAAAGCGACACTCCGAAGGTTATTGATCTTAACTGAACCCATTAGGGAAAATACCCCAAGGGAGAGGGACGCAAGACTATGGCTCATGTAAAGAACCACGACTATCACATCCTGCCACCATCAACGAAGCCTTTGCTGGGTTCCGTTTCAGCCTTTATCATGTTTTTTGGCGCCGTCATGTGGATGGCCAAAGGCACACCATGGATGTTCTTAGCCGGCCTTTTGGGCGTGCTCTACGTGATGTGGGCGTGGTGGGCTGAAACGATAGCTGAAAACAAAGCTGGCGATCACACGCCAGTTGTGCGCATCGGCCTGCGCTATGGCTTCATCATGTTCATCATGTCCGAAGTTATGTTCTTTGTCGCTTGGTTCTGGGCGTTTTTCAAAAACGCGATCTTCCCAATGTACGAATACGCAGGCACAGAATACATCAAACCAGAGATCATCCCTGTTGATGCGTTCCACCTGCCATTGATCAACACATTGCTGTTGCTCTTGTCTGGTTGTGCTGTGACTTGGGCCCACCACGCTTTGGTCCACGGCAATGTCCGCAAAGACTTGGTGGCTGGTCTGGCCATCGGTGTTGGCTTTGGCGCTGTGTTCACCATGTTCCAAGCCTACGAGTACTACGAATTGTTGGTGCATGAAGGTTGGACATTCGGCGGTGACGCGTTCTTCGGCGGCTTCTTTATGGCCACAGGGTTCCATGGCTTCCACGTTCTTATCGGCACAATCTTCCTGACCATCTGCCTTGTGCGATCTATCAAAGGTGACTTCACTCCCGATGACCACATCGGTTTTGAAGCCGCAGCTTGGTACTGGCACTTTGTGGATGTGGTTTGGCTCTTCCTCTTCGTGGCCGTCTACATCTGGGGCCAGTAACCCCGCGCTGAGGCTTTGGCTTCTGACAAAGTTTAAGATACAAGGGCGCGGCACTGCTGCGCCCTTATGCATTCTAAGGAACACCCCATGATCAAACGCATGATTGGCCCAATTTTGATGGGCGTGATTGGTATCGCTATCTTGCTGTGGCTTGGCACTTGGCAGGTGAAGCGATTGGCATGGAAAGAGGGCATCTTGGCCGAAATTACCGCCGAGATCAAAGCCGACCCCGTGCCCGTGCCCACAATGATTTCAACCGATATGAAATATCTGCCGGTCACAGCGACGGGCACAATAGGGCAAGAAGAATTGCACGTGCTGGTGTCGCGTTTGGACATTGGGGCAGGCTACCGCGTGATTGCGCCGTTTGAATTGGACGATGGGCGGCGGGTGTTGCTGGATCGCGGATTCATTAAACCCGAGGCAAAAGACGTGTTTCGCGCGGGCGGTCCTGCGACCATCACCGGAAACCTGCACTGGCCGGACGATATGAACAGCGCGACTCCGGATCCCGATATGTCTGAAAATATCTGGTTCGGGCGCGATATCGCGGCGATGGCCACCGTTTTGGACACTGCCGAGGTGTTGATTGTCGCGCGTGCTGACACGGGCGAGGGCATCGAGGCCATGCCTGTCGGTATCGAGGGGATCAAAAATGACCACCTTGGCTATGCAATTACATGGTTTTCTCTCGCTCTTGTCTGGTTGGGGATGACACTCTTCCTTCTGTGGCGTATCAAAACCCGAACTGTTTAACGCTATCCCAACTCTGATAGGGCCCCATGCGATATATCTCTACACGCGGCACCGCGCCCGCCTTAAGCTTCGAAGACGCAATGCTCACTGGTCTGGCCTCTGATGGTGGCCTTTATGTGCCTGAAACCATTCCGACCATGACCACAGACGAGATCGCCGCTTTGGCTGGTCTGTCCTATGAAGAAATCGCGTTTCGGGTGATGAAGCCGTTCATCGGCGACACCTTTACGGACGCGGAATTCAAAGAGATCATCGCGAAATCTTACGCAGGCTTTGGCCATGACGCGCGTGCGCCGCTGGTGCAGCTTGGGTCCAACCATTTCTTGCTTGAGCTGTTCCACGGGCCGACGCTGGCGTTCAAAGACTTCGCTATGCAGCTCATTGGCCAGCTGTTCCAAGCGGCTTTGTCGCGTTCCGGCAAACGCGTGACCATCGTCGGTGCCACCTCTGGTGACACTGGCTCTGCCGCGATCGAAGCCTTCAAAGGTTTGTCCAACGTTGATGTTTTCATCATGTACCCCCACGGCGGCGTGTCCGATGTGCAGCGTCGTCAGATGACCACGCCGTCCGACAGCAATGTCCACGCGCTGGCGGTTGAGGGCGATTTCGACGATTGCCAAGCTGCCCTCAAAGAGATGTTCGCCGATATTGATTTTCGCGATGGCGTGAAACTCGCCGCCGTGAATTCCATCAACTGGGCCCGTGTTTTGGCACAGGTTGTATACTATTTCTCATCCGCCGTGTCCTTGGGGGCGCCGCATCGTAAAGTGTCCTTCACCGTGCCGACAGGCAATTTTGGTGACATTTTCGCAGGCTACATCGCCAAGAAAATGGGCCTGCCGATTGCAAAACTGGTGATTGCCACCAATCAAAACGATATCCTGCACCGCACCATGGAAACGGGCGCCTACACCAAAGAAGGCGTGACACCGTCGATGTCGCCGTCGATGGACATCCAAGTCTCGTCCAACTTTGAACGTGCTTTGTTTGATGCTTATGGTCGCGATGGTGGGGCTGTGGCGCAATTGATGGATGAATTGAAATCCGGCGAATTCAAAGTGTCTCAAGGCGCGATGGAATCCCTGCGTGATACGTTCACCTCTGGGCGCGCGTCCGAGGATGAGACCTCTGCAACCATCAAAGGCATGCAGCTTCGCACAACCGAAGTCCTGTGCCCGCATTCCGCTGTTGGCGTGAAAGTGGCCGAGGAAAATCTGTCAGACGTGCCTATGATCACTTTGGCCACGGCGCATCCTGCGAAATTCCCTGCAGCCGTCAAAGCGGCTTGCGGTGTTCACCCCGACCTGCCAAGCCATATGGCCGACCTGTTTGACCGCGACGAGCGGTTCACCGTGGTGCCCAATGATCTGGCGGGTCTTAAATCCCTTGTTAAGGAGCGCATTTCTTGAGCCTCAAAACACACTGGCTCAGCAATGGCCTACGCATCGTGACCGAACATATGCCCACAATGGAAAGCGCCTCGATTGGCGTTTGGGTCCAAGCGGGCGGACGTCACGAGCGTCTAGAGCAAAACGGCATAGCGCACTTTCTGGAACACATGGCCTTCAAAGGCACGGCGCGCCGCAGCCCTTTGGAAATCGCAGAAGTTCTTGAGAACGTGGGCGGATACCTGAACGCCTATACGTCGCGTGAAACCACGGCTTACTATGCGCGTGTGCTCAAAGAAGACGTGCCTTTGGCGCTCGATGTGATTGCCGATATTGTCTTGAACCCGATTTTCGATGAACGCGAACTCGAGGTCGAGCGCGGCGTGATTTTGCAAGAAATCGGCCAAGCGCATGATACGCCTGACGATATTATCTTCGATTGGCTGCAAGGCGTGTCTTACCCTGATCAAGCTGTCGGTCGGACCATTTTGGGCCCCGAAGAGCGCGTGCGTGCCTTCACCCGTGACGATCTTGCGGGCTTTGTCGAAGAACATTATTCGCCTGAACGCATGGTTCTGTCGGCTGCGGGCAATATCGATCACGATAAAATCGTCGCTGAGGCTGAAAATTTGTTTGGTCACCTGTCCGCTCACGGGAGCGACTTGATCGAACCCGCCAAGTTTGTAGGTGGCGAGCATCGCACAAACAAAGATCTTGAGCAGGTTCATGTTGCCATCGCTTTTGAGGGGCCAAGCTACCGCGATAAAGACATCTACATCGCGCAAGCTGCAAGCACAGCACTTGGCGGGGGCATGTCATCGCGCCTGTTCCAATCTGTTCGTGAACAAAAAGGCCTGTGTTACACGATTTACGCGCAAAGTGGCGCCTACACTGACACAGGCGTGACCACGGTCTATGCGGGCACCTCTGGCGAAGATGTGGCGCAGTTGACAGAATTGACCATGGACGAATTGAAACGCGCAGCAGATGATATGTCTGATGCCGAAGTCCAGCGTGCTTGCGCGCAGATCAAAGCGGGTCTTTTGATGGGGTTGGAAAGCCCTGGATCCCGTGTTGAACGCAATGCGCGGATGGTCGGTATTTGGGATCGCGTGCCGTCTTTGGCGGAAACCGTTGCGAAAATTGATGCCGTCACCACTCAAGGTGTGCGCGACTTTATCGGACAAATGGGCACCGGCCGTGCGGCGATGGCGCTGTATGGGCCTGCTGAAACCGCGCCATGTTTAGATGCACTCAAAGCGAGGCTTATTGCATAATGTTCGCGCGTCGCCCCAAGGTTCGGATTGAAACAGAGCGCATGAAATTGCGCCTGCCGACACATGGGGATTACCGCGCGTGGAGTGAGCTGCGTGCCCACGGCGCGCCGTTTTTGCAGCCTTGGGAACCAACATGGTCGGTAGATCATTTATCCCGCAAGGGGTTTACAAATCGTGTTTACTGGGCGCAGCGTTCTGTCGCCTCAGAAACTGCTTTACCTCTGTTTTTAACCCGCCGCGAAGATGGCGCTTTGTTGGGGGCTTTGACGCTGGACAACATGCGCCGCGGCCCTGCGCAAGCGGGCACTGTTGGCTATTGGATAGGCGCCGAATTCGCCCGCCAAGGCTATATGCGTGAGGCGCTCAGTGGTGTTGTTCATTACGCCTTTAGCAAGCTGGACCTCAGCCGTGTTGAGGCGGCGTGCCTTCCAGAAAATACCGCATCACGCGGGGTGTTGGAAAAGGCTGGCTTTAAATATGAAGGCGTCGCGCAGTCCTATTTGCAGATCAACGGACGCTGGCGCAATCACGTGCTCTACGCCTCTTTACGCAATGATCGTCGCGGACCGACCCAAGTGGGATTGGCTTAATACCGGAGTGATCTTATGACGCAAACTTGGATTGCTTTGATGCGTGGGGTCAATGTCGGTGGTCACGGCAAGCTGCCGATGCTGGGGCTTCGGACTTTGCTGACGGGGCTCGGATTTGACAATGTACGAACCTATATTCAGTCGGGCAATGCGGTGTTTGATGCCGCGGGCACTGCCGAAGACCTCTCTACCGCAATCAGTGCCGCCGTTGAGGCCGCGTTTGGATTTCACAGACCGTGCTTTATGCTGACTGCCTCACAATTTGATCACGCCATAGCGGGCAATCCGTTCGACCACATGACAGATGATCCCAAAACTGTGCATCTGATGTTTCTCAAGGGGTTTGATCGCTTTGATGCAGACGCTTTCGCCACCCTGTGTACAAACGATGAAGTCGGCGTTTTAGAAGGCGACGTATTTTATCTGTTCACACCCAAAGGTTTTGGTCGCTCAAAGGCGGCGGAAAAGCTGGATAAGGTGCTCAAATCCGACAGTCTCACGGCGCGAAACCTAAATTCATGCCACAAGATTGCAGCCTTGGCGCATACTTAGTTGCCCGATTCTATCTCACAGGAGATTTTCCATGCCCACCATCGCCACACCAGAGTTTCTTGAAAGCCTGTACGCTGCTTTGCCTGAGGGCACGTTTCGCGCGCATAAAGACGGCGAACTGGATGACCCGCGCGGGCGTCATAAAGGGCTCAGTGCAACGGTCGCGATGCCGCGAACTGTTTCGGAAGTGTCTACAATTGTGCGTTTGTGTCATGGGGCCGACGTGGGGATTGTTCCGCTTGGTGGGGGCACGGGATTGGTGCTGGGGCAAGTGGCCTATGAGGGGCCTGCGCCTGTTGTTATGTCTCTGGAACGCATGACTGCCGTGCGCGAAATCTATCCGTCAGAAAACGCGATGGTGGTCGAGGCTGGCGCAATCTTGCACGATGTGCAGGCTGCGGCTGAATCTATTGATCGGTTGTTTCCACTGTCTTTGGCTTCTGAAGGCACCTGCCGGATCGGTGGCAATCTCGCGACCAATGCGGGCGGCTTGAATGTTCTGCGTTATGGCAATACCCGCGATCTGTGCTTAGGGCTCGAAGTTGTTTTGGCCGATGGTACGATTTGGAATGGTCTCAAACGCCTGCGCAAAGACAACACCGGCTATGATTTGAAAAACCTGATGATTGGCTCCGAAGGCTCGCTTGGCATCATCACTGCCGCGACCCTGCGGCTGTTCCCACGGCCCCGTCATGAGGCCACCGCGATCTTGGTTGTCGACAGTCCGCAAGGGGCGATCGATCTGTTGGCCTTGGCGCAGCAAACTTTGGGCGAAGGGATTTCTGCCTTCGAGATGTTGTCCGGAGTGGGGTTGGATTTTCTAGCTGAGACAATGCCGGACGTGCGCCAACCCTTTGAAAAAATACCCGATTGGTGCGTGCTGATTGATCTTGGCCTGTCTGGTGATAGCGATCCGTCACAGATGCTGCTGACTTTGTTTGAGACGGCGTCTGAAGCGGGTCTGGTGTCCGATGGGGTGATCTCGCAAAACGAGAGGCAGCGCCAAGCGTTTTGGTCCGTGCGTGAAAACATCCCGACGGGCAACCGCCATATCGGCTCTATTTCGTCCCATGATATTTCTATTCCTCTGTCGCGTATTCCTGATTTCATCCCTGAAGGCATCGCCAAACTGCAAACTTTGGGCGATGTGCGGATCAACTGTTTTGGGCATCTGGGTGACGGAAATCTGCACTATAATGTGTTTCCGGCCAAAGGACGGGACCGTACAGAATTTGACGGCATTCGCGGGGCTGTGAAAAAATGCGTTCATGATCTCACCCACGCTTATGACGGCTCGGTGAGTGCCGAACATGGCGTCGGACGGTTGAAGGTCGAAGACCTAGAACGTTACCAAGATCCCGTGAAACTGGCGGCGATGCGCGCGATCAAACAGGCGCTAGATCCAAAAGGAATTATGAATCCTGGCGCTGTGCTGCGTTAACTGCCCTCAAAGTCGCATAGCGCTTTGACGTCGTATCCCAGCGCCTCAAGCCGTTTGCGCCCACCAAGTTCTGGCAAATCCACGATAAAGGCGCAGCTGACAATTTCGCCGCCTAGACGTTCGATCAATTTGATCCCTGCTTCTGCTGTGCCGCCGGTGGCCAAAAGATCGTCAACGACCAAGATTTTTTCACCCGCTTCTATTGCGTCATCATGCAGCTCGACAGTCGCTTGGCCGTATTCCAGCTCATAGTCTTGCGAAATCACTGCGCTCGGCAGCTTGCCAGCTTTGCGCACAGGCACGAAACCCACAGACAGTTGATGCGCCACAGCGCCGCCCAAAATAAATCCACGTGCCTCAAGTCCCACAACCTTGTCGATCTGCATCCCCACATAGGGCGCAAGCATCTGATCTATCGTCAAACGCATCCCACGCGGATCTGCAAACAACGTGGTGACATCGCGAAACATAATCCCCTCGTGTGGAAAGTCAGGGATCGTGCGGATGTAGTCTTTGACAGTTTTCATCGAAAAGTCCTTTGGGTCAGTGACACGTTTAGCTGCGTTTCAAGCTGGCGGTTAAAGCACTCATCGCGATCAATGCAACGCCGCCACCGCGTGTTAAATTGCGCAATACGCGTGGTTTTCCAATTGTCTTACGCAAGCTACCAGCAAGCAGGGCATAACATAGGGCATTTAAAAACCCTAGGGCGGCAAAGGTTGTGATCATCACAGTAAACTGCGGGGCCAAAGGAGCTTGCGGCGTGATGAAATGCGGCACAAAGGCAATGAAAAACCCAATGCTTTTGGGGTTGAGCGCGGTCACGACAAAAGCGTGGGAAAACACTTGGCGCCCGCTCACGTTTTCTGTGCGCATCAGAGCGCCCATTTTTGCTGATCCCGCCGAGCGCAACATTGTGACGCCAAGGTACAAAAGATAGGCTGCCCCAATCCACTTGAGAACAGTAAAGGCAAGGGCCGAGGTCATGATCAGCGCGCCAAGCCCTAACAGTGATGCGGTCATGGCCACAACATCGCCCAGCCCAACACCCACCGCGCTGGCCACCGCCACACGCCGCCCTTGCCCCAAGGCATAGGACAGCACCAGCAAAACCGTGGGGCCGGGGATGACAATCAAAGCAAGCGAAGCCGTGGCAAAAGCAATCCAAAGATCAAAAGGCATGGGTCTATCCGTTCAGAACACGGCCCGCGACCGCATCAAGTTTGGCCACAAGCGCAGGATCGCGTTTGCCTGGCGCTGTCATTACCGCATATTCCAACGCGCGATCACAGCCGTGCTCGCATGGGGTATAAGCCGCGCCCAAAAGTTTTGGCATCGCCGCGACCAAAGATTTCGCATTGTTCGAATTTGCGCCAAGCGTGGCGATGATTGCGTTGATGTCCACCGCACCGTGATCTGGATGCCAGCTGTCAAAATCGGTGATCATCGCCACAGAAGCGTAGCAAATCTCTGCCTCGCGGGCCAATTTTGCCTCAGGCATATTTGTCATGCCGATCACGTCACAGCCCCAAGCGCGATACATTTTGCTTTCCGCGATGCTGGAAAACTGCGGGCCTTCCATGACCAAATATGTCCCGCCTTTGTGCACGGTCACACCTGTGGCACGCGCCGCTTCATAGGCCAGACCTGACAAGCGTTCGCAAACAGGATGCGCCACAGAAACATGCGCCACACAGCCTGTACCAAAGAATGTTTTTTCGCGTGCAAATGTGCGGTCAATGAATTGATCAACAACGACAAAATCGCCAGGTGCCATTTCTTCGCGAAACGACCCGCAAGCCGACACAGACAACAGATCCGTCACGCCAAGTCGTTTAAGCGCATCGATATTGGCGCGATACGGAACAGTCGTTGGCGTGTGGACATGGCCGCGCCCGTGACGAGGCAAGAACGCCATTTTGACGCCATCCAACACGCCGGTCAAAATTTCGTCCGATGGATCGCCCCAAGGGGTTTCAACCTTTTGCCAAACTGCGTTTTCAAGCCCGTCGATTTCATAGACGCCAGAGCCGCCCATCACGCCAATCACTCGTTCCATTTTGACCTCTCAATTGTGCATTTATCCAAAGCCTAAGCGCATATGTCTTTGGCGAAAAGGGACAATGCGCCCCAACACACGCATATGTTTGCGCCGCGCGTCTTGCAGGCCGGCATAACTGACCAAAAAGCAATAAAAGTGCCCTGAAATGAGCAGGTTTTGATGCGTGTAGAGTTTGATACAGGTCCTCTTGCATTGGCATCCAAGGCAACGTCTGACGCAAACGCAGCGCAAGGCACGGTGTTTGATGCACCGTCCGATCATCCGTGCGCATTCGGCAGAAGATTTTCCAGCCGCGCTCAAAGCTATTGCCAAAGCCTAAACCCAAGGCGCGTGGATTGCTGGCTACATGTCTTATGAATTGGGTATGTTGCTTGATCCTGCTTTGCATGCATTCGCCAGAACTGGTGTTGATCTGCCATTGTTGGAATTTGGTGTGTATGCATCACCTAGGCCCGCAAAATGTCCTGAAAATGTCGTGAAAGTGCAAACTGATCTGTCACCCGCGTGGACGTTGGAACGCTACACATCTGCCTTTGATCGCGCCAAATCTTTTATCGAGGCTGGTGATTGTTATAAGGTGAATCTGACGTTCCCGATGGCGGTGCACTGTGATGGCTCCGCGCGACAATTGTATGACGCTTTGTGCGCGCACCAACCTGTGCCCTTCGGTGCTTTTATTGAAACCGACCATCACACGCTTTTGTCGCGCTCGCCGGAGCTGTTCTTTAAAATCGACGCTGAGGGCTGCATCACTGTGCGCCCTATGTAGGGCACGATCGCGCGGACCCTGGGTTCGCTATCCCTCCCATCGCAGCCTCTATGATGCCGAGCGGCGTGGAGGAGCGTATTTTTCTCAATGAGCGCGGCGAGGTTTGCGACGGCACTATCACCAATATCTTTGTGCAAAAAAGCAATCTGCTGCTGACGCCGCCGCGCTCATCTGGCTTGTTGCCCGGAATTTACGGGTGAAGCTGTTGGACACTGGAAGTCCTCTTCAGGCCGTTGAGGCGGTTTTGACCGCGTCGGATTTGCAAGCTGCCGAAGGCCTGTTTTGCGGCAATTGCCTGCGCGGTCTTATCCCCAGCCAGCTTGCCGTGAGCCCCCAATCACTCGCGCCGAATAACCCCCGTGATTGCGGCCGCGCCCAAAGCGGAAATGATCCAGCCTGCGGCAGTGAAAACCCAACGCGCCCACCAAAGCGTCGCGCCCCAAGGGCCACGTGCAGGCGAGGGCGCCCAAGCGCTGGTTTGACCGATTTCAACAATCGGGATCACTATATCGGCGGCATAGGCAAAACTGTTGAAGGTTTCCCAGTCCTGACCCGCGTTGCCCTTAGTTGACCATTTGATCGCAGCCTTTGGATCGGCCTCTAAGTCGGTCCAAGCCTTTGATACCAGAATTGGCGCAGAGTTGGGGGCGAACTGTCCCTCATGCCAAGCGGAATAGGCTAGTATCCACGCGGCGACGATCAGGCCGAAAAGAAACCAAAGACTGTTGAAGGGCTTGTAGCCATAGCCAACGACATTGCGAAACAACCAATCCCAAAAGGACTTGCTGGTTGTTACGCTGAGCCGAAGGCATTTGTGTAATAGGCGGCCAATCCATTGGCCAAAAGGGTAGGGCGCTTCAAACAGTAGCTCTCGCGCTAACCATTTTTCGTGAGTATCATACCAACCTTCCTTGGCCAGTTTGCGCGCCAAAGTGACACGAACCTCCCGTGCTTCGCGGTCATGACCTGCGCGTTTGTAGGTCTCTGCAAGTTGGGTGTAGGGCTGAGGACGGAACTCACCTTCAAAGACACTGCCCTTTTCCAACCATTCCATGCGCTCGGAAAATGTGGGCTTGGTGTTGCCACTGATGCTATCATAGCGAAAGCCATCCAAGATTAGGTCGTCGACCAAGGCCCAACTTGCGGCGTCATCGGCAAGGTCTCTGGCTTTGGCAGAGGTCAGATCAATACGGCCTTTGACCGCCTGAACCTTGCGAAAATAAAATCCTTCGCCGATTTGCGCCACCTTTTGCAGCAGCACAAAGCGCAGGACATCGGCGCGGATGTGGCGGGTTGGGTCGGGTTTGGACCAGTCTTCGGGCTTTTGGGGGAGCGATTTTTCAACTGAAAAATTTGGAGAAAAGTCACAGAGCTGGCCTGTCGCCACGGCCTTTTTCAACTGTTTTTCCGCAGGGGTGAGGCCTGTGATGTCAAAGCGTTGGTCTTCGTAGGCTTCGATCGCGGCCCAGTCTTTGAAATATACAACCATCGAAAACCCTCATGCGCAAAACCTGTCGTGTAATGGCGTTACTATGGGAAGTTGGGGGGCAGAGGTCCAGTGGGGGCAGGCAAAACCTCCAACGCTGGCCTCTACCGCGCAATAGAGCAACATATATGGCGCAAACCAGTGCCCCCACACGGAGTGTGTGACAGTTTCAAATGCCCGTGCTATACGCCGCGCAAAGCTATAGATGACAACGTACAATCAGACATTTGGGGAACTCCCGTGACACAATCTACGCTCGCCGCTTTTGCGGAGAAATTATCATTGCCGAATAGCGGCAATACGCGGCTGACGCCGATGCAGGCCAAGACGGATGTTTTGTCTGGCTTGACGGTGGCTTTGGCCTTGGTGCCTGAGGCTGTGGCCTTTGCATTTGTGGCGGGGGTGAACCCGCTGGTGGGGCTTTACGCGGCCTTTATGGTGGGGCTTGTGACCTCGCTGATCGGCGGGCGTCCGGGGATGATTTCGGGGGCCACGGGCGCGCTGGCAGTTGTGATGGTGGCTTTGGTCGCGGATCACGGGGTCGAGTATTTGTTTGCCACTGTGGTGTTGATGGGGATTTTGCAGATTTTGGCGGGGGTGTTCCGCTTGGGTAAATTCATTCGCCTTGTGCCGCATCCTGTGATGCTGGGCTTTGTGAATGGTTTGGCGATTGTGATTTTCCTCGCGCAGATGACGCAGTTTAAGATGGCGGATGCCGCGGGCAATATGCAGTGGATGCCAACGGGGACGCTGGCGATGATGCTGGGTCTTGTGGCGTTGACGATGGCTATTGTCTGGGGCTTGCCGAAGTTTACCAACGTGATCCCAGCGCCTTTGGCGGGGATTTTGATCACGGCTGTTGTTGTGATCGTGTTTGATATTCCGGTGCCACGTGTTGGAGATTTGGCGTCTATCGAGGGTGGTTTTCCGAAGTTCCACATTCCGATGGTGCCGATGTTCGAAAGCTCGGCGCAGTTCTTTCACGTGATGGAAGTGATCTTTCCTTACGCGTTGATCTTGGCGGCGATTGGTTTGATCGAGAGCTTGTTGACGCTGAACCTTGTGGGCGAGATCAAAGGCGAACGTGGCGGCGTGGCACAAGAGTGCGTGGCGCAAGGCGTGGCCAATGTTGTGACCGGCTTTTTCGGCGGCATGGGCGGCTGTGCGATGATCGGGCAATCGATGATCAACGTGAAATCAGGCGGGCGCACGCGTTTGTCGGGCTTTTCTGCGGCGATCTTTTTGTTGGCGTTTATCATGATCGCGTCACCGCTGATCGAGATCATCCCATTGGCAGCGCTGGTGGGCGTGATGTTCATGGTGGTGATCGGGACGTTTGCTTGGAATTCGTTCAAAGTGATGCGCAAGGTGCCACGTCTTGATGCTTTTGTGATTGTCTTGGTGACAGTCGTGACCGTGATGGAAGACCTCGCGATTGCGGTGGTTGTGGGCGTGATTGTATCGGCTTTGGCCTACGCTTGGCAGAACGCGTCACGCATTCACGCGAAGACATACGAGACACCTGAGGGCGCGAAAGTGTATCAGATTCAGGGGCCTTTGTTCTTTGGCTCAGCAGAAGGGTTTCAAGAGCTGTTTGATCCTGCGAATGATCCCTCCATGGTGATCGTCGATTTCGCAGACAGCCGTGTGGCGGATCAGTCGGCGTTGAACGCTGTTGAAAGCGTTGCTGCGAAGTTCGAGGCCGCGGGCAAGGAAATTCAGTTGCGTCACTTGAGCCATGACTGTCACCGTTTGCTGACCAACGCAGGGCATTTGATGGTCGATAGTGATGATGATCCTGACTATGAGATCGCCACGGATTATATGGTGCGCACAGGGATTTTGTCCGGCGGTCACTAAGGGATCCAAGACGGATTAAAATGAAAAGGCCCTCCGGTTTCGGGGGGTCTTATTCGTTGGCAGAGGGATCGTTGTTGAGGTGATGAGACGCTCATGTGTGCCCGCTCCTGTCGCCTCTCGGTATAGGGGAAGAGGGGAAGAGGGGAAGAGGGAGTTGCTGCCTCTCGCCTATATATAAAAGGGCAACCGAAGAGGCCGCCAAGCCAATGATGGCCCCGTCCTGTGGGCAAGGCTTTGCGGGATGCATAGTAGCTGCGCCCGCATGTTTTGACTGATTTAGGGGGAAGAGGTGAGGCACTGAAGCGCGTGTGAATGTGGACTTATATAAACCGCACGGGCAGCAAACAGATATTGACCAGCGTCGCATACGAAAATGCCACCGCCCTATGTCTAGAGCGGTGGCATTGTAACTTTTAAAGTCTCGCTTGCTTATTCGTAGAGCGATGGCAACCAAAGAGAGACAGCAGGAATGTAAGTGACCAAGATCAAAGCGAACAAGATGGCCAAGTAGAACGGCCAAATAGACTTGAGCGCTTGTTCAATCTTAACTTTACCCACAGCACAGCCCACGAAGAGACAGGTCCCAACAGGGGGCGTACACAGGCCAAGTCCGAGGTTGATCAACATCATGATGCCAAACTGTACTGGATCCATGCCCAAGCCAACAGCGATCGGCAAGAAGATCGGTGTACAGATCAGGATCAAAGCCGCCATGTCCATGATCATGCCGAGGCACAACAGGATAAGGTTGATCATGATCAAGATCACGATTGGGTTGTCAGAGATTGAAACCAGCAAGTCGCTAAGTTTTCCAGGCACTTGGTACAGGGCTAGAAGGTAGGCAAAGGAGCTTGCGAAGGCGATCAAGATCATCACCATCGCTGTTGTGCGTACAGCGCCGACCACGGAGGTTTTGAACGCATCCCAATTGAGGCTGCGGTAGTAGAACTTGGTCAACACCACAGCATAAACCGCACCGAAAGCACCTGATTCAGTCACAGTAAAGATACCGGACAGCGTGCCGCCAACAATGATCACTGCGGTCATGAAACCAGGAAGAGCATCAATCGACGCATCCAAGATGGCGCGCCAGCCTGGGAAAGGCTCGGATGGGTAATTGTGTTTGACCGACAAGATATAGGCCGCAATCGCCAAGCAGACACACATCAACATGCCAGGGATAACGCCTGCGAGGAATAGCTTGGACACAGAAATCCCGCCGCCTGCTGCAACGGCAAAAATGATCATGTTGTGGCTTGGCGGAATAACGATACCGGCGATGGAGGAGGTCACCGTGACGTTCACCGCGAAATCTGGACGGTAGCCGCGTTCTTTCATCACTGGGATCAAAAGCGACCCAAGTGCTGAAATGTCAGCCACAGCAGAACCAGAAATGCCGCCGAACAACATACTGGAGAAGATGTTTACCATCGCCAAGCCACCTTTGAGGTGACCCACCATGGCAGATGCCAGCTTAACCAAGCGCGAGGCGATCCCGCCGTGCAACATGATTTCGCCCGCGAAAATAAAGAACGGAATGGCGAGAAGAGAGAACACGGTCACACCCGCTGTCGCACGTTGGAACGTGATCAACATAGGGAAGCCTTCGAACCAGAAGGCAGACGCGGCCGCGATGCCCATAGCGAAGGCAACAGGGAAACCGATGACAACAGTGACGCCAAAGACGCCTAATAGAATGGCTAAACCCATGGTCAGTGTTCCTTGTAACCGTCATCGAGCGACCATGCCCGAAACGTTAAAATGCGCATGAGTGCGCGGGTGCCCGCAAAGAGAAGGATCAATGCGCCACACGATGTAATGGCCAGTGTGCGAAAGCTTTCAGGAATGTTGAGCATTGGCAGTTTTGAGGACCAGCCGAACTTCATCAACGTAATGCCTGCAATCAACATAATCGCACCAAAGATGGCCAACGTGATATCGATCGCGATAATCGCGATCTTTTGTGGGCCAACGGGAAGCATGTCGCGAAAGAGTGTCACCCCGATATGCGTGTCCTCTTTTACGCCTGCTGCGGCACCCAGAAAGGCGATGTAGCAGATTAAGAGAAGAGCGAGCTGCTCAACCCATGTGGGTGTCGAGTTCAAAACGTAGCGCCCAAAGACGAGCCACCCGAAGGTGGAAATCAAAAGGACGAGAGACACAGCCGAGACGCCAAGACAAAGGGCGCTAATACGATCAAGCGCCCGATCGAGAAATCTAAGCAAGGGGGTTGGATGTGACAATGTAGCCTCCGTATCACAAGTGGACGAGCCCACAGGAGAGCAAAAGGCCCGCTTGCACCATGTCAAACGGGCCTTTCAAACCTGTGTGGTCGCTATCAGTCCGCGTCGCGGATCATGTTAACCAAGTCAGTTAGGTCTGGGTTGTCTGCGAGGAAGCCCTCGTAAACAGGTGTCATAGCAGTTTGGAATGGCGCTTTGTCAGCGATAGTGTTCACGACAGTACCGCCGGCTTGAACGATTTCCATGCTTGATGCTTCACGCTCTTGCCACAGTTCACGCTGAACGTTGGCACTGTTGCGACCAGCAGTCATAACGATGTCTTGCTGCTCAGGAGTTAGTTTTTCCCAAGTTTTAAGGCTCATGCAGAGACATTCTGGAATGATCAGGTGCTCTGTCAATGAGTAGTACTGAGCAACTTCAAAGTGGTTTGTTGACTCGTAGGATGGTGGGTTGTTTTCCGCACCGTCAACAACACCAGTCTTGATAGACTGGTAAACTTCTGCAAATGCCATTGGTGTGGCGTTGCCGTCCATAGCTGCAACCATGTCAACGAACAGGTCGTTGTTCATGACGCGTACTTTGAGACCTTCAACATCAGCTGGTGTGTTGATTGGGCGTACAGAGTTGTAGAAAGAACGCGCGCCAGCATCATACCAACCCAAAGGAACGATACCTTTGGCGATCATGCCTTCGCCGATTGCGTCGCCAACTGCGCCGTCCATCAATTCATACATCTGTGGGATGCTTTTGAAGATGAATGGCAAAGAAACAACATTGGTTTCTGGAATGGACTGACCCATTGGCCCAAGGCTGAATTCACCAAAGTCGATGATGCCGAGGCGGATCTGTTCGATCGCGTCAGGCTGGCTGCCCAAAACACCGTTGTGGTAGGTTTCAGCGGTAACTTCGCCATCCGTTTTTTCAGCGATCTCATCCGCGAATGAATCCATCGCGATAGACACTGGGTAGTCTTCTACGTGGATGTTCCAGCCGCGCATGTCGAGCGCATTTGCCATGGATGCAGTTGTACCTACGAGTACAGCGCCGAGTGCCAATTTTTTAAAGCCACTTACAAATTTCATTGTGATCCTCCCTGATCAATTTGAACCTGGACGCGAGAAGTTTTTTTGCAGAACGGTTCTACGATAAAACTCACGCGCCATGTTCAATACTAGTATGCCAGAAATTGGCGGCTGTCAAAAGTAAGTTTACGGATGACAGCTCTCATTGGTCGAAAAGTTATTAACACTTTGAAGGTAATAGAAACTTAAAGATTTAGATTTCTCATTCTTCCGTTTCTTTCGCGATAGCTGCCACAATTTTACACAGAATCTCAGTAAGAATGCTCGCAAAATTGGCCTAGCGCAGCCGATTTGTTACTAGTATACTAGAATGCATGGGCGATAAAAAAAACACTGCTGACGCGCCGTTTCAGATTTGGCGAAGACGTAGTTTTTTGCCTTTATAACATTCCGGTTGACCATCAGCTGCTTCGAAATCGCAGATAATGGGCCAACAACAACATTGGCGCGCAACGCCGCCGCCAAGTCAATGATAGACTCGCATAAGGACATAATATGCCGAATCCAAAACTCGCCGCCGATCTGCCTTTGAACAGCGATACCATCGAACTTCTCAAAGGGGTCAGCACGGCCACAGTTGCGACATTGCTGTATAAAAAGGGATTTAAATCTTGCTTTATTCAAGGTGTTGGCCCTCTGCAAGCGGACACAAAGCGTATGGTTGGTCCTGCGTTCACGCTGCGCTACATTGCTGCGCGTGAAGACACGGATCCGATTGAAGCCTTTCGTGAAACCGATCACCCGCAACGCGTTGCGATTGAAACCTGCCCTGAAGGGTCTGTTTTGGTTATGGATTGCCGCCAAGATTCGACGGCGGCTTCTGCGGGTTCGATTTTGCTGACACGTTTAGAGGGGCGCGGCGGTGCTGGTGTTGTGACCGATGGGGGGATTCGCGATGCAGCGGGTGCTGCCAAGTTGGATATGCCTGTGTTCGCTGCAAAAGCATCAGCGCCAACGAATCTCACCAAGCACCACGCCATCGACATTGATGTGCCCATCAGCTGTGGCGGCGCGGCTGTTTACCCTGGTGATATCATTTTGGGCGACAACGATGGCATCATGGTGATTCCACGCCACCTCGCGAATGAAATTGCCATTGAGGGCGCGCCTATGGAGCTGTTCGAAGACTTCGTTCTTGAGGAAGTGAAACGTGGTGTTTCTATCATTGGTCTTTACCCGCCAACCGATCCAGACACACTGACACGGTTTGAAGCTTGGAAAGCTAAAAGCTAACGCGCAGCCTTTGAGGCGCCAACACGACAAAGCTATGAGGCGTGCCCGATGATTTGGGCGCGCCTTTTTTACGATCTCTCGGCTTTTGGCGCTGGTGTGTGGGGGGGGGGCGCAAAGCGCATACGGTATTTTGCGCGTGGGTCTCATTTGCCGAAAATCGGCGTGTCGCCCACCGCAGCAAAGCGGCGGGCGACCATCATAAGTTGAGGGGTATCGGATCGCATTTGTCGAGTGACGCATTCGCCTGTTGAAACAACCGGATACTATGAAATGTCACTCAAACCCTCTCCTCAAATTTAGCTGAACAGCATGCCGCCGTTGATGTCTACATTTGTCCCAGTGAGGAACGAGCTGTCTTCACATGCGAGGAACAGAACCAAGTTGGCAACGTCTTCGATTGTACCTTGGCGTTTCACAGGTGCAGCCGCTTCGTAGCCGCGACGACCCGCGTCAGGTGTGTGGATGTTGTGGAAATCCGTGTCGATCATGCCTGGGCACAAAGCGTTTACGCGGATTTTTGGACCCAATTCTTTGGCCAAACCACGTGTCATAGTCATGATCGCGCCTTTTGATGTTGCATATGCAACAGCACCTGCGCCGCCACCGTCACGTGCGGCTTGGCTTGCAAGGTTGACGATTGTGCCTGTGTCCATGTGCGCAAGACAAGCTTTTGTCATCAAGAACGTGCTGGTCAAGTTCAGGTCCATTACGGCCTGCCAGTGCTCGAGTGGCATTTCTGCGATGGTTTTGCGTGCAATCAAGCCGCCAGCGTTGTTGACCAAAACGTCAACTGAACCGAAGTCAGCAACAGTTTTAGCAACAAGTGCCTCAACGTCTGCAACTTTGGTCAAATCGCCTTTCAATGCAAAAGCTTTGCCGCCGTTTGCGATAATTGTAGCAACAGTTTTTTCAGCGCTTTCGCTGCTTGCGAAATAGTTGATTGCAACGTTTGCACCCTCGGATGCCAATTTAAGTGCCGCTGCCATGCCGATGTCGCGTCCGCCACCCGTGACGATTGCTGTTTTACCCTGGAGTTTCATTTGTTTAGCTTCCTTTTCTTTATTAATGAGACGCGGCGATTGACTGCCGTCGAATTCTGAGGTGCAAAAGCAACTCGTGTACATGTAAAGCCCAACACCTAAAGGTACGTTTGGAACAGGCTGTCTTGCCAGACTTGAGTGTGCGTTATGACGCTCCGCTCAGGTTAGGCTAAATCACTGTTCCTAGTTCTTTAAGAAAAGGGGCGTTTTTCTGATGGTTTTGGGTGTCCAATCCGTGAACTGCTCATAGCTTTAATAAACTCTGGGCGTCTTAAACCTAACATATGTGCCTCACATGCATTCGAATTGCGCGCTTTGCGCGAGAAATGGGCGACTCTTGTGTTACCCTCGATTCTGGCATACTAGTAATCAATGCAATGTTCCAGTAAAACTTATAAAAGACTGGTTGCGATTTTTTAGACCCATCTGCGTTAATTCGCTTGGCTTTAGGGATGGAGCCTCTTGGAGTCTTAAGCGAACCCGAATACAACGGGGTTTCGACAGAAAACGTATAGGAATGTAATTGGAGGTGGCATTGTGCCGCGAGTGAGACAGGACGGCGTAAGACGGACGAGTGTTGATAATATCTTCGACTATATACAAGAAGAGATTTTGACGCTGAATTTGAGGCCCGGAGATAAAATTTCCGAAGCCGATATTGCCGCGCGTTTTGGCGTGTCTCGTCAGCCTGTGCGAGACGCCTTCAGTCGCCTGTCAAACCTTGACCTGTTGCTTATTCGGCCACAACGCGCCACCGAAGTGAAACGCTTTTCCATGCGCGAGATTGTAAAGTCCCGTTTTGTGCGTGCCGCCGTTGAAGCCGAAGTTCTGCGCCGCGCTGCGCAAAATTGTGATGCGGTGAGCGCTGCCAAGCTTGATGCAGCGCTGATCGATCAAGAGCGCGTCATTGCGGATCGCGATTTTGACGGTTTCGGCAAATTGGATTACGCTTTCCACAAAACGCTTTGCGGTATCGCGCGCGCTGAATTTGCGTTCGATGTCATTATGGCGGAAAAATCTAAAGTGGATCGCTTGTGCATGCTTGGCCTGTCGAAAGAAGATCGCATGCCAGAACTTGTTGCAGATCACCATGCAATCACAGATGCAGTTAAAGCGAACGATCCTATCAAGGCGATTGAAGCGGGGATGCTGCATTTGTCACGTTTGGATGAAACGATCGAACAGATATCGTCGACCAACGCCAATTATTTCGAGCCGTTTGAGCCCTAATCGTTTCCTGTCAGATCGCCGGACAGAAACCGATGCAGTTTTGGTGCTGTTTGGTGCTGCTCGCCTTTGATCTATTTGTCTGGCCGAACGAGTTCGAACAGGTCTGTCACTTGGGTATAATCGCGGTAGCCTAAACGCGACAAGAGCTGCGCTGTAACCACGTCAAATCGTCCATCGACAATACAATCATCACGCATATGCACGCCGGTGACTTCGCCAAATATGGCGTGGTTGTCTGGACCTTCTAGGCGAATGATCTGCGTGACTTTGCATTCCAAAGTGGCAGGGGCGTCCACAACGCGCGCACAAGCGATCGTATCGCATTCCAATTTGGTCACGCCCGCGTGTACAAATTCATCCACATCAGCACTGACGGCTTGTGAAGATAAGTTCATAGCCTGCGCCATGGGCGCGCCGACCAAATTGACAGCAAACACGCCCGTGGTCTCAATGTTGTTTAGGCTGTCTTTGCGCGCAGAACTTGAAAACATAACTTGAGGAGGCACATAGGCGACGGCGTTGAAAAACGAGTAAGGCGCAAGGTTGTCGATACCATCTTTTGAGCGCGAGGAAATCCATCCAATCGGGCGTGGTGACACAATGGCGTTGAACGGATTGTGCGGCAGGTCGTGGCCGTCTTCAGGGCGATAGAACATGGCTGTGTCTCTTTGAATGTCAAAGGCGTGCGAAATGCAGCGCGTGATACGTTGCCCCTTACCTAGTGCCGTGGTAGCAGAATTTCGAGCGAAATATCACGCGACACACAGGGTCGTTTGATACGATAACAGGGTCGTTTGATACGATAGGTGTGAACAGGGGGCTGGGGTGTACAAACTCGAGGTCGAAAATGCAGATGACATGTGGGAGGTCGAAGGCCTCTACGACACATGTTTTGCCCCTGGACGTGAGGCTTTGTCCTCTTACCGGTTGCGTGATGGCGTGCTCAAAGTCGCCAATCTGTGCCTTGTTGCACGCGATGAACTTGGCATTGTGTCTGCGGCTATTCGCTATTGGCCCATTCACATTGGGCCTCAAAAATCCGTGGCTTTACTGCTTGGTCCCATAGCTGTGCACCCGACGCGTCAAGGCGAGGGCTTGGGCGGGTTGTTGATGCAAGACAGTATGGAACGCGCGCGCACATTGGGGTGGGAACGGGTGATGTTGGTGGGCGATGAACCCTACTATCGTCGTTTTGGATTCACACTGCTCAAAGACGTGCGCATGCCACCGCCGACAAACCCTGAACGGGTTTTGGGGGTCGCCTTGGCTGAAGGCGCATGGGATGGCGTGACAGGTTTGGTCGAACGTGTGATTTGATCACAAAATTGCACTTGGCAAAATCGTCGCCAATCCCCACATTGATTTCATGAAACATAAAACGCCCAGCCTATATGACGGAGAAGCCGCTGTTTTGCAGGCGCCCACGCCCGAAGCCATTCGCGCCTTGGCAGCGCGTTTGCGCCGCGCCAATAGCCCTGGGATGCAGGTGCTTAATATGGTGGGCGGCACGGCGGACGGGTTGTTCAGTAAATTGCCTGCGTCTGTGCGAACGCAGCTTGAATCCGTTACGATGTCTGCGTTGGAGTTGGCCTTTGATGGCGCCTCTCGATCCCGTAAAAATGGATTTGAAGGTGGCGGTTGGTTGTCGAAAGCCGTGTCCTCGGGCCTTGGGGCTGTGGGCGGGGCAGGTGGGTTGCCCACTGCTTTGGCCGAATTGCCCGTCACCACCACGATTTTGTTGCACGCGATCCAAGCTGTCGCCAAAGAGTACGGGTTTGATCCCGAACGTGAGGACGTGCGCAAAGCCTGCATCACTGTCTTTGCCGCCGCAGGGCCCCTTGAAGATGACGACGGCGCGGACCTTGGTTTTTTGGCAACGCGGACTACGTTGACGGGGGCCACGCTTAACGGGATCATTGCGCGTGTTGCACCGCGCCTGTCTGTTGTCTTGGGACAAAAGCTTGCCGCACAAACTGTGCCAATCCTTGGCGCCGTTGCAGGCGCTGTGACCAACTATGCCTATACCGCTTATTACCAAGACATGGCGCATGTGACGTTCGGGATGCTGCGCCTGTCTGAGGATTCAGGCGAAAGCTTCGAGACACTCAAAGACATGCTGCGCGCACAAATGTCTGCGACGCTATAGGGTGAAGGTAATTCATAGGGCTAGGCAAATAAGACGGTCAAGGTGTGATACCTTTGTCTGACAGATAGGCTGCCACATCTGTACGAACTGTCTGTTCGCCGCGTACCGCAGCCGATTCAATGATTTCTGCCACATCATCTAAGTTCACTTGACGCAGCAGGTGTTTGATTGGACCGATAGAGGCGGGGCGCATCGAGAGGGACTTCAATCCCATCGCCGCAAAACAGATTGCTTCTAACGGGCGACCCGCGTCTTCACCACAGAAGGATGCCGGTGTACCATGGGTGTCACAACGGTCAACAATTTGACGAATGAAGCTCAAGAACGACACATTCAGCGTGTCATAGCGACGCCGCACCCGTTCGTTTTCGCGATCTGCAGCAAAGAAAAACTGTTTCAGATCATTGCCGCCGATCGAGATGAAATCCGTTTCAACAAAGAACTGATCCGGCGCAAAAGCCAAAGACGGCGTTTCCAGCATCGCGCCCACTTCGACGGATGTTGGCAACACGTGCCCCAAGCGTTCCTCATTGGCAAGTTCAGCATCGACCATCGCACGCGCGGCGCGAAACTCTTCGAACTGTGCCACAAAGGGGAACATGATTGTCAGCGGACGTCCGGCGCAGGCTCGAATAAGCGCCTGCAACTGCATCCGCATCACGCCACGTTTATCAAGCCCGACACGGATCGCGCGCCACCCCATCGCAGGGTTCGGTTCATCTTGCGGTTTCATATAGGGCAGCACTTTGTCTGACCCGATATCAAGCGTACGGAATGCAACCCGTTTGCCGCGTGCTGCATCCATCACATGACTGTACAGCGTCGCAAGTTCGCCGCGTCTGGGCACGGAATTGCGGATCAAAAACTGTAGCTCTGTGCGAAACAGCCCCACGCCTTCGGCACCTGATGAGGCAAGCGACGGCAGATCGGCCATCAGGCCTGCATTCATATGCAAGGCGATTGTTTTGCCGCAAGGCGTGGTGGCTTTTTTGTCGACGATATCGATGTAGGCCTTGCTGGCTTCGGTTTGCATGGCGATCTTGTCACGAAACGCCGCTGCAACGCTGTCTTCGGGGCGCAAGTGCACCAATCCTTGATCACCATCGACCAAAATCGCATCGCCATTGAGGGCTTCGGTGGTGATTTTGCTCGCGTGAATGACCAACGGAATGGCCAAAGCACGCGCAACAATCGCCGCATGAGATCCAACGGATCCCTGTTCCAAAACGATCCCGCGCAGGGATTTTCCGTATTCCAGCAATTCTCCGGGGCCAATATTGCGGGCAATCAAAATTGGGTCTTCAGGCATTTCTGCGCCGGTGTCCGAGCCTTGTCCGGTTAGAATGCGCAGCATGCGGTTCGACAGATCATCAAGGTCGTGCAGACGTTCGCGTAAATAGGCATCAGGTACATTGGACATCCGCGTGCGCGCCAAGGATTGTTCTTTTTCAACAGCGGCTTCCGCAGACAGGCCGCGGCTGATGTCGGTTTCCATCCGGCGCATCCAGCTGCTGGAATTGGCGAACATGCGGTAGGCTTCCAGCACTTCGCGCTGATCTTTTTCTTTGGTGTCCACCCCTGACAGCATTTCATCAACCGAAATACGCAGAGTGTTTACCGCGTCTTGCAAGCGTTCCAATTCTATGTCGGGGTCATCGGCCACGGGGTTGGTAACAACCACACGGGGTTCGTGTAAAAAGACGTGGCCTTCTGCGACGCCTTCTTGGCCGGTTGCTCCACGGAACATCACGGGGTTTTGGTGTAGGGCGCCAAGCGCGGATTCTTCGCCGATGAAAGCGCCAAGTTCGGTCATTTCGGCCAGAACCATCGCCACAACTTCAAGCGCGTACAGTTCGTCATCCGAGAACTGGCGTGACTCTTTGGATTGGACAACGAGCACGCCAAGGGTGTCGCCGAGGCGTTGGATTGGTAGGCCTAAGAACGAGGAATACATTTCCTCGCCAGTCTCAGGCATGTAGCGAAATCCCTTGGACGAGGGGGCGTCGGCCGTATTGATGATGCGTTTGGTTTTGGCGACGCTGCCAACCAAACCTTCGCCAATGCGCATACGGGTTTGGTGAACCGCTTCGGCTTTTAGGCCTTCGGTCGCGCAGAGCTCTAGGGTGTCACTGTCGCGAAACAGATAGATAGAACACACTTCTGTGTGCATCGAATCCGCGATCAGGTGCGTGATGCGATCAAGGCGTGCTTGTCCCGCGCCATCTTCGGCCAAGGTGTCCCTTAGACGACCAAGCAGCTTTCGGCTTTCACTTTCAAGACTTTGCGACATAATATGATGCTCGTTCCCAATTGGCCTGTCTTAGTCCCTCTTTTACTAGAGCATAGATGCCCCCCTTGCCCATAGAAAATCAAGGACAAGAGGTGCTGTTTTCGTGCTATACTAAACAAAAGCACATATTTTCCGAAACTTACGCTGCAGATGCATATTTTTTCTGCGCGTGCAGTGTCGTGTTTCTTTTATGATGTTCCGCTCACTGCGTTCTGTTTCAAGCTGTTTTGGTGTTGACTAATTTTCTGGCATGCACCCGTTGGTTTGTTGAAACAGTTGAGAAAATTCATTCGGCCAACCTAAGATTGCATGCGGGTCTTCCAAGTTGATATGTGCTTCAACCAGACTTTCTATATGAACTTGAGCTGTAAAATGCGACAATATGGCGGTATGCTTGGCTTCGACGATAGGTGCTGATGGCACTACATTTTAGGCTTTGAGTTTCTTTCGATAGCGCGAAGGAAAAGTGTGTGCTTGCAAAGCAGATTTGGGCCCAAGTAAAGGACTGATTTGTGAGAGATCGCTTTATGTCTGGCTTAAGCTAAGATCAAAAAAGTTGAATACAGGGTTGGGACGCAGTACCTTAAGCCTAGGGCCTTAGCGAGAAAATTTGATATGAAATGGCGCTGCAAAGGTTTTCTGCATGTGCAAATTTCATACTTACGCGACATGTCGGGCTTTAGTTAAAGCGTGGCAGAACTGAAAGCCATATCGCGAATCTTTACGGCTTTTTCGAAATGGTCGAGCTTATGCGTTGTGATCCACCATGTTGCAGCCTCCATAAGTAACACAGGATCGTCATTCTTATTTTTGAAAAATGCGTAAAAGGACAGGCCAACATTGTCGCCCTTTGCTGCAATTTTGGCGTCGCAGACCGAAATGATGTGCGCTCTTAAACTGTCACGCATCTGCTGTGGCCCTTTGCCAAAAAGAAAGCCTCCCACGCCGATTTAGCGCGAGAGGCTTACATGTTT
Source organism: Pacificibacter sp. AS14 (assembly GCF_038899935.1). Lineage (NCBI taxonomy): Bacteria > Pseudomonadati > Pseudomonadota > Alphaproteobacteria > Rhodobacterales > Roseobacteraceae > Pacificibacter > Pacificibacter sp. AS14. The sequence continues at coordinate 57,906 of NZ_JBBMQI010000016.1, forward strand.
TAAAGATGTCGCAAAGCGTGTTTTAAACTTTTTCAAGCTCAAAGGCATCGTGCAGGGCTTGCACGGCCAGTTCCGTGTACTTGCGATCCACCAGTACTGAGACCTTGATCTCGGATGTGGCGATGACTTTGATGTTGATGCCTTCATCAGACAGCGTTTTGAACATCTTCGCAGCCACACCAGATTGCGACCGCATGCCGATGCCGACCAAAGAAATTTTGGCAACGCCCGTGTCAGACACCAGAGCCTCATAGTTCACATCGCCGCGTTCTTTTGTGGCAGACATAGCGGCCTCAGCACGTGCAACTTGATCAACTGGGCAAGAGAAAGTCATATCGGTGCGACCTTCTTCTGAGATGTTTTGAATGATCATATCGACATTCACGCCAGCTTCGGCCAATGGGCCAAAGATAGCTGCGGCAATGCCAGGGCGGTCGGCCACAGACACGAGGGTCATTTTGGCTTCTTCACGGCTTGCGGCAACGCCGGAGACTACATTGTTTTCCACGATATCCTCCTCGGCACAGATCAACGTGCCAGCATTGGGGTCATATTCTTCAAAAGACGATAGCACACGCAGCTTAACCTTAAAGCGCATAGCCAATTCAACAGAACGGGTTTGCAGAACCTTCGCGCCAAGTGACGCGAGTTCCAGCATTTCCTCAAAGGACACCTTTTCCATCTTACGCGCTTTGCTGGTGATGCGCGGATCGGTGGTGTAGACGCCGTCGACATCAGTGTAGATGTCACAACGGATCGCATCGAAAGCGGCGGCAAAGGCCACAGCCGTGGTGTCAGATCCGCCACGACCCAGCGTGGTGATGCGCCCCTCGGCAGAGATGCCTTGGAAGCCGGCCACGACAGCCACTTTCATGCCCTCACCAAATTTTCCATTGATGTTGTCGGTCGGGATTTCTTCGATCCGAGCTGCCCCATGCGCGGATGTGGTTTTAAGCGGCACTTGCCACCCTTGCCAACTGCGTGCAGGGATATCCATCTCTTGCAACGTCAGCGCCATCAGGCCCGCCGTCACGTTCTCGCCCGACGATACAATGGCGTCATATTCACGCGCATCGAACATCGGAGAGGTTTCATTGACATAACCAACAAGTTTATTGGTCTCGCCAGACATGGCGGACACAACAACAATCACGTCGTTGCCATTGGCAACTTCGCGGCTGACCCGTTTCGCAGCACGTTTGATGCGATCGAGTGTGGCGACAGATGTGCCACCGAATTTCATTACGAGAACTGGCATTTTTGGCCCTTCTCCCCCGTCTAGAATGATCAAGGTGTCCTAGGGCGCATTTGGACAAAGTGCAAGAGAGGCCTGCATGTCTTTGGCGTTTGGGCCACAATAAACGCGCGCAAATTGAGGCGTACGGTGCGTTTCGTTTGCAATCGGTTCAGTTCAACTTGCGTTTGGGCAAAAACGGCAAAGGTATAATCGGAACACCGTCTTCGATCATCGCTTTGGCTTCATCAAGCTTGGCCTCACCATAGATTGAGCGCGCAGGGGCGTCGCCATCGTTCATCGCGCGCGCTTGCTTGGTGAAATCTGCCCCGACATAATCGGCGTTTTTTTCAACATGATCCCGCATCGCAGATAATGTCGCTTGGGTGTCTTGCGCGTCTGGATGTTCTGACGGCTTTTGAGTATCTGCATCGCGTTGGGCTGCTGTTTGCGCAACGGGTGTCTGTGCCTCATCGGCGTCGGTTGCGATATCGCTTTTTCTTGCCGTGCTGACGCGAGGTGCCATGAGCGATTTTGCGACGTGATCTGAGCCACAGCGCGGGCAGGACAATTGGCCGGCTGTCTGCAATGTCTCGAACGCAGAGGCGGAGGCGAACCAACTTTCAAAACTGTGATCTTCGCTGCATTTGAGCGTGTATCGGATCATATCTGTCTACTGTTGTTGGGGAGTGAACTGTTGTGTCAGAATAGCTTAAGCCTGCAAGCAATGTAAACGATTAGTCCCTTGAAGACATTTTCAAGGTTAAATCGCTGACTAAAGCCGCAACAATCTCGGGTCGAAGTGACGCAAAATTTGCGCCAGTTCCGGTTCGCCTGCCATTTCAGCGGCTTTATTTGTGGACACCCACTTGCGCTTGCGCTGGCCGCTTTCGGGATAGTCTTTCAGAATTTTACTGGCCTTCATTGGAAAGACAGCCACCATACAAGGCAGAGGATCAGTGCCTGCGCGCGGATATTTTGTGTAACTGTAAAGGCCAATACAAATAGGCGCCACTTTGCCAATAATTCCTGCTTCCTCATAGGCTTCGGTCGCTGCTGCCTTGGCAGGGGTTTGGCCTTCCATCGGCCAGCCTTTGGGAATAATCCACCGTTTGCGTCGCCGTGTTTGAACCAGAAGAACTTCAACGCGGTCCTTGCGTATGCGCCAAATCAAGGCGCCAAACTGGGTTCTAACCCCCATTTTCGTCGCACCTAGAAGGCGCAGCGGGCGTTGTTTGGTGCGGACTGCGTTCACCTCGTTTGCTCCGGTGCTGTGATTAGACGTCTTTTGGAAAACCTAACAAATAGATTGGCTTTAGCAAACGGCTTTTGTGCCACTGCCGCGTTTTTGGGCGCTTTGCCTCGTTGGTTCACAGGGTTAGAGCCGTGATCTTTTTTGCGATGGTGTCTTTTTTCGAACTTTGATGGCGTCATCCAATGCTGACCAAAAAGCAGCGGAAGCTGTTTTCGAAGTGCGCAATTTTTCAAGGGCTTGAGTGCCCGATTGGGCCAGTTGAGCCGCTTCGGTCGGGGCAAGGAGCAGCGCGTCCAAACTGGCCTCAAGGTCCGTCGCATTCTTTACCTTGAGAGCGCCCCCAGCTTGCGCCAAGGCCTCAAACGCGGGTGCATGATTGGACACGAAGGGCCCATGTAGCACCACTGAGCCAAATTGAGCCGGTTCAAACGGGGTGTGCCCGCCATTGTCTACCAAAGACCCGCCGACGAACGTAAACCCTGCCAACGCGTACCAAAGGGCCATTTCGCCCAAAGTATCAGCCAAATAAACCGATGCATATTCGGGCGCGTCGTTTGTGCTGCGACGAGAAACATCTAGCCCTAGCGACAGCGCATATGCTTGGATCTTATCGGCGCGGGCGGGGTGGCGCGGGGCTAAAATCAGCTTCAGTTCGGGGTGCGATTTCCGAAGACTGGCAAAACTCTTAAGGACAATTTCGTCTTCGCCGTCATGGGTTGAGGCGGCTAGAATTGTTTTGCCTTTTTGAAACGAAGCCCGCAACCGCGCTGCATCCGCAGGCACGTCCATAGTGGCATCAACCCCGCTTTTTAAATTGAACATTGGCAGCAACCGCTCAGGATCTAATCCCAGCGCCACAATGCGGTCTTTCGAGGCTGTGTCTTGCGGCGCGAGCGCTGTAATAGCGTCGAGCGTCAGTCGTGTCATGTCTTTCAGTACTGGGGTATATTTTTGCCAGTCTTCCAGCGTTTTGTGCGACATACGCGCTCCGACAACGATCACTGGAATGTCATGTGCCGCGCAGTGGGTGAAACGATTAGGCCAAATTTCGTTTTCTATTGTAATCAAGGCATCAGGCTGTGTGCAGGCGATAAAATGATGCACCGTGCGTTTGAAATCCAGCGGGGCAAGGCGCACTGTGACGCGATCAAGTCCCCAGTTTTGCACCAATTGGCGCGCTGTGACACTGTTGACGGTGACGATGATCTGCCGCATTCCGTCGCGTGCAAGCGCATCTTCGATTAATGCCCTGCCTGCGGTCAATTCGCCGTTTGACGCGCCGTGAATCCAAAGGGTAGAGCCCGGCAGCATTGGCGCAGATGCCAACCCTGCACCAAACCGTTCTTTGATGTCTGATACGCTTTCTTTTCCGCGCAGCACTTGGCGCAGCGCTATCAGCGCGGCCACGGGTGCGAGAAGAGTTAGAAGGAGACGATATAAAAACACAATTTGGTCCGCACAGAAAAGGTTCTATTGCTCTACGCGGGAGTACACAAGCTTGGCAAGAGGCTGCTGTTTCTCACGTCGCTTTTTCGCCGCTCATTTTCGCAGCCCATTTTCGTAACACATGCCCAGATTGCGGCGCCTGAGGTGTTGAAAATCTGATCTCAAAATGTAGTTGATGCGCTTTGCCGCGAGATATGTCGCGGCAAAGCCATTCGATTTAAGGTGACCAATTACAGGTATCTGTTCACCAAGTTTTCTAGGCGCTCTTGACGACCAGACTGTGGTTTCGGATCCGTGTTGTTGGCAACGACTTGATCAAAGATCGACGTCAAATCACTTTGCAACAAGTTCGCTCCATCAGGTGTGGTCCAACCCGCATAGCGTGCATCACGGGCTGCTTCCAATTTACCGTCCTCTAACATGGCTGCGGCAGCTTTTAAGCCAGATGCACATGCATCCATGCCGCCGACATGCGCAAGGATCAGGTCTTCTGCATCCAATGACTGACGGCGCAATTTCGCGTCAAAGTTCGTGCCACCGGTTTTAAAGCCACCTGCACGCAAAACCTCGTAGTAAGCTAACGCCATTTCAGGGACATTGTTGGGAAACTGATCCGTATCCCAGCCCGATTGATAATCGTTGCGGTTCATATCGATAGAGCCAAAGATGCCCAATTCGCGCGCCATTGCAAGCTCGTGTTCAAAGGAATGCCCTGCAAGGATCGCGTGGCCTTGTTCGATGTTCACTTGCACTTCACCCTCTAGGCCGAAGTCTTTGAGGAAGCCGTAAACGGTCGCAACATCGTAATCATATTGGTGTTTTGTCGGCTCTTGTGGCTTGGGCTCGATCAGGATCGCGCCTTTGAAGCCCATCTTGTATTTGTAATCGACCACCATCTGCAACATGCGGCCCGCTTGTTCGCGTTCGCGCCCCATGTTGGTGTTGAGCAGCGTCTCGTAGCCTTCGCGCCCGCCCCAAAGGACATAGTTTTCGCCGCCAAGTTTCATCGTCGCGTCCATACAGGTTTTGATCGTCGCTGCAGAAAAGGCAAAAACATCTGGGTCCGGGTTTGTCGCAGCCCCAGACATAAAGCGCGCATGAGAAAACAGGTTCGCTGTGCCCCACAAAAGTTTCACGCCAGTCTCGTCCATCTTTTCGCCGAAATAGTCGACGATGGTCTCTAGGTTTTTGGTGTTCTCGGCAAATGTTTTGCCCTCTGGGCGCACATCTACGTCGTGGAAACAAAAGTAAGGCACATCCAAGATCGAGAACATCTCGAACGCCACATCTGCTTTGAGTTTCGCGTGCGCGATGGTGTTGCCAAACCAAGGGCGATCAAAGGTTTGCCCGCCAAAGGGATCGCCGCCTTCCCATGCAAAAGAATGCCAATAGGCAGCCGCAAAACGCAAATGGTCTTTCATCGGTTTGCCCATGATGATTTCATCAGGGTTGTAATGACGGAACGCAAAATCGTTGTCGCTGTCTGGGCCTTCATATTTGATTGCGGGGATGTCTTTGAAAAAGTCGGTCATGTTAGAGGCCCTTTAGAGCAGTGTAGGCGCGCTTGTAACGATCATGCGCGTCGGCAAATGCAGGTTGAAGCTGTGTGTTCGGTTCGATTATTTTTGAGATTGGCGGTAAGGTCGCGATCTCGACGCCAGCGCCCGTTGCGGCCATCATACCAAGACGTGCAGCGCCCAAAGCGGCACCAAAATCGCCGGACTGAGGCACCATCAAAGACACGCCAAGCGCGGTTGAAATTGTCTCAAGCCAGTAGTCAGATTTGGCCCCACCGCCCATAGCAATAGCGCGCCCAATAACCGTGCCGGTTGACAGTAGCGCATCGTGACAATCGGCAAAGGCAAAGGCGACGCCTTCTAAAACGGCGCGGGTCATGCTTTCAACGTCTGTGCTGTGATCCAAATGCAAGAACTGACCACGGATGTCTGTATCGTTGTGCGGGGTGCGTTCGCCGCCCAAGTAAGGCAAAAACAGCGTGCGCCCAGGGGCTTGCAGCGTGCCTAAGTTTTGAGTCAACTCAGGTGCTGATTTTCCGGTGATTTTGCTCAGCCATTGCAAGGCATCAGTCGCGGCTAGAATCACGCCCATCTGGTGCCACATGTTTGGAACTGCGTGACAGAATGTGTGCACAGCACTGGCAGCATCGGGTTGATAGGCATCGGACGCGGCGAACAAAACACCGGAAGTGCCAAGCGACACAAAAGCATCGCCCTTGTTCACAACGCCCGCGCCAATCGCGCTTGCCGCGTTGTCGCCACCGCCACCGGCCACGACAACATTTTTGGGCAGGCCCCACTCGGCCGCCAACGCATTGCGCAGGGTGCCAGACACCTCTGAGCCCTCAACAAGCCGTGGCATGTGATCACGCGTCAGGTCGGTCGCCGTCAGCAGGGCGTCGCTCCAATCGCGTTTGCCAACGTCAAGCCAGCTTGTGCCCGCTGCGTCCGACATTTCCGCGACATGATCGCCAATCAAGAACAAGCGTAAAAAGTCTTTGGGCAACAGTACTTTCGCAATTTTATCAAAGACATCGGGTTCATTGTTTTTGACCCATGCAATTTTAGGCGCGGTGAAGCCTGCAAAGACGATATTGCCAGATAAGTCGCGAAATTGCGGGTCTGCATCCAGTGCTTTGGCCTCTTTGAAAGACCGCGTATCATTCCACAAAATGCAAGGTCTGAGTACTTGATCTGCTGCATCCAGCAAGGTGGCACCGTGCATATGACCTGACAGGCCTATGCCGCGCACGCCTGACAGATCGGCCTTTTCTGACAGGGCTTTTAGCGCCATGTCTGTGGCGGTGATCCATGAGTTCGGATCTTGCTCGGACCATCCATCATAGGGGCGAGAGACGCTGAGCGGGACAGCATGTTCGGCGATAACAGATTGGTTTTCATCCATCAAAATCGCTTTAAGCGACGACGTGCCAAGGTCTAGTCCAATATATGTCATGCCGCTGCCTTAGGATTTTTGCCCAAAATGATCATAGATAGAATGTCGTCCTCTGTGACGTCCTCGACGCGTTCTGAGCCGATCAATTGACCGTTTTTCATGACCGCAACACGGTCGCAAAGCTCCATCATTTCACGGGTGTCATGACTGATCAAAAAGATGCCCAAACCCTGTTTTTTCAGCTCGCCAATCAATTCTGCGACCATGGCCGTTTCATGCACACCAAGCGCCGCTGTAGGTTCGTCCATGATCAATATTTTCGCGTTGAAATACACTGCGCGAGCAATGGCGACGGATTGGCGTTGCCCGCCTGACAAAGCCGACACAGGTTCTTTCAATTTCTTAAAATTGGGGTTCAATCGCGCCATGATTTTGCGGGTCTCGGATTCCATCCGGCTGTCGTCGACAAAGCCAAACGGGGTTGTCAATTCGCGCCCCAAGAACAGGTTCGATGCCGCGTCAAGATTATCCGCCAGCGCAAGGGTCTGATAAATGGTCTCGATGTTATAATCGCGGCTGTCGCGCGGGGAATTGATCGTTGCGCGTTCGCCTTCGATCCAAATCTCGCCGGAATCCATCTTATAAGCACCAGAAAGCATCTTGATCAGCGTCGATTTTCCAGCCCCATTGTGACCCAAAAGACCAACGACTTCACCTGCGTGCAGATCAATACTGACGTTGTCCACAGCGTGCACGCCGCCAAAAGCAATGGAGACATTCTTCATTTCTACTAAGGGCGTGCTCATGACTTACCTCCCAGACGTTTGCGGTATTGGATGTCGATCCAGACGGCCAAGACAAGCACGGCGCCGACGACGATATTTTGATAGGGGGCATCGACACCGACCATGGCCATGCCCGATTGCAAGGACTGCATGATCAATGCCCCGATGATTGCACCATAAATTGTGCCAACGCCGCCAGACAAAGCCGTTCCGCCAATCACAGCCGCTGCAATGACGCGCAGCTCATCGAGCGTGCCGATGTCATTGGTATGGTAGCCCAAGCGTGCAGAAGAGACGATGCCAGCCAATGCGCAAAGAGCGCCAACCATTGAGAATATTTTCACGGTCAAAAAGCGCGTGTTGATGCCTGAAAGCTCAGCTGCATCAGGATTGCCGCCTGTTGCGAAAATGTAGCGTCCCAGACGTGTGCGCAGGGCGATCACGGTCATAACGATAGCGACGGCGATCAAGACCAGAACCGAATAGGGGATGCCATAAGCTGCCACACAGGGCGCGTCTGCTTCGCAGCCAAACAGGGCGGGATTGCGTGCGATCACGCGTTCAGGAACAGTATAGGCGTTCAAAGTGGCCACAAAACCTAAGATCGCACCTGCGATCAGGGTCATGACTGTAAACTCGGCCCACATAGGTTTGACGGGAAATCCGTGCCGCACTTTTGTTTTGCGGCCCGACCAGATGAAGAACAATGATATGGCTGCAGCTGCTATGCCCACAATCCAGCTCCACATCGCGCCAAGTGTACCGTTGATGCCGCCAAATAAGATAAAGGTTTTGTCGAGCGGGCCGATTGTGGCGCCATCTGTAAGGTACCAACCAACGTTGCGCCAAATCAGCAGCCCGCCGAGCGTCACGATGAAAGCGGGGATGCCGTGATAGCCAATCAACCAGCCTTGTGCCGCGCCGATCAAAGCTCCGATTAAAAGACCTGCGATAATTGTGATCCAAGGGATCAGAGGATGCCCAAGCTCAAGACCCACAATATCAGGCAACCATGACGTCTGCATCATGCCCATAATCGCAGTACACGTCGCCAACAACGCGCCCACGGACAAATCGATGTGCCGCGTGACGATGACAAACACCATGCCCGTTGCCATAATGGCGACCGAAACCGTTTGGATCGACAGATTAAAAATGTTGCGCGGCGTCAAAAAACGTCCGTCCGTCAACAGGTTAAAGACGATGCAAACGGCGAGAAATGCGCCCAGCATGCCGAGAAGGCGCAGATCGATTTCGAGCGATTGCAAAAAGCTGCGTTTGGGGGGCGACTTGGCGCTGGATTGGTCAGACATTATGTCTCCATTGAACGGTCGAGAATGTGAGCATTCGTTTGATCACAGCAGGGGGGCCAACCTGACGCGTACAAAAGTCATGCAAAAATGAGTGAAACTGCGTCCGTCGGACCCCGCCATACCAGCGGGATCCAAACTGAGCCTAAACTGATACGAGATCAGCTGTCTTTTAGTTGCAGGGCGCTGGTCCTGCCGTGACGCCTTGGCAAAGGGCCTCTACTGTGATCCAGCCTGCATCTGTGACAACAGACAAGTTGTCAGCAGTCACAGGAACAGGTGCGAGGAACATAGAGTTCATCACTGTGCCTGCAGGGGATGTCCAGCTTGCGCTGCCTTCGATTTTCATCATCTCATCCGCGGCCAATTCGGCTGCGATTGTGCCCGCTGCTTTGCCAAGCTCGCGTGCGTCTTTCCACACAGAAACCGTTTGCGTGCCAAGAGCAACACGGTTCAAAGCGGCGTGATCGCCGTCTTGACCAGAGACTGGAAGACCTTCCATGCCTTGTGCTGTCAAAGCCGCAACAACACCACCGGCTGTGCCATCGTTAGAGGCCACAACCGCATCAACTGCGTTGTCGTTTGCTGTCAGGATTTGTTCCATGTTGCGCTGTGCATTCGCTGGCAACCAACCGTCAGTGTAGGCTTCATCAACGATTGTGATCGCACCGCTGTCGATGGCCGCTTGCAAAATCTCTTGCTGGCCACCGCGCAGGAAGTCTGCGTTCGGATCGGTGGGGGAGCCTTTGATCATGACGTAGTTGCCAGTTGGCTGCGCCGCAAATACGGCGCGGGCTTGCATGCGGCCAACTTCGACGTTGTCGAATGTCAGGTAGAATGCGCGGCTGTCTTCGATCAAGCGATCGTAGGCGACAACAGGAATGCCTTCTGCGTCTGCTGCGTCTACAGCAGGACCGATGGCTGCTGCGTCTTGTGCAAGGATGATCAAAGCGTCGGCGCCTTGTGCGATCAAACTTTCAACATCAGACAGTTGTTTGGCTGAAGATGATTGAGCGTCAGCTGAAATATATGTGGCACCAGCGGCTTCAAGCGCGCTTTTGATTGCGGCCTCATCTGTTTTCCAGCGCTCTTCTTGAAAGTTGGACCAGCTGACGCCGACGGTTAGGTCTTCTGCCAAAGCGGTCGTGGCGATACCAGAGGCTGCAACGGCAGCCGCTATGATAAATTTATTCATTACGTTCCTCCCTAAGGTTCCCTCGAATGCGTCCGAGGACGAGTCACACGACTCGCGTGGGTGTGACATTGCCGCAATTAAGTTCAATGATCAAAGAAAAAAATATCAACAATTCTCTTTTGGCACAAAAATTTAACGAATCAGTTCGACAAATAGGTTGAGTGCGAGATTTTTCATGATATTTAATTTATATGATGAATTATATGTATCCCTCCGCGATTGGTGCGGGCTGCGGCCCGTTGCTCCAATCTGGAGCCGCTAAAGCTGCGTCTTTACGCTTACAATTTTTCCAACACGTGCGTGCAAACGGACGCGCAGCGCGGGCTGATGTGGCGCGTGCGCTCAAAATCAGTGCAGGCAGTGCGACCGCTGTTACCTCCGATCTCATCGCTTCTGGGTTGCTGCAAGAAGTGAGTGAACAAACGCGCGAAACAGGGCGAGGGCGACCGTCTGTTGCGTTGGAAGTCGTGCCAACGGCCGCTTACGTTGTGGGTATAAAGCTGTCGTCAAGGCGCCATTGCGCGGTTTTGACCGACTTCGTTGGAAATGTATTGGCAGGGGTCACTTTACCCTCGAACAATCGACGTCGTAGCCTGCAAGAGCTTTTGGATCAAATTACGTCCCTTATCGATATGCTGGTGCAGCAGGCCGAGATTTCGGTCGATGATATTGATGCCGTTGGTATTGGCGTGCCTGGAATCGTTGATATGGAAAACGGTGTCGTGCGGTGGTGCTCGTTGTTGCAAGATGATGATGTGGACCTTGCGCCAGCCTTTGCTGTGCGGTTTGATATGCCTTTGTTTATCGACAATGACACGAATATGTTGACCCTTGCCGAGCTTTGGTTCGGGGAGGGGCGAGACAAGACCGATTTCGCAGTGGTCACGATCGAAAACGGGGTCGGCATGGGTCTTGTGGTCAACAACACCCTCTATCGCGGCAGTCACGGTGTTGGTCTAGAGTTGGGGCATACAAAAGTGCAAATGGATGGGGCGCTGTGTCGTTGTGGTCAACGTGGATGCCTTGAGGCCTATCTCGGTGATTACGCGCTCACCCGTGAGGTTGGCGTGGCGTTGGATTTGGGGGAGGCACGGCATCGCACCCCTGAGGACTTGCTGGACTTGCTGTTTGAGGAAGCAAAATCGGGAAACGCGGCAGCCAAAACGATTTTTCGGCGCGCGGGGCGGTATTTGGCTGTCGGTCTGTCCAATGTTGTCCAGCTTTTCGATCCGCCGCTTATCATCATTTCAGGAGAGCGCACGCGCTATGATTATCTCTTTGCTGATGAGGTTTTGGCCGAAATGAAGACGATGACCCTGTCAGATGTACGCCAACCCTGCGCGATTGCAATACGGCCTTGGGATGATATGGTCTGGGCCCATGGCGCGGCCGTTCCTGCAATCAGTGCCTTGTCAGACAAACTTGTGGCTGACTGTGAGATGAGCAACACATGAAGGTGTTGTCCCTATTGATGTCTCTATCTATGGCGTCATCTGTGCTGGCCGACCCTATGTTTGAGGACATGTCCTCAAGATTGCCCGCGCACAGCTACAGTGGCGGGTGGGAGCATTTCGTCGGCGGCGGCGTGGCGGTGTTCGATTGTAACGGGGACGCGTTGCCAGATGTGTTTGCGGCTGGCGGTGAGGCTCCAGCAAAGGTGATACGCAACACTGGCGATTTCTCGTTTGTCGACGCGCCAATTCCAAACCTCATCCACACGACCGGCGCCTATCCCATCGATATGGATGCAGATGGTCACGTTGATCTGTTTGTTTTGCGTGCGGGTGACAATGTTGTGTTGAAAGGCGATGGCAACTGCGGGTTTGTTGACGCGACGCGGGCGCTGGGCTTTGAGAGCGACAACCGCTGGAGCACGGCTTTCACAGCATGGTGGGACGCCGGTGACGCGCGACCGACCCTTGCGATTGGCAATTACGTTGATCGCGACGATCCCGATGGGCCGTTTGAAGCCTGCGACGAAAACACGATCTTACGCCCCGCTGATCATGGTTATGAAACGGAAATCTTGAGCCCCGGATATTGCGCCCTGTCGATTTTGGCGAGCAAAGATGCGCGGGGGCGCGCAAGCCTGCGGTTGTCCAATGATCGACATTACTATGTCAAACAGGGCCATGAGCAGATGTGGGACATCGAAGATCGGCGTTTTTTGGATGCCGATGATGGTTGGCAAAACGTGTCTTTGTGGGGCATGGGCATCGCCAGCCGCGATCTGAATGCGGATGGGTTTGACGATGTGATGCTGACCTCGATGGGGGATCAACTTTTGCAATTGTCGCAATCTGATGGCACTTATGTGGCGGCTGATTACAGCATTGGCACTTATGCGCAGCGCCCGCATATCGGTGATGATGGGCGTCCCTCGACGGGGTGGCATGCAGAATTTGGCGATATCGACAATGACGGCCGTGCTGATCTGTTCATCGCCAAAGGTAATGTGGATCAAATGCCGGGGATGGCAATGGATGATCCGAACAACCTTTTGATGCAAAATGAAAACGGCACATTCACGGAAACGGCCGCCACAGCTGGCATTGCCACGATCGCGCGATCACGTGGGGCCGCTTTGGCCGATTTTGACAACGATGGGCGTTTGGATTTGATTGTTGTCAATCGCCGCGCGCCGCTTGAGCTCTATCGCAATATCACCCCTGAAACGGGTAACTGGATTCGCGTGTCCTTGCAGCAAGCAGGCGGAAATCGCGATGCCATTGGCGCGTCGGTTGCGGTGCAAACGCTTCAAAGCATGCAGGTGATTCAAAACACCATCGGCGGTGGTCATGCGGGTGGGCAACGACTGCCGCGTCACTTTGGACTTGGGGGCGAGACCGAGGCGCTCGTCATCGTGACTTGGCCTGATGGCTCCACGTCCTCTGCGCGTTATAAAGCAGGTCAATCCGTCGAAATGATCAAGCCTTAGTTGAGATTTGGCTCGGTGTTCAGCGTAGGATTTGGAATATCCAACCCGCTGGGCACTTTGTCCGGGATACCCAATCGCCCTTGCAGGCTGGCGGTATCGGTCAATGTATCAAGAAAGGCCACCAAAGCTGCCACGTCTGCATCCGACAAAGACACAGGCGGGGTGATCACCGCGGCAGCAATGGCGCTGACCTGCTCAGGATCATGCATCACGCTAAAGTCGATGTCTGCCTGATCTGCGCGGCCAAGGTCTGGCAAAACAGCTTGTGTGGGATCATAACTAAAAATCGACGTCGCTGGGTCTGCATGACTGGCTATAAATGCCGCCAAATCAGAGTGCGCGCCTGCATGTCCATAGGGGCCGGTCAGCGCAATATTGCGCAGAGATGGCGTGCGAAATGCATAGCGATCCTCAAGCCGACCAGTGACGCGAAAGCGCCCGTCATCGCGGTGGTGAACTTCAAATGTTGCTGATTTTCCAGGCCCGATTTGTGGCGCTGCCATCGCGTGAAATTTATGATCAGTCAAAAAAGGCCCCGTATGACAGGACGCACAATTTCCATCGCCATAGAACAAGTCCATCCCTGCTTGCGCTCGGCCTGAAAGCTGCCCAGTGCCCGCCAAAACCGCATCAAATGGTGATGTGTCAGATCGCCATTCAACTTCAATGAAGCTTGCAATCGCATTAGAAATATCGGTGAAAGCAATCTGGTTTGCGTTTGCAATATGTGGGTACACATCGATGAATTGCGTCGCGTAATCGGGCAGGTTGGCCACGCGTTTTGCCAAAATATCCCATGCCCCCCCAGTCCCAGTGATGATGCCTTGGCGGATCAATCGGCCAAGGTCGTTTTCATTGTAAGACCCTGCCATTTCATCACGGCTCAGCACAGGAAACATCGCTTGTGCAGACAGGATCGAAGCAAAGCCCTTTTCCATGTCTTGCCCCATATCAGTGCGCATGCCACTGGCGCGACTGGGGTCGACTTCAAGGCGGCCATCATGGAACATTGCGGTGAATTCATACGCGCCCAAATTGAATAGAGCGGGCGAATTTCTTGGGATGCGCTCTTCTGGCAGGTTGTCGGTGGTGACCTCGCGATGGGTGCCCAATCCGATACCGCCATCGCCAATGCCAAGCGATAAGCCATCCGATGTGCCAAAGGCCGGATGGTGACAGGTGGCACAGGCCACTTCTGCATTTCCAGACAAGATAGGATCGTAAAACAACAGCTGCCCAAGGGCGGCCTCAATCAGATTTACAGGCCTGAAATCGTCGTCCTGCAAAGGTGCCGGCAATGAACTGGCGCTGGCAAGTGCTGTGGAAAAAATGAAGATGGCGATTGGCTGAATGATTTTCATATCAATACGCTAAGGGATGCCGGTGCCTGTCGCAACACTGCAAAATAGTCTTTGGCGGCGCATTTGCTTTTGCTGACATGCGCATCGCAAAAGGTCCTTCAAACTCAAGCCAATTTTGCGTCCGTTAAGTGCATGCGATCAATTGTTTGTGCTGAGCGCGATCGTTTTTTTTGATGTGTTCTCGGCGCCCTTTGGTTATGATGTTGCTCAATACGGCCTGGTTCATTTGGCCACAATATATCCTATGACTGTCATTTAAGGCGAAAGGCCAGAGTATGATCAATACGAAACCAGAAGCAGGCGGATTGCTGCCTCAAATGTCGTTCAGAAAATTGGGGGGTGGTACACTTGATATTGGTGGAACCAAAGAGCGACATACGCTTTTTATTGTCTACCGTGGCAAACATTGTGGCCGCTGCAAACGCTATTTGAACGGATTGCAAACCCGCGTCGCGGATTGGGAGGCCGCAGGCTTTGATGTGCTGGCTGTCTCAGCAGATCCCGAATCCAAAGCGCAAGCTGACGTTGCCGAATTCGGTTGGGATTTTGATCTTGGGTATGGCCTCACCGAAGATCAAATGCAGCTTTTGGGGGTCTACATTTCCGATCCCTTGTCTCCTGATGAAACAGATCGTCGTTTCGCAGAACCTGCCGTTTTTTGCGTGCTCCTCGATGGTGTGATCCAAGTTGTGTGCTTGTCAAATGGCCCCGCAGCGCGGCCTGATCTTGACGAATTACTTGATGGCATGAAGTTCAACATCGAACACAAACGTCCGGCGCGCGGGACAGTTTAAGACCTACGTTTTCCTTCACGTGTTATCAAAAAACGCTGCACATTTGTGTGGCGTTTTTTATGACCGCATGATCACCTCACGCGGTTTGACAAATATCGTTTTGTTGGGTTCAAGACGTGGATTTCCAATGCGCCAATCACGTACGTGTTCGTGGTTTGGGCGAAATCCGAAGCTCAGACGTCCATCATCTACCTGCGCCAACACTTCTATGGGGATCAACTCGCGCTCGCTCATCATCACCCGTCCCATGTCCAATCTCCCAGTGTTCATTTGAACAAGAGAGTGACATTCCTGAATGGCTCAGGGGTGACATTATCGCTTTGCTGCTACACGCATTTAGTCGCATACCCGCGCTTATGTATTTTGAGATGGTTTTACAGGCTTCGGCATTGGTCAAGAAACTGGGTCCAAAGCTCATTCAACAAAACGACATCGGCCAAACGGTCATACCCTTTTGCTGTTGGGTGTAGCCCATCGCCAGCCCCAAGAGAGTCGATGAAACTGGTGTCCTCGATTAATTTGTTTAGAGTATGGACAATCGGGGTATTATGGGCTGCGCAAACAGCATCTGTTATAATCAAAATTTCTGCAAGCCTGCTCATTATTTGAGAGCCCATGCCACCATCGCCACGCTTGAGGTCAGGCAAAACAGGTGCCGGTTCGACAACTATCACGGGTCCGTATTGCTTTGCTGTCTGCAAAATGAACGCGAAATCTGTGGCAATCTTAGCCTTGTCCAATGGAATGCAGCTGTCCTTTGCCGCCGCGCGCAATGCGTCGTTTATGCCTATCATGACGACAACACCGGTGCCTTCTTTGCCGGTCAATCTGGCAGCCAATTCCGATGCACAGCGCGCTTTAACGTCGGCGATACGGTCCCCGCCGACACCAAGGTTGTAGCACTGCGTTTGCCCATCTGTGGGCGATGTCAGTGCCATTAGTCGTGATGGCCAGCCGCGCGCTGCGGCGTCGCCGTCTCCGACTGTGATGCTGTCGCCGAGAAACGCGATCCTGAGCTTTGCGGCTTTCGCAGATGTCATCGGCTTGCGGTCTCCAGAGGGGTGTGGCAGGCAACGCGGCCGCCATTTGGTAATGTGCTGATCTTGGGCGCGGTGCTGCGGCACAAGTCTGTGGCGAGCGCACAGCGCGGGTGAAAGGCACACCCTGTCGGGATGTTGCGAGCAGATGCAACCTCACCAGGAAGAACAACGCGCGTCTTGCTTTTGGCTGACGGATCGGGAACCGCAGACAGAAGGGCCTGTGTGTACGGGTGACGAGGTGCCTCGAACAGACCTGCTGTGGTGTTTTCCTCGACGATCTGGCCGAGATACATCACGGCCACTCGGTCGGCACTATGACGCACGACTGATAAATCATGGGTTATCAGCAGGTAGGTGAGACCAAGATCTTTCTTCAGTGTCTGAAACAGGTTGAGGATTTGGGCCGCGACCGACACATCGAGGGCAGAGACGGGCTCGTCTCCAATAACCAGTCGCGGATTGACGGCCAAGGCGCGTGCGATGCCGATCCTTTGCCGTTGCCCGCCCGAAAAGGCATGTGGGTAACGGTTCATCGCAGTGGATTGTAATCCAACACGGTCGAGAAGGTCTGTGACGATTTTTGTAGCGGCATCCCCTCGTGCGATGCCGAAATTCCGCAAAGGCTCCGCGATGATCTGACGAACTGTCATTCGTGGATTGAGAGAACTGAACGGGTCCTGAAAAATGAGCTGTACATCACGCCACAACTTCTTGCGCGCCGACCCCTTCAGTGTGCCGACATTCAACTGGCCGCCATCCGATGTGCGCAGCAGAATTTCGCCAGATGACGGTGTCAAAGCACCAGATATGAGCTTTGCAGCGGTTGATTTTCCGCAGCCCGATTCGCCGACCAAAGCCGTTGTTGCGCCCTCGTTCACATTGAGAGATATCCCATTCACGGCCCGCACAGCGTGTGGATCGAATTTGAACATGCCCTTCGATTGCCCGAAGTGTTTTTCAAGGTTGCTGATCTGTAACAGGGGTTCAGTCATGGAGGTGGCACTTTGCGCAATGGCGATCGGCAATCGCATGGAGGACAGGGCGAACGGTTTTACAGTGTTCTCCCGCAAATTCAGGGCACCGAGGATGGAAAGAACACCCCGTAGGGCGCGACGTTGGATCCGGCACGGTCCCTTGAAGCGTTGCCAGCTCTGCACCAGCTTCGGTAAAGGCGGGCAGAGCGGCCAATAAGGCGCGGGTGTAGGGATGGCCGGATGTTTTCAAGACCGTTTCGGCCGGGCCGGTTTCGACTTCTTGACCAAGATACATTACCATAACTCTGTCGGCGATTTCGCTTACAAGACCGATGTTGTGAGAGATAAAGATCATCCCCATGTTCAGGTCGGCCTGAAGCTTCGCGAGAAGATCGACGATCTGTGCTTCCGTTGTCGCATCAAGGGCGGTTGTCGGCTCGTCGCAGATCAACAGACGCGGGTTGCACGACAAGGCCATCGCGATCATTGCGCGTTGTCGCATACCGCCCGAAATCTGATGGGCATATTGCTCGGCGATCTCTGCGGGGCTGGCCATCCCGACCTGATCCAAAAGCTCAATGGCGCGCGTGAGTGCGGCGCGTTTGGACAAGTCTGTGTGCTGGCGCAGGGTTGTGCTGATTTGGTTTCCGATGGTGTGAACCGGACTGAGGCTCGCCATTGGCTCTTGGAACACCATCGCAATTTTTGAGCCACGAAGGCTGCGGATGTCACGTCCATTTTTCGGAAGGCTGCTGATTTCAATGGGATCGCCACTGGCCGGCTGGTAGGTAATCTGCCCACTTGTGATTTCTCCACCGGCGGGAACCAATCCCAGAATAGCGCGTGCTGACAGAGATTTCCCCGACCCGCTTTCGCCCACGATGCCAAGCGTTTCACCTGCGGCGACATCGAAGCTGATGTTTTCGACAGCAGGTAACACCAAATGCCGCTGATGAAATCCGATCGAGAGGTCTTTAACTGAAATCAGCGGGTTCATCTTAGGTCTTTCCATATGGGTCGGAGGCATCGCGCAGCCCGTCGCCCAAAAAATTGAAGGCAAGAACGGTAACGACCACGGCCAGTCCGGGGATCAAAAGCCAAGGAGACTGACTGATAGCCTGAAGGCTTTGCGCATCTTTAAGCAGCACCCCCCAACTTACGGCAGGGGATTGCAGGCCAAGGCCAAGGAACGACAGTGCGGTCTCGGCAAGGATCATCTCGGGGATCGATAGGCTCAGCGACGCGATGATGTGGCTCGCGAAGGATGGCACCATGTGACGCAGTATAATCCGCATTTCCGAGGCACCCGAAAAACGGGCGGCGAGGACGAAGTCTTCTTCTCGCAGGGCCAAGAACCTTCCCCTGACCACGCGGGCGATGCCTGTCCAGCCAATGATGGATAGGATGACTGTGATCATCAGATAGGTGACGAGGGGGTCTTGTCCGGGTGGAACGGCTGCGGCCAGACCCATCCACAAGGGGATCGTCGGTAGCGATTGAAGAAAATCGATTGTGCGCTGGACGGCCGTATCGATCCAACCGCCGTAATAGCCCGACATCCCGCCTAAGACGATGCCGATGACAAAGGAGAACGCAACACCGACCAGGCCAATCGACAATGAAACGCGCGCGCCATTGATGATGCGGGACAAGACGTCTCGACCAAGTGAGTCAGTGCCAAATAGGAATAATGTAGCTTTCCGGTCAGGTTTTGCGATCCCGATGAAGCGCGTTTCAAGTGGGATGACCCCCCACATTTCATAGGGTTCGGATGGTGCAAAAAAGCGAAGTGGGTATTTTGTTGTGTCGTCTTCCACGTAAGATAGACGCCGTGTGACTGGATCACGCTCGCCTTTCAGGGCGCGGACGTATGGCAACGCGAGGCTGCCGTCCGTGTCTACGAAGTGGATCGCCTGCGGAGGGGTCAAAACGTGCCGCCTGTTGATCTCGCTGTGATCGTAGGGGGACATGAATTCGGCGAAGATCGCTAGAAAATATAAGAACCCGACGATATAAAGGCTGACAACAGCGAGCTTATGACGTCGGAATTTGGCCCAACCCAAGCGAAAGCCCGACGCTTCTGCGTAGGATTTCAAGGCATCCGATTCATGTTGAGACATATCAGTCATTTAGGCCTCGTCAAATTGAATGCGGGGGTCAACAAGCGTCAGCAATATGTCCGAGATAAGTGTGCCGATCAGGGTGAAAACGCTTAGAAGGAAGATATAGCTACCGGCCAGATACATGTCTTGTGAAATCAGCGCGCGCAGCAGCATCGGTCCGGCCATTGGCAGGTTTAGTACAATGGCAGTTGTAACAGCACCGGAAAAAAGCTCCGGGAGTGTTGTGCCGATTGTCGACAGGAACGGATTTAAGGCCACGCGCACCGGATAACGTAGGACAACCCGCCATTCGGGGAGGCCTTGGGCGCGGGCGGCCTCTACATATGGTTTTTGCAGTTCGTCCAATACGTTTGCACGCATCTGCCGTATCAGGCTGGCGGCTCCCGATGTGCCAAGCACAATAATGGGCAGCCACATATGGGTAATCAAATCGCCAACCTTGGCCCATGACCAAGGGGCATTTGCGTATTCCGGCGAAAATAATCCGGAGACATCCACACCCCAGTAAGAAAACGCCAGCCACATCAAGATCAAAGCCAACAGAAAATTGGGCGTGGCCTTTCCGATAAAGCCAAGGATTGTCGCGATATAGTCGAAGGCTGAATAGGGCCTCACTGCGGAATAGATTCCGATGGGAATGGCGATAATCCACGTCGCAACGAGTGTTGTGACCGTGACCGCGACGGTCAGCACCATGTATTGGCCAATAAGGGATGACACAGGCATCCGCCATTCAAAGGAATATCCAAGGTCGCCATGTGCGAGCATGGCCCACATCCATTTGCCGTATTGGACTATGAAAGGTTGATCAAAACCAAAGCGCTCGCGCAAGCGTTCAACAACTTCGGGGCTATAGTCGCCCTCGGCCCCCATCTGTGCCTCAAGCACAGTTAGATAATCACCGGGAGGCAGTTGGATGATCGCAAACGAGACTATGGAAACTGCTAACAGGGTCGGGATGAACCACAGAATGCGGCGAATGATATATGCGGTCACTGAATTGATCCTGAACGGCGAGGTTGGGTCGTAAATCGGTACGCGCCTTTATAACCAAGGCGCGTACCGTTTGTGTCAAAGTTGTGGGAAGGTCATTCTTTGAGGTAGAGCTGTTCAGTCGGGATGATGCCAATATCGCGCGTGATGTCATCGCGAATGTAGCCTTCGGGGAAGTTGCCCACGCGGTTCGACCGGATGTACAAGCTCGGAGCGGCACCGACAACACCAATCCAGTTGGGTTCTGCCGCATGTAATTGGAGGATTTCCGCCCCGATTTGGGCCGCTTCGTCCAGTGAACTGGCCGTGAGCGCGGCATCAACCTTGTCCCAAACCTCATAGAGCATATGCCCCTCAGGAGGTGCGACAGCGAAATCCTTGCCGCGATCAAGGCGATATGCGCCCCATGCGTTCGCCCAAGGCTGATCCGTAATCGTCGCAGCATAGGCAGCTGGATCAATCAAGAAGAACGCAGCGCGGCCCATGGGCCAGTGTCCCATCATCACCTCGTTTGCATTGACGCGATCCAGATAAAGTGTGCGTTCCACTACATCGAGCGATGTTTTCACACCGATATCGCCCCAGAACTCGCTGACCAGTTCCAACATATCGATGTTGGATGCAAACAGCGGCGTCGTAATGATGATTTCCAATGTCTCCCCATCGGGACGCAGACGGTAGCCGTCGCCATCGCGGTCCGTCAGGCCCAATCCGTCAAGCAATGCATTGGCTGTGTCGGGATCGTATTCGGCCCATTTGGCGATCAGGTCTGCGTTGTAGATTGCAGAGCCCTCAGGCGGTCCGGCTTGCATGGGTGTGGTTAGCCCCGCAAAAACAATCTCGTTGATGGCTTCACGATCAAGCGCGATGTTCAGAGCCTGCCGGAAGTCAGCCGTTTGGAACAACTCCGCCATGACAGTGTCGTTCGTCGTTTGGTTTGGCCAAAGCGTATCGACCTCCAAACCACTCCAGACCACGACTTCATAGTCGCCTGCAGCTTCGTTTTCCTTAAAGAAAGGGAAGTTACCGACGCCCATATGGCGCTGCTGCAAGTCGATACGGCCTTGCGCAACCCATAGGTTCAGCGTTTCAGGGTCCTGGAACAAATCATGGGAAATTTGATCGATATAAGGCAACTGGTTTCCCTCAGTATCAACCGCATAGTAATAGGGGTTCCGTTCAAAGATCACCTGGTTCGCAGGGGGCGGGGTGGACACGGTCCAAGGCGAGAGCGTTGGCAGTTCGGGGTTCAACCAAAAGCTTTCTGCCTTACCACGACGCCCCCAAAGGTCTTGCCAACTCTCAACCCCAAACGACTCCGCTGCGGCTGCCAGCTCTTCTTCCGATGCGTAATTGGGGTGGAACTGGCTTAGATAGTGAGCGGGAGATGCCATCCAAACGTATTCCCGACCAAGCCGCGTGATAAACAATGGTGACGATTCGGTAAACGTGACCTTAAACGTCAGATCATCAATCGCGGTAACAACGGCTCGACTGTCACCCTGCTGTAGCAAGGACGGCCATGGCCATGGATTGTCATCTCCTACGACGTCCTCGAAGTAAAACAGCACATCTTCTGTTGTTACTGGATATCCATCAGACCATTTTAGGCCTTCGCGAATGTTGAATGTGAATTCGGTCGAATCTTCGTTGACTTCGTATGATGACGCCCAAGCCGGTTCGATGCCAAAAACACCGGGTGCTGTTTGAACAAACCGCACAATCCGCGGTTCCATCAATTTTTGCGGACCACGATCGTCGGACGGGCCGGTAAAGGCGCGCCGCCATACTCCGCCATAGGTTCCGATTTCATTGTATGGCGCGATAACACGTGGTTCGACCGGCAGGCGCTCGTCCACGGCTGGCAGTGTTCCTGCGGCGACTTGCTCGGCGAGCATCGGAGCTTCCGAATAGTCTTGGGCCCAAGCTGTAGTCGTCATCAATAGGGCGGAAAGCCCCACGGCGAGCGTAAAGCCCTTCGTTGGAATAAGTGTCCTAATCTGCATTGCATACCTCGATTGTTGCGCATTGACCCGTCGGGCCTTCTTGCGAGAATGATGCAATTATAAGTTTCCTAAAACAACTTAATTTTTGTAATTTGTTTATGACACCCAATTTATGCGGTCTTTTCCCTCCCAACTCTCACTCTCAATCGGCAACCACGCAGCCCCAATAGCATTGGCAAACGTATCAAATTTACTTGGTGCGATTCGCACCGGGCTGAGCATCTTTCCGGACACGTGGTGCTTCATTTGCGCCGAAAGCTTGGCGGCAAGAAGGGTGGTTACACCCGTCGGCAGCATGCCGGTCAAAACAATCTGCTGTGGGGCCGTAATGATATGGAGCATCTGCACAAGTGGGTGCAGCTGCTGTGCGGCGCGTGTGACCCATGCCTCAATGAGGACGTCGCCCTCTGTAGCGAACGCCCCCAGATCATTAACGGTCGGCACGTTGCGTCCGGCGGATCGCATGACGGTCAACAGATCGTGTGCCGAGGGGCGCGGCTGGAGTGCCGGAAAGAGCGTGCCAATTTCTCCGGCCAATCCGCCCGTCCCTTGATGGATTCGCCCTGAAAGCATCAGGCCAAGTCCAACGCCATGACCAAAGTTGATGGCCGCCAGGTCCATCGGCATAGCGCCGTCCGCTGCGTAAGTTTCAGCAATCGCCGCAGAATTTGCAATGTTTTCAACAAATACCGGGCAATTATAATTGACCCCAAGCCAAGTACAAAGCGTTGCGACGTCCAGCCAATCGAGCGTTGGTGGGATGACAAACTCCTTCTCTTTGTCAGGGCGCAGGTGCCCCGGAATGGCGAGGCCCAACCCTACGAGCCTGCGTGTTTGAATGGTGTGGTCGTTCAAGATTTCGTCAATCTGGGACCGCAAGATATTCTTTAATTTGTTTGGATCCCGACTCTCAAATGGCGTTTTACTATGGGCCAGTTGATGGCCAGCATAATCCATTGCAACGACGTCTAGGCGCCCATACGGAAACGATATTCCGATAGAAACGCCACCATTTCCATCCACTGTTAGCGGCACGGCGGGCTGGCCCCTCATTCCTGAAATTCGATCAAGTTCTTTAATGAGCCCTAGGTCAAGAAGGTCACGCACAAGGCGTGAAATCGCACCGGGTGTTAGTCCCGTTGCTGGGCCCAAGTCAGCGCGCGTGACCTTTGTTTGGCGGCGGACAAGATCGATTATCCGCTGTTGGCTAATCGAGAGATCAGGGCGTTCGTGATTGGTCATTAAGGCTCTCTTCAAATTTTATCAGACCATAACGAACAGTCGCGCAGACCTCCAATATGAAAATTTTAAGTTGACAATTGCAATTTAATTGGCAATTCCTGTTTTGAAACAGATTTCGGGACCCCATGCCTCATAACAGCTACAGCCGCCGCCTAGAACAGTCCGTCCGCATCGCCAACAACGGCGCGCGTTTGGCACTGGAATATTTTCATTCCCGCAGCAGTTTGGACATCAGCACCAAAAGCCCGGGCCAAGCTGTGACGGATGCCGACCTCGCGGTTGAGGCACAAATCCGGGCCGACATGGGCACCACGTTCCCGGGTGAACTGATCGTCGGGGAAGAGTTCGGTGGCGTTGGCGGCCCAGAATACTGGACCCTTGATCCTATCGATGGGACTGCAAATTTCCTCAACGGATCGCCCCTTTGGGGCGTTGCGATGGGTCACATGACGGACGACGCCCCTGATTTGGGTGTTATTGTGTTGCCTCTACTGGACTTGGTTATTGCGGCAGAAGGCACGGATCTGTTTGTGAATGGAGCGTCGTTTACGCGGACGCCGCCGCCTATCCCTACGATTTCGCTTGGTCAACCCAACGATGCAACCCTGACCGAGACGCTCGAATTGCATGCGGTATACCGAAAGGCCGGATACGGGGTGTACCATTGGCGGTGTTCTGCGGTGTCTTTGGCTTGGGCGGGGATAGGGCAAATTTCTGGCCATCTTCATAGCGCCACAACACTTTGGGACAGCGTTCCTGGTGCCGCGATCTGTCAGGCCAGCGGCCTGGATACGAGGATGGGTAAAGATAGCGATGGAAAGCTTTGGATCAAGGCGGGAGATGCCGCGCTTCATAGGTATTGCGATGACCTGTGGTCTACCGACGACGATGGGGGTGCATGATGGATCTTCGCGTGACGATCAAATTCCTGAAAGAAAACCCTCATAGGGGACCTGCCGTTCGTCTACGCAGCACACTGACGGTGTTTGAACATGAAGACCCGCGTTACTGTACCGACAACCCGTTCGAGACTATTTTATGTTTGATCGTGCCAGAGATGACCGAACAGATTTTGCAGTTCCAGCTTGCCGCACCTGTCCGGCGCGTTGTGTTAGGCAACAACGATCTGGCCTTTGAAACGACCCGCGACAGTTTGACGATAACGTTGCCTCCGCTCTCGAAGCATACAGATAGAACTGCAGACATGCATATGATCGTTCCCTTTGAGGGTGTGGATCTCAGGGTTGAAGTCCCGAATGAACTTCAGGCTAATGGGAAATACAGCACTGATGATTTTCCCAACAAGGCACGTCAGGCGGCGACGGTGTTGGAATTTGCGCTGCTTGAGGCTGTGCAGCGGCTTGGGCTTGATCAAACAATCGGGCAGGGGCCGTGTGGTCCAATTTATATCATGGGGTTTGATACAAATAATCCGTGTGGGCATACCGATTGGCCGCCGCACGTTCATCTTCATATGGCGCGCCCTTCGCTTGGCGCCCCGATTGGGCACTACTATTTTGACGATACCCTGCGCGTTTCGCATAATGCTATGTACGCCCGAGGATCTGGCGTGCCAAAAGGTACATTTAGAGAGGGCGAACACTGCCCTCATCTTGCCCCTGACGGGTCCGTTTTGTTTGATCTGATGATCACGCAAGACGGCGGTTTTGAACTTGCGGATGCAGATGGACGAACCGTCCGGATTGCAGCGCTGTCAGACGGATTTGATCAGGGTGCGCGTGTGTTGGCGGGTGAAGGTACTACGATCATCAAGGCCGATTTGAAGATTGGAACCGGAGAAGTTGTTATGACTCGAGACGGTGCTGCAACACGCTACCAATACGATCAAGACACAGGCCAATTCCTGTCGTTTTCTAACAACACGCAAAAACGTGACCCGGCTAAGGTCTTGGCATGATGGAAACGTGGCGATGGTTTGGGCCAATCACGCTCTATGGCCACCCTCGCGGGCCTGCGATCACTACGTCAGCTTTCTCATCCGCACGGCGGCAGCTGATCCGTTTCCGGTCGCGGTCGTGTCGCTGTTGCCATGCTTCTGGATTTATCAGCGTGTCGGTGCCGCGATCCATGCACAAGCGGTGGCAGATCATCCCTATCGCGCCTGGATTGATACCTATGCCAGCGAAGCATTCGAGGCATCGGTTCAGGGCATGCTTGATCTGACGGACGTTGTGGGAAAGGCCGCCGACACATCAACACGGACGGCCATGCAGAAAGCCTTTGCCGCGTCTACCTGGCATGAGTGGAAATTCTGGGACAGCGCATATCATCGGAATGGATGGGTGTCGCCGATAAACACGCATGAAATCAAGCCGCATGCGTCAGCTTGAAAGTGTGAGCGATTGTATCTTAGCTATGTCGAAGCGGAGAGTACAAACATCGCCCTCCAAATCGGCGTCTTGACATGTTTTCAAACCACCCTGACTTACGCGACCCCAAAAACCCCGTTCGAAGACTAAGTGGTTGTTAATTTTTTGACTGTTCTTGGTGAGCCGACATTCACTCACAGTGCGGCATAGACGGCTTGGGCTCAGAGCGGCCGTCTGCTACGATCAGGTCCAACGTCGGCTTAGGGCCGTTCGCTCGACTTTGCAAAGTACGCTTTCTGCGCATAGCTGCCGTCAGAACACAGCGCAGCATCTGTCAGTTAGGGCTCTCTCCCGTCATTCGCTGCATTTTGCATCGATGTCGGCTGTACAGCAAAGCCGCCATTAGCTTCAAGGGGCGTCGATGACTGCTTTGCGGAACAAAACCGACATTCGTTTTTCCTGTTTCGCTCACGCAGCATTCTCGCGCGCGCAGCAACAAATTTTCGGCAACGCAGCGACGTTCACCAAACCAGCCATTGGATAGGGCAAAAGCGGGTGGATTCCAAACTGACCTTTCGCTGCGCAGTGTTCGAACAGGCAGGGACTGCCCTGCCTGTCACTAAGCTTCAAGCAAAATCAGCTTTCGGTGTCGCGAGGGTGCTGTGGTTTCGCAGCCGGAACATAAGGGTATCGCGCCTTGCGTTTGATGTCGGTCGTGCTCTTGATGCTTGGGTTCGGGCGGACATACTCTTTGGTGCCATCACGTGGGGGCGTATAATCCCATGCCGTCGTCGCGCCAACGTGGATGGCCTTTTGGACAACCCGTCGTCGCGCCTGCACTTTCATGACGTCTTCACGGATTGCGGGCAGATCCCAACCCGACAAGATTTCGTCGCGCATTTCCTGCGCAAGTTTGCTGTGGGTTGAAGATGTCGCGAGATTTGTCAGTTCAAGCGGGTCGTTGTTCAGATCGAACAACAGCCCCGGATCGTCGCCGCAATGGACGTATTTCATTCGGTTTCGACGAAGAATAACGGCCGGATCGTACACCCCTTCGGCCATATATTCGACGATGACTTCATCGCAGCGCGTGGTGTCCTGCCCCAAGAGCATAGGCATCAAGCTTTGCCCGTCTAGCGGTTCAACCAATTCCACCGGCGTGTCCGGGCTCGCAATATCAAGAAATGTTGGAAACAGATCCATGAGTGATACCGCGCGCATTTCACGTTTTGGCTGCTCGACGCCAGGAATATGGGCAATGAGCGGCACTCGGATTGACGGCTCAAAGGGATTGAATTTGTACCAACTGCCCCTTTCCCCCAGCATTTCGCCATGGTCGCTTGCGAAGATCACGATCGTATCCTTGTCAAATCCGGTTTCAGCCAGTGTTTGCAGCAACATCCCTATCTGGTCGTCCACAAAGCTAATCATGCCATAGTAACAGCGGCGCGCGCGCATCAGTTCTTCTTGAGAAACTTCATATTCATCTTGGAGAATGGTGCGGAAGTACCGCTGTGCCCACGGATCGAGGTCTTCATAAGGTATGGCGGGCACTGCAGGCGCTGGAATGTCCACACCTTCGTAGCGGTCCCAATATTCTTGTGTGACAATAAAGGGATTGTGAGGGTGCGTGTAGCTGACGCACATCATGAACGGCTGGTCGCGATCGGTGCGGGCATAATCAAACAGACGGCGCCGCGCCGCATAGGTGACTTCTTCGTCATAATCCAATTGCATGGAGCGCGCGCAAAGCCCGGATTCGATTGCGCCGGCGGGGCTCATTTTGGAGGGAGAGTAGACTTCGTCCGTTTGGGACCAATCCGCAGCCCAAGTGAAATCGGAAGCGTAGATGTCGGTTGTCACGCGCTCCTCAAAGCCGTGCAGCTGGTCTGGGCCAACAAAGTGCATTTTGCCCGACAGGCATGTGCGATATCCGGCGTTGCGCAGATAGTGCGCGAAGGTTGGGAGAGAACAGGGAAATTCGGTTGAATTGTCATAGGCGCCGACTTTGTGCGGCAATTGTCCGGCCATCATCGAAAATCGAGAGGACGCACAGATGGGGCTCGGGCAATAAGCAGCGTCGAATACCGTGCCCTCGCCAGCGAGACGTTCCAAATTGGGGACAAGGGACGGACCGCCATGCATTGGCAAAGCGTTGGCCTGCATTTGGTCGGCCATTATGTAGAGAATATTCTTCGGCATCTTGTATCACCTTACTGTAAAACCCCCACGGCGCACGGCAGCGCCGTGGGGCAAACGCATTAGTTGGAGGGGTATTTTGCCGCAAACTCTTCGATCCCGGTCACACCGATCTCACGGTAATAGCGCAGCGCGCCAGGGTGAAGAGGGGCCGCAAAACCGTTCAGGACCGTATCTTTGGTAATATTGGCCAGTGCAGGGTGAACCTGCGCCAATTTGTCGGTGTGTTCCATGATCACTTTGGTCATCTCATACACCAGATCTTCTGATAGATTTGCATCAATCGTCATAGCGTTGCCGTTGCCATAGACCGGAGTGTCTGTGTCGACGCCATCATAAAGGCCCGCAGGCAAGACGACGCGAAAGAAGGCAGGGGCCACAGATTGCAGCGCTGTGAGTTCTGTGTCTGATACGGGATGCAGCGTCACATCATGGGTCGTCGCCAATTTGATAACAGGCCCAAGCGGGATACTGCCATCCCACAAAACCACATCAATATTGCCGTCAGCCAAGCCGTCGAGCATTGGCCCGAGACGTACTTTGAAGGCTTCATAGTCATCGCCGTCTTTGAATCCAAGGCTGTCCATGAGCGCAAGATTGTCCAACAGACCTGTGCCACCAGGTTGCCCCATGCCCACGCGTTTGCCTTTGAGATCTTGCAAGCCAGTGTACTCGGTATCCCCAACGGTCACGATATGCATGTAAGTGGGTGCGATGGACATCCAGCTGAGCGCGCGGCCCGGCTCGACACTCGAGAAAGCGCCTGTGCCGTTATAAGCATCCACCGCCGCGGCTGTGGTGTTCATAGCGACTTGCAATTCGCCTTCGCCAAGCAGACGTGCATTGTCGAGGTAGCCTTTGGTGCCTTCCGCAACGGCTTCGATCCCGTCGATGTTACGGTTGAGCAAATCTGCAATGCCCGCTGTCCAAGTGTAGGACGTGCATCCCACTGGGCAGGAGCCGAAAGATATATATGTTTTGTCTTGCGCACTTGCGCAAAGCGTCGTGGCGAAAACGAGTGCAGCTGCACCCACATTGCTAAGTATATTCACGTTTATTTTCCTCTGTTGGGGCCATTTTATGGCCAGTTTTGCCTCTATTTTTGAGTGCTTATTTTTGGTATTTTCAGGCATTCGCTGTTTGTGACTGTTGCCGCCATTGCAAAAAGCTGATGCCTATGATGATCGCCGCGCCGAGCGCCACGCCTTGCCACCCCAAAAGCAGGATGGCGAAGCTGGCAGCGCCCATGGCCGCGCGTTCGATAAAATTTAAAGGCCGGAGCCAAAAGCCGGAGACCATCGCGGCAAGGCCGATGCCGACGATCACCGCATTGAGTGCCGCCCACGCGACTTCCCCCCATGAGCCAATACCCAAAAGGGATGGACGCAGGACGATCGCATAGGGGATGATAAAGGCCGAAATGCCATAGACGGAGGCGGTTGCGGCAATTTTGAGAGGGCTGGCTTTGGCGATGCCAGCTGCTGCATAAGCGGCCATGGCAACAGGCGGTGTGATGGACGACAGCATGGCGCTGTAAAACACGAAGAAGTGCGCTGCCAAAAGCGGGACACCCAGCTCCACCAAAGCAGGCGCGACAAGCGTTGCCACCAAGATATAGGCAGCAGCGGTGGGCAGCCCCATGCCAAGCACGAGGCTGGCAAGCATCGTCAGAATGAGGGCCAAAAACAGGCTGCCACCGGACAGGGTGATGATGAGTGAGCTGATTTTTAGTCCAACCCCGGTCAATGTGATGATCCCGATCACCATCCCAGCAGAGGCGCAAGCCACCGCGACGGGCAAGATTGATTCCCCAGCGGATTGGCAGATCTGCAACACTTTGCGCGGGGTGATCCAAGTGGCGCGTTTCACATAGGCGGCCACAAAGGCCACGGTGATCGCCCAGAACGACGAATACATCACAGAATAGCCCTGAGAGAGCGTGAAGATCAGCGTGGGAATGCCCAAAAGGAGATGGCTTGATGATTTGAATGTCTGCAGGACGCTTGGGGTCTCTTCCGCGGACAGTGGTTTAATGTCGTATTTGAGCGCCTCGAAATGGACCACTGCAAGCAAGACAACGTAATACACCAGCGCTGGGATCAAAGCGGCCAAAGCGATCTTGAGATAAGAAATTCCCGTTGTTTCAGCCATGATGAAAGCAGAAGCCCCCATCACCGGCGGCATCAGCTGCCCCCCTGTCGAGGCGACGGCCTCAACCGCGCCTGCCACATGTCGCCGGTAGCCGCTGCGGATCATCAGCGGGATGGAAATGGTGCCGGTTGTGAGCACATTTGCAACGGCTGTGCCGGAGACCATGCCCATCAAGGTCGAGCCAACAACAGAGGCCTTTGCAGGTCCGCCGCGCATTCGGCCTGTGGTGCCTGTTGCAATGTCCATTAACGCATTGGCGCCACCGGTGCGTTCTAAAATAGCGCCGAAAATCACGATGGTAATGACGTAGGTGGAGCTGACCATCAAAGGTGTGCCGAATATCCCGCCGCCACCGATGTACATCTGCGACACCACGCGCTCAGCCGAATACCCGCGATGTGATAGCAGGTCAGGCATCCAAGGGCCCACAAAGGGAAAGACCAGAAAGATCAAGACCAAGATCGCCATGGGCGGGCCGACAACCCTGCGCGTGGCCTCAAGCAACAACACAATGGTGCCAATTCCGAACCAAAACTCCAAGGATGTCATTTCGCCATACCTTGCAGTGATCGTCTCGTAAAATGCGACGTGATAAAAGATGAGCGCAAAGCCGAGCAAACCAAGGCCGACATCAAGACTGCGCTGAAGCGCAGAGCCAGCCGGCTTCGCGGTAAAGGCCAGAAACAAAATCAAAGACAGATGGACGCCTTGTTGCAGGATGTCTGGCCAGACCCCGAAATAGGCCGTGTAGACGCCAAAGCCACACAGGACCATAGCGGCAGCAGCGCGGGCATAAGACAGCATTTGTGAAGGAAGGTTAAGCATGGTTGGACCTCGCATCCGTGGCTGAAACCTGAGGCAGGGCCAGCTTTGGTGAAAAAAAGAATTCATCCATCGCCAAATGTGCAGCAGCGGCAACATCCGGCGTGGTATCCATCGTGTAGCTTGGCTTGGTCGCGACGTCCCCTAGCCGCACAACATCCCATGCCTCACTAAACCCCTCGGCAAAATCTGGTGATACGGCCATGGCCCCGACCACCAGCACCATATCTGGGTTCAAAAACAGGCATGCCTCTGCCGTCGCATGGGCGAGGTTTTTGCCAGCATCCCGCAACAATTTAGAGACCTCTTTCGGCGCAACGCCCTCAAGCAGTTCTGTCAAAGCATCTGCATATTGATTGGTATGCGCGCCCTGAAACGTGCGGTCCTTGACGCGGCCTGATCGCGCAAGGATAGACCAGCCGGATGCAACAGTATTCAGGCAATCGTTTCGGCCGCACGAACACGTCAAGTCATTGGGTGTGACACGCGCGTGGCCCAATTGACCGGCTTCGAACGTATAGCCACGCAAAGGCTCACCGGCCTGCGCAAAACTAGAACCACAGGTTGTGCCTCCGCTGACAAGCAGCGTGCTGTGACGTCCGTTGGCGATTCCGAAGCGATGTTTGGACATGTTCATGGCATTCGCAAGATTTTCGACGACAACATCAAAGCCGGTCGCCGCCTTCAGTTTGGCGGCAAAAGATATGTCTTCCCAACCTAGATAGCCTGCACGGGTCACCGTACCGTTGGCGCGATCGACAATACCGGAAACCGTCGCCCCCATCCCGAGGATGCGGGATTCATCTATGTCTTCACCTATCAATAGTTGCTTCAAAGTCATTGCAATCGCTTCGACCACGGCATCAGCGTCAGATACGTCCTCGCACGAAAACGGTAAGCGGCACTGAATGTGCCCGGTAGCATCAACGCAAACCAGTTCATTCGTGAAGGCTGAAACGGTTACGCCAATAAAAAACGCCCCATCCGGCTTGATTTCGAGTCGGGCGCTGTGACGCCCCGGCCCAGTGAGGTTCGTTCGCTTTCCCCGCGTTGCGATCAGGCCCGCATCCATCAATTCGTTGACGATCCGGGTTATGCCCATCGACGAAAGACCGATGGCCTCTGCCAAATCAGTGCGCGTCGTGATTCCGTCCGCCACCAATCTCAGTACAAGGCTTCGATGGTACTTTCGGAGGGACTGACTGTTCATCGCTGATATATTAACCATCTGTTAGTTATTAATTGATTCGCTATTCCAATCAAGAGTTTTGAATCTGAGTGTAAATATGCAGAATTCGAACCGGACGGCGTTCGTAAAAAAACACT
Source organism: Pacificibacter sp. AS14 (assembly GCF_038899935.1). Classification (NCBI taxonomy): domain Bacteria; kingdom Pseudomonadati; phylum Pseudomonadota; class Alphaproteobacteria; order Rhodobacterales; family Roseobacteraceae; genus Pacificibacter; species Pacificibacter sp. AS14. The sequence goes on from NZ_JBBMQI010000016.1 coordinate 90,343, forward strand.
GGAAAGCCGCTGCAAGGCAGCGCGGTCATATGCATGTGTTCAACAAATAAAGTTGCTATGGAATGCGCACTCGGCCCAAATGTATGTACCGGCTGCTGTTCGTAAATGATTTCTGGCATGTTCTCGGAAGTCGCTCATATGTATTCGGCCTGTTGATCGACACGCAGGTCGTGGCCTTGTTGGGGTTACGCA
>NZ_JBBMQI010000017.1:0-87370 GCF_038899935.1 Pacificibacter sp. AS14
TACGGTACTTCATTTAAAACACTCCATCTCTTCCTAAAGATTAAAGTGTTGCGCCGACCAGTTGAGGCCACCGCCCAAACCGACCGGTACTGCCTTGCGGCCAAAGGTCACTTTCGATAATTGTGATGGATGAATATCGCTCAGTATTTTTCTCCTCACGTAGACACTGCCGTTAAGTTACTTCCGCACGCGCTTGGTGCTACCGACGATGCATCGCATGACGCGTCCCACCTTCTTCGAGTTTGGAGAAACGTGCAGATTATCTCTGAAAAAGAGGGCGGTGACAGCGCAATACTGATGGCTGCAACACTCCTTCATGATTGCGTTGATATGCCGAAAGACTCACCTCTTAGATCATCGGGGTCCCGCATGGCGTCAGAAAAAGCGTTTGCTACACTTACCATACTCGGATGGCAGCAAGACAAAGCTGATATGGTAGCCCATGCCATTGAAGCACATAGCTTTTCAGCAGGTGTTGAACCCAAAACATTGGAAGCCCGTATTCTACAGGATGCGGACCGCTTAGATGCCATAGGTCACATCGGCATTGCCCGATGTTTCTATGTTTCAGGCCGGCTTGGCAGGGCAATCTACGATCCCGAAGACCCTTCAGGATCAAGACGAGACTTAGATGATCTTAATTTCGCAATCGACCACTTTAAGACCAAACTCTTGAGATTGTCCGGGGCATTCCAAACGCAAACAGGAAATGTGCTCGCAGCAAAGCGGCACAAAACCGTTAAAAACTTCATGGATGGTTTACTGGAAGAGGTATCCATCGACTAAAATAATTTCTGATCGTATTTCAGCGGTAGCTTTGCCCGCATAGCGGTCGCTAATGCATCACGTGCGAATGTAAGCTAAGCCGCTCGTCCTTATGTGGCCTGTGTTAGCTCTAAGCTTTGCACCTAAAAACCCTTGCGCGCCCGTAAAGCCGCTGTAATCGTCCCGTCGTCCAGATAATCCAGTTCGCCGCCAATCGGTACGCCTTGGGCCAATGAGGTGACGGTACAAACTCCTGCCAGCTCATCGGCGATGTAATGCGCTGTCGTTTGCCCGTCGATGGTGGCGTTCAGCGCAAGGATGATCTCAGAAATGCCTTCGTCGCGCACACGGCTCATCAGCAGTGGGATGCGCAGCTCTTCGGGGCCGATGGCATCCAGCGCGGACAGGGTGCCACCCAGCACATGATAGCGCCCGCGAAACACCGCAGCGCGCTCCATCGCCCACAGATCTGCCACATCTTCGACGACGCAAATCTCGCCCGTGGCGCGCTTTTCAGAGGCGCAGATGTCGCAGATCGTACCCGTACCGATGTTGCCGCATTTCACGCATTCGCGGGCGTTCTCGGCTACGGATTTCATCGCATCCGCGAGCGGGCTCATCAATCGCCCGCGTTTCTTGATCAGATGCAAAACAGCACGGCGGGCCGAGCGCGGGCCGAGGCCGGGCAGCTTGGCCATCAGGTTGATTAGCGCATCAATGTCTTTGCGGCCCGCGTCCATACTGTCGGCTTAAAACGGCATTTTGAAATCAGCCGGAAGCCCAAGGCCTTCGGTCAATTTCGCCATTTCAGACTGCGCTTTCGTGCTGGCTTTGGCTTGCGCGTCTTTGATTGCGGCCAAGATCAAATCTTCGACCACTTCTTTTTCATCGGGGTGAAAAATGGACGGATCAATATCAAGCCCTGTCAGCGTGCCTTTGGCATTGGCCGTGGCTTTCACAAGGCCCGCACCGCTTTCGCCCACAACCGTGACGTTTTCCAACTGCTCTTGCATGTCAGCCATATCTTGCTGCATTTGCTGCGCTTTTTTCATCATGCCGGCCATATCGCCAAGCCCGCCAAGTCCTTTGAGCATTTCGTGTCTCCTTTAAGGTTTCACTTTAGATAGTCGAATGATCGCGGGTTCTCAAGGCAAGTTGGGCGTTCCATCGCCACATGCCCCAAGCCAACGGGATCGCGGCCAGCCCGCCGATGACATAGGCAAGAGGTTCGTCATGAAAGCTTTCAAAGGCTTGCGTATAGGCATGGATCGCGCCAAAGGTGATCGCTGTATTGAACAAGCCCCGCATGGTTTTATGTGCGGCCATACCCGCGATCGCCGCCAATGCGATGGCCCATATGATGGCGTAGGCATGGTCTGAAATGACCAAAGCCGTCGCGAGGAAGGCATCATGTGCGGCTTCAAAATGGGCGCGCGCTTCGGCGTATGTGCCCGCGGCGCTCAAACCGTCGGCGTGAAAATCTCTGTAGTTTGGGCGCAGCGGTCCCCAAATATGTTCACCAACCACATCGCCCCACAGCGCGCCAACCAAGGCACACATATTGGCGACGATAAACGCCATGATGGTTAGAGTGGCACTGTGGCGACGCAGCCTTTCGCTCAGCTTTGATCCAAGCCACATCAAAAGGCCAATGAGACCAAGCATTTGCACAATTGAGAGAGTCGATTCCTTGGAATAAAACACGTAGCTGGCGTAAGAATAGTCGGAGCTTACAGCCAGCATCTGGGCGAAGGGGACAATCGCCAAAGCGGTGATGAAACGCACATCAATATAGGTCCCAAGGGCTGCAATCGCGAGGGTTGCATAAAAATAGGCACTGGCCAGCCACCATCCCGTTACACGGTGGTGCTCAACCAAATATCCAGCACCCGCTAAATGGAGAGCGAAAGTCATGATCAGAATAGCGCCCAGTACAAAGCGGTACTTGGCGGCACGCTGAAATGCGAAAACGGCGATAACAGTCATCACAACACCGATGATCAAACTGGAAATCCCCGCAATATCGGGGTGGTTCGTGAACAGCTCGACGCCAAGTCCACCGACCCAAAGACCTGCACCGATTAAGGTTGCTGCTTGTCCAAACATTTCGAAAACGTTTGCGTTTCGGCGTGAAATCAGCAAACCAGCCAGCATCATCGCAGCGCCAAGGACGGCCACTGCGACGGCATCAGCAAGCCAAAAGATGATCCCTGATGTGGCCGCCAAAATCCCGCTGAAGAGCACTGTATTTACAACAAGCTGAACCATCGCCTCACGTGCGCGCAGCTCAATTTCTCGTGCTTGATCGACCGAAATGATCCCATCTGACAGCAGCGTTTTGGTGTTGATAACAGCTTGCATTTAGGGCCTAAATCTCATGTTATTTCCGCGCAATTTTGTATCAGCTATCTTCAAAGGGATCCCATTCGTCCTCGACCTCTGGAAGGGCTTCAACAGCGGCTTCCATGGCGATGGCCTCGGGCGTGCGGATTTTCGCGATTTTCGCACCGGGGAACAACTCGAACACCTTGGCCACAATCGGATGCGCACGCGCTTGGGCACGCAGGGCAAGTTCGGCGGCGTTTTTAATTTCGTAAATCGTCTTGGTGCCCTCGGGCGCCTTGGCGATACTCACGGCCCAACGCACGCCGGTGAAGGCATTCAGCCTGCTGGCCAGCCGCGCGGCCAAATCTTGTGGGGCATCATCGCTGGGTTCAAACTCAATCCGACCGGGGGCATATTTGGCCAAACGGATGTAGTTTTCCATCTCAATCAGCAGTTTCGCGTCGCGGTGATGGCGCACCAATTCGATCACATCTTCAAAGGCGCCGTACCGCGCAAGCGAGGCCTCAGGTGCTGTTGCCAAAGCTGTGACAGCCCCACCACTGGACATGCTTGGCGCATGGGTGATTTGTCCGCCCGACACGCCACCAGTCCCGCCGCCAGACACAGACTGACCAGAGGCCGTCACAGACCCGCCACCCGCATGGGAACCGCCACCACCACCGGAAGGCGGACGGGGCGGTGGATTTTGTTCGTTCAGTTTGCGCACCAAATCGTCAGGCATCGGCAGATCAGCGACATGCGTCAAGCGGATCACGGCCATTTCAGCCGCCATCATCGCGTTGGGGGCGGCTGCGATTTCTTCCAAAGATTTCAGCAGCATTTGCCACATCCGCGACAACACGCGCATGGGAATTTTCTCGGACATGGTCAGCCCGCGGGTGCGCTCGTCTGGGCCGATTGTGGGATCATCAGCGGCATTGGGCGTGATTTTGATGACGGACACCCAATGGGTGATATCGGCCAAATCGCGCATCACCGCCAAAGGATCAGCGCCGTCCGCATACTGCCCGCCGATCTCTTCCAAAGCGCCAGCGGCATCGCCGGACATGATCATATCGAACAGGTCCAAAACGCGTCCACGATCGGCAAGGCCAAGCATCGCACGCACTTGGTCAGCTGTGGTCTCGCCCGCGCCGTGCGAAATGGCTTGGTCCAGCAACGACTGCGCATCGCGGGCGGAGCCTTCGGCGGCGCGGGTGATCAGCGCCAGTGCGTCATCCGTGATTTCCGCGTTTTCAGCCGCCGCGATTTTGCGCAGCAAAGCGATCATCACTTCGGGTTCAATGCGGCGCAAATCAAAGCGTTGGCAGCGCGACAGAACCGTGACCGGCACTTTGCGAATTTCGGTGGTGGCCATGATGAATTTGGTGTGCGCCATCGGTTCTTCAAGCGTTTTCAGCAACGCGTTGAACGCGGCTGTCGACAGCATGTGAACCTCATCGATGATGAAGATCTTATAGCGGCCTTCGGCGGGCCGTGTGCGGGCCATAGAATTCAGCTCGCGGATGTTATCAACACCAGTTGAGGACGCCGCATCGATTTCAAGCACGTCGAAAAAGCGCCCCTCAGAAATGCCTATGCAAGGTTTGCATTTGCCGCAGGGGGACGTGGTCGGGCCGCCGGTGCCATCTTCGCCGATACAGTTCAGACCCTTGGCGATGATGCGCGCCGTGGTGGTTTTGCCCGTGCCGCGAATGCCAGTCATGATAAAGGCCTGCGCAATGCGATCTGCATCGAATGCGTTTTTCAGCGTGCGCACCATGGCATCTTGGCCAACAAGATCGGCAAAGGTTTCGGGGCGGTATTTGCGCGCCAGAACCTGATAGCCTGTGTCTGTCTCGGTCATGTTGTGATCCCTCAAACTCTTGGGGTTAAGGTATGCGCGCCGAGGCCAAGTCGCAACCCAAGTTGCGATCTGTATAGCACGTCAGGTCGTGGCGCGTTATTCGATTTCGCCGCTGCGCACGCGCTTTGCCTTAAAGGCGGTGCGTTTGAGCTTGCTGAACTTGCGCCCGCGTTCTTTGGAGGTGGCGATGGTGCCTGTGTTCTCAGCATCTTCATCGCGCAGTTTTCTCCATCGCTCAACGCGGTCTTGGGTCAAATCGCCCGCCTCCACAGCCGCGCGAATGGCGCAGCCCGGCTCGGTGATGTGTTTGCAGTCGGAAAATTTACATTCGGTCACCAGATCAGTGATGTCTTCAAACAAGGTGGCGATGCCCGCGGCGGCGTCGTGCAAAGCCAGCTCGCGCATCCCTGGTGTGTCGATCATCCAGCCGCCAGCGTGCATCAAATGCATCGAACGCGCCGTGGTGGTGTGCCGCCCTTTGGCGTCATCTTCGCGGATGTCAGCTGTCAGCAGGTCTTCCCCCGTCAGCGTGCGCCCGATTGTGGATTTGCCCACACCAGAAGAGCCGACAAGCGCCACGGTTTGACCCGCGCCGCACCATTTATCCATTTTCGCCACATCGCCTGCGTCTTTGGAATTCAACGCCAGTGCATCCACGCGGTTTGAAATGGCAAGGGCGCGGTCCACATAAGACTGCGGATCACCCAAAGGCGTATCGGCCTTGGTCATGACAATGACGGGATTGGTTTCGGCCTCAATCGCCAAAGCGACATAGCGTTCCAAGCGCGCCTCGTTAAAATCCGCGTTGCACGATGTGACAATGAACAGCGTGTCGATATTGGCTGCGATCAATTGCGCTTGCGAGGTATGCCCTGCCGCTTTACGCGAGATCACCGATTTGCGCGCCAAAACACGCACAAGGCGCAGGCCATCGCTGAGCACGAAATCCCCGACAGCCATATCGGTCGCCACATTGTCGCCAGACAGGGCCAAATCGATCCGCTCGTTTTGCGCATTTAACCCGATCACGCGATTGCGGCGCACTTCGGTCAAGCGCACAGGCGACATCTCGGTCGTCTCTGTGGCGCTGACTTGATCAGCAAAGTGGTCGGACCAGCCGAGGGCTGTGAAAAACGGGGTCATTGTGTTGGGCCTTTGATCATGTGCGTATAATGACCAAGGGGGCGGTCACAGCAAGCGATAACAGCAGCGCGCGCATAAAGGCGGGGATTGCCGTGTCATATCTGCGCAGATTGGTCTCGAGCACATTGGTCTTAGCATATCGGGTCTTAGCATATCGGCTTGCGCAGATTGGGCAGTCATGAGTGGGGGATTTAGGTGAGAGGCTGGACAGCGACCCAAACGGGACTCGTTGTGGCTGCTTCCTTCCGGATCTGACCAAGTTGGCGAGGCGCTCGCCCGCGCCAACCTCTCACGGATCACATAAGTGACATGCAGCGGATTCGCAAGAGGGCGCCGCAAAATCTGTGACGCCCCCTGAAGTATGATGTCTAGAGTGCAATGCGAAAGCGGGAGAACCCATCCGCCCCATCGCCGGCTGGCGTGACTTTGATGGATGTCAGTTCAGTCAAATGATCGCTGGCTTTGGGGCCTGTCTCAAAAATCACCGATGTGTCGGGCAGGGGCGCGAAGGTCCAGTTGTTGTCTGCTTTCGGATCAACTGTGCCTTGCTCAACAATATAACGCACGATGATGTCGCGGTTGGTATCAGGGCCTTCAAAGATGACTGTCGAGCCGTCTGCGCCCGGAAAATCGCCGCCCCCGCCTGCGCGGTAATTGTTTGTGGCGACGATGAATTCCATGTCATCGGTGACAGGCGTGCCCTCATAGGCCAGATCGATGATGCGTGTGGCGCTTGCGTTCAAAAGTTCACCTTTGGCGGCAAAGCGTGACGGTTGGCTGAGATCGATTTTATAGGTCACACCATCGATCACATCAAAGTTGTAGGACGGAAACTCTGGGTTCAACAAAGGCTGATCGGCCTCGCCTGTTTTAACTTGCAAGAACATACCCGCAGAGCGTTCAAGCCAGCCTTTCAGCTGCGCGCCCGTGATGCGCACCGCGCGGATGGTGTTGGGGTAAAGGTACAGATCCGCCACGTTTTTGATCGCAACGTTTCCAGGGGCGACGTCTGTGTAATATTCAGGGCCCGCGCGTCCACCTGCTTTGAAGGGGGCTGCGGCGGATAGCATCGGCAATCCGTCATGTTCGGTGCCTTCGAACATGTCCTTGAGGTACCAAAGCTGGGCATTAGAGACGATTTGCACGCTTGGATCATCCGCAACCAAAGCGAAATAGGAATGCAAAGGCGTGGCGGTTTTGCCGACAGCGCGGCGTATGTATTGCAGCGTCTCGTCGTGCACATCTGCGACAGAGCTCAAAATATCTTGGTCGCTCGTCACCAAAGGCGTGATTTTGCGATCTTCTCCGCGCGCGGAGATGGGCCGCGTTTCAACAGATGAGGTGACCACGCGCCACTCGTTGCCGCTGCGTTCAATCATCAGGTCGATTAGACCAAGATGTGATCCCCAAAAACCACCCATGACTGTGGGCTTGCCATGCACCAAACCGTTCTTTGCGTCCACGGCTGCAAGCCCGTCAAAAGTGGGTGACGGGAACACCAAATGGGAATGACCCGTGACCATGGCGTCGATCCCGTCCAGTTCGGCCAAAGGCACTGAAGCGTTTTCCATACCCTCAACGTGTTGCGCATCGCCAATGCCCGAATGGTTCAGCGCGATGATCAGATCTGCGCCTTTTTCTTTCATCTCAGGGATATAGGCGCGGGCGGTGTCTACGATATCGCGCACTTCCACATTGCCTTCCAGATGGCGGCGGTCCCATGTCATGATTTGCGGGGGCACAAAGCCGATCAGGCCGATCTTTATGGGGTGTTTTTGTCCAGAGCCATCCACAATTTCTCGGTCCAAAATCACATAGGGTTTGACCAAGGTCTTGTCTTGGCGCGCGGTGCTGCCCATCTTTTTGACCACATTGGCTGAGACAACAGGAAAGTCAGCGCCATGTAAGGACTTGAGCAAAAAATCGAGCCCGTAGTTGAATTCGTGATTGCCCAAGGTCGCGGCATCATACCCAAGCGTGTTCATCGCGGTGATGATCGGGTGCATGTCGCCGTCTTGCATTCCCCGTTCATAAGCGATGTAGTCGCCCATAGGGTTGCCTTGCAAAAGATCGCCATTGTCGACCAAGATCGCGTTATGGGCCTCAGAGCGGATGTCATTGATATGCGCGGCTGTGCGGGCAAGGCCGACGGTGTCGCTGGGGCGATCAGCATAGTAGTCGTAGGGGAAAACATGGACATGCAAATCTGTCGTTTCCATGATGCGCAGATGGGCCTGATTGGCGCTGGCGCGCGCAGAAAAGGGGTGGAGTGCGATCAAGGCGGAGCCTGCAAGTGTTTGGGACATAAATCCCCTGCGGGTTATGTTGGTTTTTTGGGGCATCGTGCTCTCCGTCATTTGTCAATTTGGAGAAATAATGATCGATGGGTACGACACCTTGGTGACACCTTGAATAATAACTATGTTTCCAGCGTGGCCAAAGCCTTGGAGCAATCTGGAGCGACAAAGTACAACTTTTGGTTGAGTGGCGGTTCAAGTGTTACCTATTCGCAACTATTAAAGTAACGTAAGACATTGAAATACCGCTAGATTGCGACGGCAGAAGGTAAAGGTAAGAATTATGGAAATTGACACAGTGACCTTTTCGGCGGGCTTGTTGAACCGCAGAGATGACCTTCGCAAGACTTCAGACGCCTTGCAGACAACCCCCGAGGCACGATTTCTACCGGTTTGGTCGTTCAAGCCATTGATCCATGACACAGGCGGGCTGGCAATGTTGCCACAAACGCATCCTTTGCTTCAACACGCGGCCATGACGGTGTTTCTGGGGCTTGATGGTACAGGCGCGCCTTTGTTCGCGGTTGACGTGTCAAAAGCTGACATTGTCGCGGGCGAGGAGTCGCAAGAAGGGGTGTTTGATACCTCGGAGCAACGTCACGAGAGCACCCCCTTCGCAAGCTTTCGCGACCTAAAAACGGTGATGACTGATTTGACCCCGCTCGAGGCAGAAATGGCTTCAACCGCACGCGCCATTCTTGGCTGGCATAAGTCGCATAAATTTTGTGCGGCCTGCGGGACGCAAAGTGAAGCCGCGGTTGGCGGCTGGCAGCGCCATTGCAATGCCTGCGGCACGCCACATTTTCCGCGCACCGATCCAGTCGTGATCATGCTGATTACCCATGGCAATTCCGTTCTTTTGGGGCGCAGCCCGCATTTCCCTCAAGGGATGTATTCACTCTTGGCCGGGTTTGTTGAACCAGGAGAGCCGATTGAAGCCGCTGTGCGCCGTGAAGTGCTTGAAGAGGCGGGTATTCCTGTCGGAAACGTGTCTTATATCGCCAGCCAACCTTGGCCGTTCCCAGCCTCTTTGATGATCGGGTGTCGCGGCACGGCTTTATCGCGTGAGATTTCACTTGACGAAAATGAGTTGGAAGACGCGCTTTGGTTGACCAGAGAAGAGTGCGCAGACGTCATGGCGGGCACGCATCCCGATATTTTGCCAGCGCGCGAAGGTGCGATAGCTCACTTTCTACTGACTAAGTGGCTTGCAGATGAATAGATTTGCACCGATAACACTTGAACACAGTGAGACAGGTGGATCAGTATGAAATTCTCGACCCGACAAGACATTGAGGCACCCGCAGCATATGTTTTTGATCAACTTACTGATTTTGACGGGCTCGAAAGACAGGCTATGCGCAGAGGCATCGAGGTGCGGCGTAAAAACCCTGTGCAATCTCGTGGCGTCGGCGCAGCTTGGGTCGTACAGGCGCCGTTTCGCGGAAAGTTGCGCGACGTCGATGCGCATGTGTCAGAATTTGATTGCCCAAATAGTTTGGTTGCTGATGCAAAATCGGGTGGGCTTGATATGACGTTGGACGTTGAGTTGGTGCCTTTGTCGCCACAGCGCACGCGTGTCACGCTGGGCTACGAGGTACGCCCGCAAACGTTGTCTGCTCGTATTTTGGTGCAATCTGTAAAGTTCGCAAAAGCATCTTTGCAGCGCCGGTTTGATCGGCGCGTTGGCGCGTATTGCAAGTCAATCTCTGAACGCTTCGAAGCCCAAGCGCGGGGTTAAGTCTGAACATTTACGGTTTGCAATTCAAAAACGCACCCAATCGGGCGCGTTTTTTTGTTTTTTGGTGCATTGGTTAAGACTGCTTTCTAGGACCGACGTGGGTCGGCGGGGTAGACGCCCAAAATTTCCACCATTTCGGTGAAATACCCAAGTTCGTCCATCGCCAGTTTGACGTTCTCATCGTCAGGGTGACCCTCGATATCCGCATAAAACTGCGTCGCGGTGAAGACGCCATCCACCATGTAGCTCTCTAACTTGGTCATGTTGACGCCATTGGTCGCGAATCCCCCCATCGCTTTAAACAGTGCGGCGGGGATGTTGCGGACACGAAACATAAAGGCTGTGACCATTTTCTCGGCGCGACGCGTGTGATCGGCGTCGCGGGCCATAACCAAGAATCGCGTGGTGTTGAGCTTATGATCTTCGATTTCAGGGGCGATAACTTCTAGCCCATACAGTTTGGCCGCCAGCTCAGACGCAAGGGCCGCTTGTGACGTGTCGCCGCCTGCGGCAACATCGCGCGCCGCCCGTGCGTTGTCAGAACTGGTCACGCCCTTGATGTCGTGGTCGCTCAAGAATTTACCACATTGCGGCAGAATCACCGGATGCCCGTGGGCGTGGGTGATGTCTGACAAAACGGCACCTGGGACGCCCAAAAGATTGACATGCACGCGCACAAAGGTCTCTTGGATGATGTGCAAACCGGCTTTGGGCAGCAAATGATAGACATCTTGCACGCGACCGTAAGTTGAATTTTCAACTGCGATCATTCCCAAATCAGCAGCTCCTGACCGCACAGCTACAAGCGCATCTTCGAATGTAGGGCAAGGAAGTGGTTCAAAATCAGGGCGAGTCTCAACGCAAGCCTGATGCGAATAAGCGCCAAGTTCTCCTTGAAAAGCGATACGTGCGGCCATTTGCGCCCCCATTTTAGCGAAGTTTCTGAAGTAAGTCGTTTGGTCGCGGGTCTTATACCTTGAAATGCACCGATGGAAACGGGTAGATACCCTTCAACAGATGCACATATACGGAACGCGACATGTTCGACACGATGACCCTTACAAAAGCCGTCTCAGCAATTTGCGGCACTCTCTTGTTCTTCCTTTTCGGCTCTTGGGCTGCAGAGGCGCTTTATCACACGGGTGGAGGTCACGGTGATCACGCCCAAGCTTACGTGATTGAAGTCGAAGACTCTGCTCCAGTTGAAGAAGCTGTTGCTGTTGATTTTGGCCCGATCTTGGCTGCGGCTGATCCTGCGTCCGGCGAAAGCATTTTTGGTAAAAAATGTTCGGCCTGTCACACTGTCACCAGTGCCGACAAAACTGGCCCGCACCTCAATGGCGCGTTCAACCGTGACATCGGTTCAATTGCTGGTTTCGGCTACTCTGGTGTTTTGACCGAACTTGAAGGCAATTGGACAGCAGACGCGTTGAACCACTTCTTGGAAAAACCAAAAGGCTTTGCGCCAGGTACAAAAATGACATTCGCTGGTTTCAAGAAAATCGACGATCGTGCAGACGTGATTGCCTATCTTCAATCTTTGGGCAGCTAAGCCCCGCGATTGAGGCGACGCCTTATCTGCGAGACATTTCAAACCCCATCGGTTTCGCCGGTGGGTTTTTTTTATGCTCCAAAACCAATGAAAGCAGTCTAAGGCAAATGTTTCTGACGTCGTCGCTCACATTTCGTCACGGTTTATTCACAGTTGCGCAACTTCGCGGTTGGAACCCGTGCAAATACAGATCAGATTGTGGATAAGAGTATCTAAGTTCATATCTAATCGGAGGTTCTGTATGTTTCATTTGTCTCACCGTTCATATCTTTTGGCTGCCCTATCGTCTTTGGCGATCAGCAGCTCAGGTGCCGCGATAGCAGCAGATGACGATACGGTGGTGGCCACGTGGTATTCAGATTGGGGCACTGCGAAATATTCAGAACCGTTTGATCACTTGGACTTTGTGAACCCTGATGCACCAAAGGGCGGGCGTGTGGTGCAGGGCACCGTGGGCGATTTCGACAGCTTCAATCCCTATTCAACCCTGTCCGGCTCACCTGCCGCGCTGTCGTCGATAGGGTATGAGCGCTTGATGGCCAGCAATAGCATATTATCGAGCCCGCGTATTCCTGACGAGCTTCAATCCAGTTCCTATTGTTTTTTGTGCGAAACGATTGAATATCCCGAGACCAAAGATTGGGTGATCTTTCATCTGAGGCACGATGTCACATTTTCTGACGGCACGCCGATGACCGCCGAAGACGTCGCCTTTACCCATAATAAATTCATGGCCGAAGGCACATTGTCTTGGCGTGCGGGCGTAGGCCAAATGATCGAAAAGGTTGAGGTGCTGGACCCGTACACGGTCAAGTTCACCTTCAATCCCGACGCGCCGCGCAAAGGTCTGATCGGACAAGCTGGCGCCACGACGGTGATGAGCAAAGCCTGGTTCGAGAAAACCGGCGCGAAGCTTGACGAGAAACGTGTTGATGTGTCACCGGGCACTGGCGAATATGTTCTGGCTGATTTTGATATGGGCAAATGGGTCGAATACAAACGCAATCCCGACTATTGGGGCGACACCCATCCCCTTATGCTTGGGCGCGGCAACGTTGATACTGTGCGCGTTGAATACTTTGGCGATTCCACATCTGTGTTTGAAGCGTTTAAGTCTGGCGAGATTACCTATCGGGGTGAAAGCTCTTCGCTGACATGGGCGACAGGCTATGATTTTCCAGCGATAGAAAACGGCTTTGTCGTCAAAGAAACCCTGCCCAGCGGTGCGATGCGTGGCCCTGTCGGGTTCTTGTTCAACCTGCGTCAAGACAAGTTCCAAGACAAACGCGTCCGCGAAGCCATTGGTCTGATGTATAATTTCACTTGGACCAACGGCGTGTTGCAATACGGACTGTTTGCGCAACGCGAAGCCTTTTGGAATGCGCCTGGCTATCAAGCCGAAGGCCTGCCTACAGGCAAAGAATTGGAAATTCTTGAACGCGTGCGTGACAAGTTGCCTGACGAGATTTTCACCCAAAGTCCACGTATGCCGCACACCTCAGGTGAACGCCTGATGGATCGCGGCAATCTGCGCAAAGCGCTGGCGCTGATGGAAGAGGCGGGTTGGACCCCCGGTGATGACGGCAAGCTGCGCAATGCGGCTGGCGAAACGCTCAAGGTCGAGATCTTGCACTATCTCGCGGCGTGGGACCGGATCATCAATCCTTATGTTGAAAACCTGCTCGCGCTGGGCGTTGACGTGACTTACAACCGCGTGGATCCGAACGAATACCAAGCACGCTCGCAAAGCTTTGATTATGATATCGTCTACAGCGGTTACAGCAGCGCCTTTGAAGAAGACACAGACTTTTCGCAAAAATACAGCTGCGAAGATCGCAACGACATCTTTAATCCAGCGGGGTATTGCAGCGAGGCTATCGATGAGATCGGCGATATTCTTCTAGAGGCGAAAAGCTTTGAAGACATGCAAGCCACTTTGCGTGCAGCAGATCGCATCTTGCGCGATGAGTATTTCATTGTGCTGGCCCATATGAATGATACGGCTTGGGTCGCCTATTACGATATGTACGAGCACCCTGGGGTGGATAAAATACCCCCGCTTGGCAGTGGTGTTTTGGATACGTGGTGGGTAAATGCGGATAAAGCCGCAGCCCTGAAAGCCGCAGGCGCGATCAAGTAACAGATAAACCAACAGGGGCGATCAAGCCCCGAGACGATTACAGGTGAAGGAGCTCTGAGACATGGGAGCCTATATTCTTCGGCGGCTTTTGCTGATCATCCCGACATTGTTGGGCATTATGATCGTGAATTTCACGCTGACCCAATTTGTGCCCGGCGGCCCGATTGAGCAGGTCTTGGCCGAAATTAATGGCGAAGGCGATGTGTTCGCTTCGATCAATGGCGGTGGTGGCGATGCCGCTGCTGCGGTTGAAATTCAAGGCGGCACCTCCACTTCAGAATACATCGGTGCGCGGGGATTGCCGCCTGAGTTCATCAAAGAGCTTGAGGTGCAGTTCGGGTTGGATAAACCGCCGCTTGAGCAGTTCTTACACATGATGTGGAACTACGTGCGGTTTGATTTTGGCGAAAGCTATTTCAAATCCGAAGGGGTGCTTGATTTGGTGTGGGACAGGTTGCCTGTGTCCATCTCGCTGGGGCTTTGGGCGACCTTGATTTCCTATCTGATCTCGATCCCTTTGGGCATTCGCAAGGCTGTGAAAGACGGATCTAAATTCGACACTTGGACCTCGGCCATCATCATCGTGGCCTATGCGATCCCAAGTTTCTTGTTCGCCATTATGTTGGTCGTTGTGTTCGCGGGCGGATCGTACTGGCAAATCTTCCCGCTGCGCGGGCTGACCTCGGCCAACTTTGACGAGCTGTCCTTGTGGGGCAAAGTGGTCGATTACGCGTGGCACATCACCTTGCCGGTCTTGGCGATGTTGATCTCGTCTTTCGCCACGCTGACGCTTTTGACCAAAAACTCGTTCTTGGATGAAATCCGCAAACAATATGTGGTCACAGCGCGCGCCAAAGGCCTGTCCGAGCACCGCGTGATGTACGGCCATGTGTTTCGCAACGCGATGTTGATCGTGATCTCAGGCTTTCCATCGCTGTTCTTGGGCGTGTTCTTTTCGGGGTCTTTGATTATCGAGACTATATTCTCGCTCGACGGCATTGGCCGCTTGGGGTTCGAAGCCGTGCTCAGACGCGACTACCCTGTGATTTTTGGCACGATGTTTTTCTTTGGCCTTATTGGTCTGATCATCGGGATTTTGTCTGATCTGATGTATATTTTTGTTGATCCGCGGATCGATTTTGAAAAGAGGGATTCATGAGACTGTCTCCGCTCAACCAGCGCCGCTGGCGCAACTTCAAATCCAACCGCCGCGCGTTGTGGTCGCTTTGGATTTTCACTGGCCTGTTCGTTTTGTCGCTGTTTGCCGAATTCATCGCCAATGACAAACCGATCTTGGTGCAGTATCGCGGCAGCTACTACACGCCGATTTTCAATTTCTATCCTGAAACCGAGTTCGGCGGCGATTTTCGCACCGAGGCGGTGTACCGCTATGCGGAAGTCGAATGTCTGATCAAATCCGGCGGGTTGGTCGATTGTTTTGATGATCCAGAAGGCGTGATGGATGACGCCAAAGACGGCATTGTGAATGATGAGCCGATTGAAAAAGGCTGGATGATCTGGCCGGTCATTCCCTATTCGTTCAACACACAAGTCGAGGGACCGGGCGCTGCGCCGTCTCCACCCACCATGCAAAATTGGCTTGGTACCGATGACACCAAACGCGATGTCACCGCGCGGGTGATTTACGGATTCCGTATCTCTATTCTGTTCGCGCTGGCTGTGACCGTGGTGTCCTCGGCCATTGGGATCGTTGCCGGTGCCATTCAGGGCTATTTCGGTGGACGGGTTGATTTGATTTTCCAACGCGTGTTGGAAATCTGGAGCTCGACCCCGCAGCTTTACGTGATCATCATCGTCTTTGCCATTTTGGGCAGGTCGTTTTGGCTCTTGGTCTTTGTGACCATTCTGTTTGGCTGGCCTGCTTTGACAGGCGTGGTGCGGGCAGAGTTTTTGCGGGCGCGCAATTTTGAATATATCCGTGCGGCGCGTGCGCTGGGTGTTTCGAATTGGACTATTATGTTCCGCCATATGTTGCCCAACGCCATGGTCGCCACCGTCACCATGCTGCCGTTCATCATGACTGGGGCCATCGGCACGCTGGCCAGCCTTGATTTCTTGGGCTTTGGTCTGCCCACGTCCTTGCCGTCTTTGGGTGAAATGACTGCGCAAGCCAAACAGAACCTGCAAGCCCCGTGGCTGGGCTTCACCGCCTTTTTCACCTACGCGATTATGTTGTCGCTTTTGGTCTTCATCTTTGAAGGCATCCGCGACGCATTTGATCCCAGAAAGACCTTCCAATGAGCCTGTTGTCGTTCGAAAACCTGCGCGTATCGTTCAAGCAAGATGGCGGGCTAAGCCCTGCGGTCAAAGGCGTGTCGTTTGATGTGAAAAAAGGCGAAACTGTCGCTTTGGTGGGCGAATCTGGATCGGGTAAATCCGTGACAGCTTTGTCGTCTGTCAGCTTGCTGCCCGACAGTGCGGTGATCGAGGGGTCGATCACATACAACGGCCAAGAGCTGTGTGGCGCCTCTGAAACAGATCTGCGCAAGCTGCGCGGCAATGACATCAGCTTTATCTTTCAAGAGCCGATGACCTCGCTTAACCCGTTGCACACCATCGAAAAACAGCTGGCTGAGATTTTGTTGGTGCACCAAGGCTTGCGCGGCCAAGAGGCGCAGACCCGCGTCATCGAATTGCTGACCCAAGTGGGCATTCATGACCCCGAAGGGCGCCTCAAAGACTATCCGCACCAGCTCTCTGGTGGGCAGCGTCAGCGCGTGATGATCGCGATGGCCTTGGCCAACGGACCAGATTTGCTTATCGCGGACGAACCGACGACAGCGCTTGACGTCACCATCCAAGCGCAAGTGTTGACGCTCTTGCGCGATTTGCAGGCTTCCATGGGCATGTCGATGTTGTTCATCACCCATGACCTTGGGATTGTGCGCAAATTGGCCGACCGCGTCTGCGTGATGAAAGACGGTGAAATTGTTGAATCTGGCGTGACCAAAGACATCTTTGATGCACCGCAACATCCCTATACCAAAATGCTGCTCGACGCCGAAACCGTGGGCTATCCCGCGCCCGTGCCTGATGATGCACCAGTGATTGCGGAAACCAAAGACCTGCGCATCTGGTTCCCCATTCAACGCGGCCTGATGCGGCGCACTGTTGGGTATGTCAAAGCGGTGAACGCCGCCGAATTTTCTGTGCGCGCGGGTGAAACCGTTGGCGTTGTTGGCGAAAGCGGGTCGGGCAAAACAACACTGGCGCTGGCGATGATGCGGTTGATCGAATCCGAAGGGCCGGTGGTGGTGCTTGGTAAAGACGTCCAAGGCTGGTCGCAAAAGCAAGTGCGCCCCCTGCGTGCTGATATGCAAATCGTATTCCAAGATCCGTTCGGGTCTTTGTCGCCGCGCATGACCGTGTCTGAAATCATCGCAGAAGGTCTGGGTGTGCATGGTCTGGGTGACTATGCCTCGGCGGAGGTTGCCGTGATCGAGATCATGAACGAGGTCGGCATTGATCCAGAGACCCGCAATCGCTATCCGCATGAGTTCTCGGGCGGGCAACGTCAGCGGATCGCCATCGCACGCGCTATGGTGTTACGTCCTAAACTGCTGGTGCTGGACGAGCCGACGTCCGCTTTGGACAAAACCGTTCAGGTGCAGATCGTCGCTTTGTTGCGTGCCCTGCAAGTGAAACACAAGCTGGCCTATCTGTTCATCTCACATGACCTTAAGGTCGTGCGCGCGCTGAGCCACAAAGTGATCGTGATGAAGCGCGGGGATATCGTTGAAGCAGGCGATGCGGCGCAAATTTTTGATGCACCGGCTGAACCCTATACCCAAGCGCTTATTACTGCGGCATTTGATCTTGCCGTGAAAGAGGGCGCAGAGGTTTAACCCTCACGCCCTCAAATCTGTCGGTCAAACTGTATTGGGGTTGGATGACGCTCTTTAAGAGGACGGCCCCATGGTTTCGCACTCTTTGCCACGCGCTTCCAGTTTACGGCAGGTCAAGGCCGCGATTTCTTGCGACAACCCAAGGAAATTCGCGTCATACCCGCCTTTGCTGCGCGTGACTTTGCGCAAGGCGCCATCGAGATTTTCAAGCTCTGACAGCGCGGTTTTTAGCAAAACTTTGCGCGCTTCATATTCCGACCCGAAGGTGCCGATATTCACCCCCCAATGGCGACTGCCTGATGTGGACATCCGTGTGACGACTTCAACCTCAGGTGTCGCAGTCACAAAACTTGGTGCAATCTGCGCAGACACGGGCTCCAGAGAGGCAAGTTGCAACGTGTTTGGGCGCGCTTTCGGTCGATAGGCTGCGATGCCGCTAGGTGCGGCAACATCGGGCGTCACAGCCGCGTCCTGCAGCAGGTCTGCAGCGATGCTTGCTGCGGCACCGGCAGCGGCAAGAGCCGCGGCTTCCTCATTGGCTTCGGCCACCACATCAAAGATGTCATCAGACATCGCCAGCAATACGATTTCTTGCTCTGGATCGAGGGCGCGCACGGGGCGCATTTGGGGCAATGGGCTTGAAACCATCGTGATGCGCGCGCGTACAATTTTAGACGCGGTTCTCGGTGTACGGCCGGAATCCGCGACCATGATAGCGCCGGTCGACGCTTTGCCCATGTAAGGGGGGCGGCGGGGTTTGTTCACGGCGACGTTGGTGGCCGCACGTTTGAACCCAAGATCCATCAGCTCAGTGACGCGTGCGTTGCGTGTGATGGTGGACCGCCCGCCAAACACGGTGGTGATGATGCGCTCAGAGCCATGCTGCGCCGAGGCCACAAGGTTAAAGCCAGCAGCCGAAGTGTAGCCTGTTTTGATCCCGTCCGCACCTTTGTAGCTGTTCAAGAAACGCGAGTTGGTGTGGGTCACGGTGCGCACGCCTGCGTCGGCTGTTTTGCGTGAAAATAGGTTGTAGTAATCTGGGTAGTCGTAAAACACGTGACGGCCCAAAACAGTCATATCGCGCGCTGTCGATAGGTGGCCACTCTCAGTAAGGCCATGGGCGTTCTTAAACGTGGTGCGTGACATGCCAAGCGCCTTGGCCGTGCGGTTCATGCGGCGGGCGAATGCAGCTTCGGACCCTTCGATCGCTTCACCGATGGCTGTGGCAGCATCATTGGCTGATTTCACAGCAGCCGCACGGATCAGGTAGCGCAGCTTGATTTTTTGGCCCGCTTTGAGACCCAAACGCGAAGGCGGCTCGCTGGCGGCTGCGCGCGAGATCGTGACCATCGTGTCCAGCGAAATTTCACCGTTCTCAATCGCCTCGAAGGCAATGTAGAGCGTCATCATTTTGGTCAAAGAGGCAGGGTGTAATCTGGTGTCGGCATTGCTGGCATGAAGAACTTTACCGTTGCGGGCATCCATGACGAGCGCCGCATATTCTGCGGCCATCACGGGTTTGATCGAGGTTAGCCCCAAGATCAAAGCGATAAGCATTACGGAAAAAATGCTCGTGGACCGAGCGCACGCTTTCACGCGTGCTTGCACGTCTCTTGCCATAATATCTGCCTCATGTTATCGGATCGTTTCGCCCGAATTATTGGCATCAGCCTAGCACAGGGTTTTAATTGAGAAAACTCCTAATTTTCAAAGGGTTTCAGGGGGTGCATCGGTGCAACGCTATATCTTGTATGGTTAACGCGCGCTTCCGCTACATATCTATTTATTAGGCCGCGATTAAATTTTATGCAAAAAATCGCTTAAGATGAATCGGATCATTGAGTGACCTGAAGGCTGTCGATCAGTGCGGGCAGGGCGTGCAAACTGTCTAGGTTGCGGTACTTTGGATGCTCTGTTGGCGGCTCTGCGTGCTCTATCGCCCAAGTGAAGTTGTGCGGCACAAATACGCCCCATGCACCTGCCTCGATGGGGGCAATGACATCGGATTTCATTGAATTCCCGACCATCATCGCAGAATCGGCGGCAATACCACGGCTTTTGAAAATTTGCGTATAGACGCTTGGCACTTTGGCTGAGACGATTTCAACACCATCAAACAAATCGCCCAACCCCGATTGCGCCAATTTGCGTTCTTGATCCAACAGGTCGCCTTTGGTGATCAGCAAAATGTCATAGGTCTGCGCAAGCTGAGCCACGGTATCCGCCGCGCCGTCCAATAAATGAATCGGATGCTGCAACATGTCTTGGCCCGCCGCGATCAACTCTTTGATCACAGAGGCGGGCACGCGTTCCTCAGTGACTTCGATAGCGGTTTCGATCATCGACAGCACAAAGCCCTTGATGCCAAACCCGTAATGACCAAGGTTGCGGCGCTCTGCTGCCAATAGACGATCGGCCAAATGGTCCGCGTCTGTATATTGTGCCAAAAGTTGTGCAAAACGATCTTGGGTTATGCGGAAAAAAGCTTCATTTTCCCATAAAGTATCATCCGCATCGAAGGCAATTGTCGACAATTTGGTGTGCATTTTGTACGTCTCCTTAACCTCTTAGGGCATAACCCCCTTTATTCGTGCGCAAAAGGGTCTATATAAAGCGCCCGAACCCTGTTTTTTTCGACTGTCCCGAATTGGAGCGCTCCGCGTGATCCACTTGCCTTATAAAATGTCCGATAAAGACGACCATTTTGACGATGGTGACCTTGGCTTGGCCTTGAAAACAAAGCCAAAAACCCAACGTCCACCGATGTATAAGGTGATGCTTTTGAATGACGACTACACACCGATGGAGTTCGTTATTCTGGTGCTTGAGCGGTTTTTTGGAATCGGGCATTCTCAGGCGACAGAGATTATGTTGACCGTTCACAAAAAAGGTCTGGCCGTCGTGGGCGTGTTTGCCTTTGAGATTGCCGAGACAAAGGTGGCCCAAGTGATGGATTTCGCCCGCCGCCACCAACACCCGCTGCAATGCACAATGGAAAAGGAATAGGCGTTCGCGCCGACCCTGCCAATGGTATCCCCAAGACTTTCCCTCGTCCTAGATGGACAAGACCAGCCCAATCGGGTCGTGGTCTATCGCCCGCGTTCCGATGCCGATTACAGCGGTTTTGGTGATGCGACTGTGCAAATTGTTCAAGGTTTCAAACCTGATTTTGCCGCCTTTCAATCCCTTGGGTTTGACACCCGTACTGCGGCTGAGGGATCATTCGATCTGGCCATCGTCGCTGTGCCGCGTGCCAAACGCGAAGCCCGTGCTTTGATTGCTGATGCGGCCACGCGATCCACGCGTGTGATTGTTGATGGGCAAAAGACGGATGGCATCGACAGCCTTCTCAAAGACGTGCGCAAACGTGTCGATGTGATCGCACTTGTGTCCAAAGCGCACGGCAAAGCTTTTATGTTTGAAGGCGGCGATTTTGCTGACTGGGCTGATCCCGGTGCGTTGAATGCGGTCGATGGGTTTGAAACCCGTCTCGGCGTGTTTTCTGCGGATCGCGTCGACAAAGCCTCGGCGGCACTGATCGCGGCTTTGCCGGACAAATTGCCGTCAAAGATCGCGGATTTTGGCGCGGGCTGGGGGTACCTGTCGCGTCATATCTTGGCGATTGAGGGCGTAAAAAAACTGCATATTGTTGAAGCAGAGGCCACTGCATTGGATTGCGCGCGCGCCAATATTGACGACGAGCGCGCCGTGTTCCATTGGGCCGATGTCACAACGCATGTGGCCAAGCCGGCCTATGACGGCATTATCATGAATCCGCCGTTTCACACCACACGCGCCGCTGATCCGGGACTTGGGCAATCGTTTATCGCCTCGGCTGCACGCTGTTTGGCGCCCCATGGGCACCTGTGGATGGTGGCAAATCGTCATCTGCCTTATGAGGCCACATTGAGCGAACATTTCGGGCTTGTTGCTGAAATCGGCGGCACGCCAGCGTTTAAAATTCTACAGGCGTCTAAGCCTCTTCGCATCGGCAAAAGAATATCGTAGCGTTGGTATACTAGAATTGGAGATTCGACATGAGCTTCTCGATCGCAGGAAAAACGGCCATTGTGACCGGTGCCGCGAATGGCATCGGTTTGGCGATTGCACGTCACTTTGTGGACCAAGGCGCGAACGTTATGTGCGCGGATATGGATGAAAGCAAACTGGCGGCCGAGATCGGCGAGGTCGGCAAAGACGATGGCTCTAAAATTCGTTATTTCGCTGGCGACTTGCGCAAAAAGCTCACCATCGCCAACCTTCTGTCTGCGACCATTGATGCGTTCGACGGCGTAGATATTTTGATCAATGCCTCGCGCCAAGTGGTGCCTTGCGATCCGACAGTCGCGAAAGACGACAGGGTCGAATACCTGCTTGAGCAAAATTTGATGACAAGTCTGCGGATGACGCAGCAGGTGTCAAAATGGATGCTGGCGCACTCTAAACGCGATGGAAACCCGAATGGGCCGGTCGGGTCTATCGTGAACCTTTCATCGATTGCCGCGCGTCGGACCCACCCTTCTATGATGGCATTTTCGATTTCAAGCGCCGCTGTCGATCAAATGACGCGCTCTATGGCTGTGGCGTTGGCACCGCACGGTATCCGCGTGAACGCTGTGGCGTTTGGGTCGGTGATGAGTGCCAGCTTGCAAGACATTTTGGCAGTTCATGAAGAATTTCGCGAAGAAATTATCGATAAAACCCCGCTTGGGCGCATCGCTTCGGCCAGAGAAGTTGCCGAGACAGTTCAGTACCTCGCCTCTGAAGGCTCCGGCTTTATGACAGGTCAGATTTTGACAGTCGACGGCGGGCGCACCTTGGTGGATCCTGTCACCACGCCTGCGCATTAACCGGTTTTAGTCTGGATAGGCCTGCTGGCAGGCCAGCACTTGGGCATCGGTTTTCAGGACCAAGGCGGCCTCTTTTTGGCGCAGGACCGCAAGTTTTGCAGCTTCCCCGTCCAGATCGATGGCTTTGCGCTCAACCACAGTTTCCTCAACGGCGACCCTGCAATATTTTTTGTCGCCATTTGGTTTCACGCCGCAGAGCTTGCGCTCATAATCGACGACTTGGGTTTCCACTAAGGCATAGCCGCGCGCCAGATTGCCCTCGGCCTCGTTCACAAAGCCGCGCACAGCCCGTAAATCTTGTGTTGCGCGTGAAATGCACATTTGCTGCTCTGAGCAGGCAGCCAGCAGCAATAAGGCGGGTAGGGCGAATAGTGGGCGCATATGAAACTCCTGTGTTGTTTGGATCATAGCGCTTATTTGCCGCGTCATAAGCGCTCTTGGCAGGGTCGGCGTAATCCTGCTAACACTCGTGCGCAATATTCTGAATAAGGACGCCCCATGACCGACGATCTACAAGACGAAAAAGCCCGCGCCTCTGCTTGGTTTCGCAGCCTGCGCGATGACATCGTCAGTGCGTTTGAAGCCTTGGAAAATACGCAAACCACAGGGCCTTTTGCCGATTTTCCGGCAGGCCGGTTCGAGGTAAGCGAGACCAAACGCACCTCTGAGGACGGCAGCGACGCAGGCGGCGGATTGATGTCTGTGATGCGCGGTGGTCGCGTGTTCGAAAAAGTGGGTGTCAATATTTCAACGGTTTATGGCACGCTTGGGGATCGCGCTCAAAACGCTATGGCTGCGCGCAAAGGCTTGCCCGGTATGAAAGACGATCCACGCTTTTGGGCCGCAGGGATTTCGCTGGTTGCCCATATGCAAAACCCTCATGCGCCTGCGGTTCACATGAACACGCGGATGTTTTGGACGCCTCATGCTTGGTGGTTTGGCGGCGGATCAGACCTGAACCCTTGCATTGAATACGCAGAAGACACAGCCGCTTTTCACGCCGTTCAAAAACAGCACTGCGACCGCCATGACGCGTCCTATTACCCCAAATTCAAAGACTGGGCGGATGAGTATTTCTACATCCCGCACCGCAATCGCGCGCGCGGCGTGGGCGGTATTTTCTTTGACGATCACTGCACGGGCGATTGGGAAAAAGACTTTGCCTTTACCCAAGACGTTGGTCGCGCGTTTCTGCCTGCTTTTCTGGGGGCTACCGAAAAACGTCGCAACACGCCGTGGAACGAGGCCGACAAAGACGCGCAATTGGTGCACCGTGGGCTCTATGCGGAATACAATCTGGTCTATGATCGCGGCACTAAGTTTGGTCTTGAGACGGGCCATGACGCCAACGCTGTGCTGATGTCATTGCCGCCTTTGGCCAAGTGGATCTAAGGTGGACCCCAACGCGTCTTTGCTGGCATTTATACTGACCTGTGCGGTCATCGAGCTGACACCTGGCCCCAACATGGCCTACCTTGCGGTTTTGGCCGCTACAGAAGGACGCCGCGCAGGGCTTTCGGCTGTCGCGGGTGTCGCACTTGGGTTGCTGATCGTGGGCCTTATGGCGGCCTTCGGATTGGCCGCAATGATCGCTTCCTCGCCGGTGTTGTTTCAAATCTTGCGCTGGGCGGGTGTCGTCTATTTGCTTTGGCTGGCTTGGGATGCGTGGCGCGAAGAAGCGCCTGAAGACAATGAGTTTTCAGACGGCGCAGCGCGGCACTTTCGACGGGGTTTGATCGTCAATTTGCTTAATCCCAAAGCGGGCATTTTCTACATTGTGATGCTGCCGCAGTTCGTGGATCAAACAGGCGATTTGGTCGCGCAAACGGTGACATTATCTGTGACCTTTGTGCTGATCGCGACCGCGATACATACGGCGATCGTGATCCTGTCAGACCTCGCGCGCGGTATCATCGGCACCCAATCGCGCCGCAAGACGCTGCGCCGCGTTATGGCTGTTGTACTTGTGGTCATCGCGGTTTGGTTTGCGTTTGAAACCTAGACTTTGAGGCATCAGACCTTGCCCGCGCTCAAAGCTTGCAAATCGTCCCAAGTCACGGGGTAGGTTTGCACCGGTTCGCCGTAGAGTTTTTCATCCTGCACTGGACCACGAATGCCGCCGATTTTGTCGTAGAAGGCCACGGCAGGGGCGTTGTTGGTGATCACGGTGAGCATCGCGGATGTATGCCCAATCGCTATCAGTCGAGTGGCGGCAGCGCGCATCAAAGCTTCGCCAATGCCGGACCGTTTGCGCACAGGCGCGACATGCAGATTGTCGATATAGGCAGGGTCGCGGTCGCATATGACATAGATGAACCCATCCACATCGCCATCTGTTTCAGACACCAACAGCACATCCCCCGCAGGCAGATCCACACCCACCCATTTGGCGCGCAGATCGTCCACAACCGGTTGCCCAAGATAGTCGTCAGACAACAATCCAACATAGGCGCCCCGCCAGCTTGCGATGTGCAAGGCGGCGATGGCGTCCATATCGGCAGGGGTAGCGTTGCGGATCATGCGGTTTCGCGCAGGGTCTCGATCATCAGCGCCACGTTGTCTGGGTCAGCGTCGGGCGTGATGCCGTGGCCGAGATTGAAAATATGCGGCCCCTTCGAGAAGGTCTCGCGGATGTGGCGCACATCGTGGATCAAACCCTGACCGCCTGTGACCATATGTGATGATTTCAGGTTGCCTTGCACACAGCCATCGACTTGCACATTGGCAGCGCCCCACTCAGGAGACACAGAATTATCAAGCGCCACACAGTCCACGCCGGTTTTCTTGGCAAAGCCGATGTAACCGTCGCCGGCCTCACGTGGGAAGCCGATGATTGGCACATTCGGATGACGACGTTTGAGTTCCTGCGTGATGATGCGCGCAGGCTCGACCGCGTATTTTTCAAACGCCTCGCCTTTCAGCGATCCCGCCCAGCTGTCAAAGATTTTCACAACTTCTGCGCCCGCACGAATTTGCATGTCGAGATATTCGATGGTGGCCAAAGTTAGCAGATTGATGACATTCTCAAACAGCTCATTATTGCCCTCACGAAGCGCATGAGCCGGCCCTTGGTCCGGCGTGCCGCGACCTGCCAACATATAAGTGGCCACGGTCCATGGCGCGCCTGCAAAACCTATCAACGTGGTCTCTTTGGGCAGTTCTTGCGCGAGGATTTTTACCGTTTCATACACAGGGCTGAGCACCTTATGGATGTCGTCCTTGCCTTTAAGTGCGTTGAAATCTGACTGCTGGGTGATCGTTGACAATCGCGGGCCTTCGCCTGTGACAAACCACAATTCCGCGCCCAAAGCTTGGGGGACGAGCAAAATATCCGCGAACAAAATCGCCGCGTCAAAACCAAAACGGCGGATTGGCTGCAAAGTCACTTCGGCGGCCAGCTCAGGGTTGTAACACAGCTTCAGGAAATCACCGGCCTGAGCGCGGGTGGCGCGATATTCAGGCAGGTAGCGCCCCGCTTGACGCATCATCCAAATCGGCGGCACGCTTTGCGTTTCGCCGCGCAGTGCCTTGAGGATTGTTTTATCTGCCATGATCTGCCCTTCCAAAATTGCTTGGACGTTGGTCACGTGCCTGCGGTGTTTTGTCAAGCATTCCATGCTTGTCAGGCCATCACGTCGCAGGTACTTCTGGGGTATGACAGTCATACTCCCAACCCCCGCTCGCACCTTTAAAATTGGCACCCGTGGCTCACCTTTAGCATTGGCACAAGCGCATGAGACGCGCCAACTGTTAATGACGGCTTTTGATCTGCCGATTGAGGCCTTTGAGATTGTAGTCATTATGACGCAAGGCGACCGTGTGCAAGATCGAGCTCTGAAAGAGATTGGCGGGAAAGGTTTGTTCACACGTGAGATTGAAGACCAACTTCTTGATGGCTCCATCGACATCGCGGTGCATTCCACAAAAGACATGCCCGTTGAACAGCCCGATGGTTTGATCCTTGATTGCTATTTGCCACGTGAAAATCCTTGCGATGCTTTTGTGCAGCTCAGCGGCGGCACGTTGAAAGATCTGCCCCAAGGCGCCACTGTCGGCACGTCGTCTTTGCGCCGCAAAGCGCAACTGCTGCACCATCGACCTGATTTGAACATCGTCGAATTTCGCGGCAATGTGCAAACCCGTTTGAAAAAGCTCAAAGACGGTGTGGCGGACGCAACGTTTTTGGCCATGGCGGGGCTGAACCGCTTGGATGCCACTGACGCTCCGCGCACAGAAATTTCCCCCGAAGAAATGCTGCCAGCTGTGGCCCAAGGGGCAATAGGCATTGAGCGGCGCTTGGATGATACGAATACCCAAACGCTTTTGGCGGCTTTGCATGATGTGCCCACGGGACAGCGCTTGGCCGCAGAGCGCGCGTTTTTGGCGGCTCTCGATGGATCTTGCGAAACACCGATTGCGGGCCTTGCCACATTGGACGGCGACACATTGCGCCTGCGTGGTGAAATCCTGCGCACCGATGGGTCTGAGGCGCTGAGCGATGAAATCTCTGGTCCGATTGCCCAAGGTGCGGCACTTGGCGAAGCGCTGGCAGCGCGGCTTTTGGCCCGCGCAGGCGATGGGTTCTTCGACTGGAAATAATGACGCGATTTGGTGTGTTGCAGGCTTACACAGCCGATGAGTGTTGAGCCTGCGCCATCGCGTAAGTGTCAAAATGGCGCGCGATCATGCGGGTCAATGGGCGTGCGTGTTCCCGAATTTTAATCGTGGCCTGTGATACCTTAAGCATCTTTGGAAACGCCGCATCGACCGAGGCTGCAAAGGCGTCGAAGTCGAATTGGTTCAGGCCAAACCGCGCCGCCAAATCGCGGTAGTCCACCCGAAAATCGCACATCAAGGCTTCGATGATGCGCCCTCGCAGATGGTCTTCCGCTGTGAACGCATGGCCTTTGCTGATGGGCAATTCGCCCGCGCGGACCCGCTTTTGATAATCAGATGTCGCAGGCGCGTTTTGCGCATAGCCATCGGCATATTTAGCGATTGAGGATGCGCCAACGCCGATCATGGTCTGACATTTATCGTCTGTGTAGCCTTGGAAATTGCGACGTAACTTTCCGGATCGCGCTGCGATTTCCAGCCCATCACCATGGCGGGCAAAGTGATCGATGCCGATATCTGCGTAACCATCCATTGCAAATAAATCGCGGGCCACGTTGAACAGTTCCAACCGTTCTTGCGGTGTTGGCAGCGCGTCTGTGGGAATCATCGACTGGCGACGCGCAACCCATGGCACATGGGCGTAACCAAACAAGGCGACACGATCCGGCGACAGCGACAAAAGCTTGTTCACGCTGTCAGCAATACGTTCGCGGGTCTGTCCCGGCAGCCCGTATAAAATATCAGCATTAAGCGATTTGATCCCACGGGCGCGCAGGCCATCCACGGCGGCCTTTGTGACCTCGTATGTTTGCAAACGGCCGATGGTGTTTTGGATCTCGGGATCGAAATCTTGCACGCCAATAGAAGCACGGTTCATGCCCGCTTGCGCCAAAGCGTCAAGGCGGTCGTCGTCTATTTCGTTGGGATCAATTTCGACGGAAAACTCGTAATTTGGCGCAAAAGGGGCCACATCTTTGATTGCTGCGGTCAAATCGGCGATCATACCGGCATCCAACAAGGTCGGCGTGCCGCCCCCCCAATGCAGATGGCCGATCTGAATGCCCTCGGGCAGGCGGTTTTTGACCAGTTTCAACTCAAGTTTGAGCGTCTCGATATAAGCTGCAACAGGACTTAGAGTGCTGGTGCCTTGGGTGCGGCAAGCGCAGAACCAACATAACCGCCGACAAAACGGCACATGGACATACAGCGATATGGGCACGCTTGGGTCGAGATGCGTCATCCAACTGCTCACTTGTGTCGCAGTTAGATCCGTTGAAAAATGCGGCGCAGTTGGATAGCTCGTGTAACGCGGTACACGAGCATCGAATAGGCCCAGATTGCGGAGTTGTGTGTGGATCGTCATGAGAGTATGATTTACGGGGCACAAGCTGATTGCGCTTTGACCCAGATCAAAATGTATGAGTGAGCAGAACAGTTATGACATTTGACCCAAAAGACTGCGGTACATGCCCTATTCGTCACCGCGCCGTTTGTGCGCGATGTGAGGCGGATGAATTGGACGCGCTGGACGGGATCAAATTTTACCGGTCCTTTGAAGCGGGCCAGTCGGTGATTTGGTCCGGCGATAACATGGATTTTGTCGCCTCTGTGGTCACAGGCGTGGCCTCGCTCAGTCAAGCGATGGAAGACGGGCGCACGCAAATGGTGGGTCTGTTGTTGCCCTCTGATTTCTTGGGCCGTCCTGGGCGCGAATTCGCGGCCTATGATGTCGTGGCTGTCAGCAATTTGACCCTGTGTTGTTTTCGCCGCAAGCCCTTTGAACAGATCATGCTACAAACGCCGCATATCGGGCAACGTCTTCTTGAAATGACGCTGGACGAATTGGATGCCGCGCGCGAATGGATGTTGATTTTGGGACGTAAAACGGCGCGGGAAAAAATTGCCTCTTTGCTGACAATTTTAGCGCGGCGCGAAGCCTCGCTTGCCTTGCAAACGGCTGAAAACGGCACGTCGTTTGAATTGCCTTTGACCCGCGAATCTATGGCAGATTATTTGGGTCTGACCTTGGAAACCGTGTCGCGGCAAATGTCAGCGTTCAAACGCGAGGGCATTGTGTTGCTTGAGGGCAAGCGTAAGGTGACCATTCCTGATTTTGATGCGCTGATGGCCGAAACGGGTGATGATGCCGACGGCGGTATGGTGGCTTAAACGCCTGTATCACCGGTCAAACATGTGCGGATTGAAACGTAGAAAGATCCGCGTCCAGTTTCTTGGCCTGATCGATACCTTGCAGACTTAGGTTGCGCATTTCGCGGGCGATTTCACCGAAAGAGGCACCGAAATCCCCTGCGCGCTGCGCCTCGATCGAGGCATTCATAGCAACAATTTGCAGTGTTTTTGAAATACGATTGATTTCGGACACCGACCGCGTGGTCGCCAAAATCAACGGTTTTTGCGCTTCGCGAGTGTCACCGATTTGCTGATCCAAAAGCGCGCGAATGTCTGCATTGATGTCGTTAAGCGCTTTGAGTAAATCCCCAGATACGAAAATACCAAGACTTGTCGCTGCATTGGTGGTCGGGCTTGCGATCAAAGCCTCTGCCGAGGTAATGAATTTTCGCAACTGATCGATATGCACCAGTTTGAGCGGCGCGTGCCTGCGCATAAGATCTGCTGTTGCGGGCGATAAGGCATCACCATCAGACGGCTTGGTCAACAAGGTGGTGATGGATTTGAATTCGTTCAATGCGTCACGCCCTTGATCACAAAATGCGGCATTGGAGTCATTTTCGCACACACCATTCGCGCAGTGTAGCAACGCACACATGACCACTTGATGCGATAGCATCCGCAGTTTGCCAGACAGGTTGATAAGATGGCCGAGGTCTTGTTCAATTTGATCAATGCTATGGGGCATTGTGTTTCATCCGATTGGTGAAAATATAACGTGCTTGACTGTGAAAGGCAGGAGCTTAACAAAACGTCACCGCGCCACAAAACAACGGTGATCTGTGGCGCGGGTCGGGAGTTTTGCCCAGAATTTGGACATAAAGATGTGCGATAAGGCGCTTTAATGCATCATGAGAACGGGCAGTTCCGCCAATTCAAGCATGTTGCGCGTGGCACCGCCCATGATGGATTGGCGGAACCGAGAGTGACCGTAAGCGCCCATAACCAGCAATTCGGCATCTTGATCGCGCAGGTGCCGAGACAGAACATCTGAAACACGCGGCATGGTTTTGGCCAGCACAGAGACTTCGGCTTGAACGCCGTGACGGCTAAGCATCTGGCACAGCGCCCCGCCTGGGTCTGAACGATCAGGGCCGTGTTGAGGCGGATCGATGACGGCGATGTTCACGCTGTCTGCGTCGGTCAGAATCGGCAACGAGGACCGTACTGCAGCGAGGGCTTCGTTGCTTTCATTCCAAGCCACCACGACACGCCCGATATGGTCGGGCAGGGTGGCGTTGTCGGGCATGACCAGAACGGGCACGCGGCATGAAAATAGTGCGGCTTCCAAAATTTCTTCGTGCTCGTGACCGCGACCAGTGCCGTAAGGGCGGGGCAGCACGACAAGATCACAGAACCGCAAAATGCTTGACAGCTGCGGCGTAAGACCGGCCATTTGCGCCGTCATAGGTCGCACCGCCCAAGAGATGTCTTCAGCGCGCAAGTGCTGTTGAATGACGCCCTCAAGGCGCTCGCTTTCAGTCAACGCAAATTGCAAGTTGTCTTGCAAAATCATAGCGTTGGTGCCCGTGTAATAGAACCCGGGCTGCGTACGATCCAGCCCAAGGCAAATGACGTCGAGATGGGCGCCGGTGCGGCGCGCCAAAGCAACAGCGGCGCCCAAGGCATGCATGTCGGCGGTGTCATCGCAGACGATGGTGGTGATGGTTTTGAAGGACATGTCGAGACTCCTTTTTGAGGTCTATCTGTCCCCACTGTGCGCCTGAGCGCTGCTTTGGGCCTTGATTGAGATCAATGTGAGTTTTTGTGTAGGTTTGCGCGCTACAAAAGTCACAATTGCCGCGCAAATTGCCGATCCTTTGACTCAGATCAATGTTTACCTAAGGGATGTCGTCCAAACCCTGCCTATCATGACCCGTAGTCTCATCTGCGGGTCCATTATGGCCTCGAAGAAGGTCATTTGATCGAAGGGACGCGAAAATGTGGAGCTATATTAAGCTGGCAGTACTGGGGGTCGTGTTGATCCTTGCCGGTCTTGCCGCAAACTACGGGCGCGATTTGGGTTACCAAATTCATGCGTTGATCTTCATGGCGGCCACCGCCGTGACATTTATTTACACGCTGCGCCAAGCTGGCGAAATCGTTGAAAAGCCCAAAGGGTATCTGGACGGCCCAATCCGTTTCGGTGTGGTCGCGACAGCCGGTTGGGGTGTTGTTGGGTTTCTTGTTGGGACGTTCATCGCGTTTCAATTGGCTTTCCCACAACTGAACTTTGATTTCCTGCAAGGCTACGGCAACTTTGGGCGTTTGCGTCCATTACACACCTCTGCGGTGATTTTCGCATTTGGCGGCAACGCCTTGATCGCGTCGTCTTTCTATGTTGTCCAACGCACCTCTGCTGTCCGTCTTTGGGGCGGCAATTTGGCGTGGTTCGTGTTTTGGGGCTACAACCTGTTCATCGTTTTGGCCGCAACAGGCTATTTGCTTGGGGTCACCCAATCCAAAGAATACGCAGAGCCTGAATGGTACATCGACATTTGGTTGACCGTCGTTTGGGTGGCTTACTTGCTGGTGTTCCTTGGCACGCTGATGAAGCGCAAAGAAAAGCACATCTATGTGGCGAACTGGTTCTACCTGTCGTTCATTGTGACCATCGCGATGCTGCATATCGTCAACAACTTGGCTGTGCCTGTGTCCTTCTTTGGCTCTAAATCTGTGCAGCTGTTTTCAGGCGTGCAAGACGCGATGACCCAGTGGTGGTACGGCCACAATGCTGTGGGCTTCTTCTTAACCGCGGGCTTCCTTGGGATGATGTACTACTTCGTGCCAAAACAAGCCGAGCGTCCTGTGTTTTCGTACAAATTGTCCATCATCCACTTTTGGGCTTTGATCTTTTTGTACATCTGGGCGGGTCCACACCACTTGCATTACACAGCTTTGCCGGATTGGGCGTCGACCCTTGGCATGGTGTTCTCAATCGTGTTGTGGATGCCGTCTTGGGGCGGGATGATCAACGGTTTGATGACGCTGTCTGGCGCATGGGACAAATTGCGCACGGATCCTGTTATTCGCATGATGGTGATCTCTATCGGCTTTTACGGCATGTCCACATTCGAGGGTCCGATGATGTCGATCCGCGCTGTGAACTCGCTATCACATTACACCGACTGGACCATCGGCCACGTGCACTCTGGCGCTTTGGGTTGGAACGGTATGATCACATTTGGTGTGCTCTACTTCCTCGTTCCAAAACTGTGGCACAAAGAACGTCTGTATTCTTTGGGTCTGGTGTCTTGGCACTTCTGGTTGGCCACAATCGGCATCGTTCTCTACGCGGCGTCCATGTGGGTCACGGGTATTATGGAAGGTCTGATGTGGCGTGAAGTCGACAGCCAAGGCTTCTTGGTCAACGCATTCGCCGACACAGTGGCCGCCAAACATCCGATGTATGTCGTGCGTGCTTTGGGCGGGGTTCTCTACCTCACTGGGTCGCTCATCATGGTCTATAACCTCTGGATGACTGTGCGTCGTGCGCCTGCAATTGCAGACGCTGCGGCCATGGCTCCGGCAGAATAGGGGGCGCTCAGATATGGGACTTCTAGACAAACACAAGTTCATCGAGACCAACGCGACCATTCTTCTGGTCGGGTCGCTCTTGGTGGTGTCCATCGGCGGGATCGTCGAAATCGCGCCTTTGTTCTATCTTGAGAACACCATCGAAGACGTGGACGGCATGCGGCCCTACTCGCCTTTGGAACTCACCGGTCGTGATGTTTATGTGCGTGAAGGCTGCTACGTCTGTCACTCGCAAATGATCCGTCCAATGCGTGACGAAGTAGAGCGCTATGGCCACTATTCTTTGGCGGCTGAATCGCAATACGATCACCCGTTCCAATGGGGCTCTAAACGCACCGGTCCAGATTTGGCCCGTGTGGGTGGGCGGTATTCAGATGAATGGCACGTGGATCACTTGACCGATCCGCAATCTGTTGTGCCTGAATCCGTGATGCCAAAATACGGTTTCTTGGCGGATGCGATGATCGAACCTGAGTACATCGATGATCTGCTCAAGGCGCATAAAATTGTTGGCGTGCCTTACACCGACGAGATGATTGAAGCTGCGAGTGACGACTTCATGGCGCAGGCTGATCCTGACTCTGATTATGATGCTTTGCTGGAACGCTATCCAAACGCGCAGGTGCGCAACTTTGATAACGAGCCGGGCATTTCAGAAATGGATGCTGTGATCGCTTACATGCAAATGCTGGGGACTTTGGTTGATTTCTCGACCTTTACCCCCGACGCATCACGATAGGAGAGAATGACATGAACTATCATATCTTTCGCGAACTCGCAGACTCTTGGGTGCTTTTGGCCATGTTTGTGTTCTTTGTCAGCGCTGTTGTTTGGTCGTTCAGACCGGGCAGTCGCAAGCGCCACGCAGAGATCGCGAACATTCCGTTTCGCCATGAAGACGCCCCCCTTGATACTGAGGAGTCTCAGTCATGAGTAAGAAACAAGACAAGACCGAGGTCGAGACCACAGGCCACTCTTGGGATGGGATTGAAGAGTATAACAACCCCCTTCCACGTTGGTGGCTCTGGACGTTTTATCTGTGTATCTTTTGGGCGATTTGTTACTCTATCGCCTATCCCGCTTGGCCTTTGGTCAAAGGGGCGACAACAGGCCTGCTTGGGTTCTCGACCCGTGCAGAAGTGGCCAAAGATATCCAAACCTTTGACGACATGAACGCCGCAATCACTGCCGAATTGGCTGCTGCAGACGTGGCTGACGTTCTGCCAAACACGCCTCTTGGGGATTACGCCACCAATATGGGCGCCGCCGTGTTTCGTGCCAATTGTTCGCAATGTCACGGCTCTGGCGCTGCTGGCAACGTGGGCTACCCGAACCTTTTGGACAACGATTGGCTTTGGGGCGGCTCTGTGGATGAAATCGCTTTCACCATCCAACACGGTATCCGCAACGAGACCGATGATGCACGCTATTCTGAAATGCCACGCTTTGGTGTTGATGAAATTCTGGAGCCGACACAGATTAATCAGGTTGTAGAATTCGTGCTGCAACTGTCTGGGTCTGAATTCGACGCTGCACTGGCCACAGAGGGCGCTGTCGTGTTCGAGGAAAACTGTACAGCTTGTCACGCAGACGACGGCACCGGCGATCGCGATGTCGGCGCGCCAAATCTGGCCGATGCGATCTGGCTTTATGGCGGTGACCGCGAGACCATCCATGCGTCCGTGTCCGAGGCCCGTTTTGGTGTGATGCCTGCTTGGGGTCAGCGTCTAACCCAAGCCGAGGTTAACGCCGCAGCGGTCTATGTGCACACACGCGGCGGCGGCGAATAGCACCGCAGACGTTTAAGAAACTGACAAAGCTGGCCGCGATTGTGGCCAGCTTTTTTTGTTGGTGGAGAAAGGGCGTTTTGAGTCCTAAATGTCGATTTAATATTCTTCTGAAACAGCCAAAAAGATCTCTAGAAGACTAAATTCGGGATCGAGCTCAAGCACACCACGGCCTCGCCAAACCATTGAAAGCGCGCATTTGACCGCAGCCCATTGTATGAGGCGAAGCGGTTCAACGTCGAAGTGCTTGCTCCAAAGATCGCACAGATATCGAACCCTGTTTACATCATGCACCAAATCAAAAGCGCCCTTTGGGTTGCGAAAAGCATTCGCCAATTCATACGTGCGTTCGCCCAACACGCCCTTTGCATCAAACGCACAATAGCCCCTGTCACCGAGGCGAATGTTGTCGTGGTGCAAATCCCCATGAAGCGGGCGAATATCATGCGGTTGCTCAATCAGCTGGCGTGCCAAAACTTGACATCGCAAAATATTTTGACGAGAGGATGGTGGACAAGCCTGAGCAAAACCAACCGTAAAAAGTGCCTCAAGCCAGTCTTCTAGTTTTGCGTACTCATCCTTTGGGGGCAAAGGAAAACTGTGAATTCGGTTGGCGACCGCGACAAGTTCTTTCGCGGCTTTTTCGTCCTCGCCGCGCCGGGTCAGATCACCCAAAGAATGCCCGTCAAGCCACTCTATAAGCGCAGAGTTTGAAGTCCTCCGATAGACGTTTGCAACTGCGGACCCGTTCAAAGCCTCAAGAAAAAAGAAACCAGCAGCCTCGTTGCCCATACTCGCTTTCTTGTAAATTTTAAGGGCCGCGTTTTGACCATCCACGCGGGCTACTTTCCACACCCTCGCAATTGCCGTTTCCTCGACAAAACTCAGTGGCGAGACATCGTATTCGATCAGCATGTCTTCAGGGGGCGATGGATGTGTGCTCATTCCCTTTTCATACACTTGCGATGTTTCAAAAGGAAGCGCCGTGGAACGCAGATACCGGCTATGTCTACTGAGCTAATTTAAAACTGAAAATCACATCGATGAGACACATTTCTGTCGTAAAAGTTTGATCTTCGCCTAAACTTAGACGTCTTATGCGCGATGACATCGGCGAAAGTCCCCCTCAAACGAATATTTGATTAGCCTTTTGAACATGTCACGCTAGCCTTTGGTCATCAACATGGAGGACTACCAATGAATAAACCCACTCAAGGCCGTCTTACGGCGGCGGATTTCGATCAAGATTTACTCGACCTTTACGATTATTACGCACATGGCAAAATCAGCAAACGCGAGTTTTTGGACCGCGCTGGCAAATGGGCCGTGGGCGGCCTGACAGCGGCGGCCATTCTTGGCACCCTGTCGCCAAACTATGCATTGGCGCAACAAGTCGCAGAAGATGACGACGATATCATCGGCGAAGACATCACCTACCCAAGCCCCGATGGCACTGGCGATATCACCGCGTATATCGTGCGCCCTGCCAATATCGACCCTGCGCACCCGCCAGCAGCCGTGCTTGTGGTGCATGAAAACCGTGGCCTGAACCCCTATATCCGCGACGTTGTGCGTCGTTTGGCCAAGGCGGGTTTCATCGCGATGGGCCCTGATGGTCTGTCATCGCTTGGCGGATACCCTGGCACCGATGATGAGGGCCGCGATATGCAGCGCACCCTTGATCAAGATGCTTTGCTCAACGATTTCTTTGCAGGGTTCGAATACCTGCAAGCGCTGGAAGGCACCAACGGCAAAATCGGCGCGACGGGGTTTTGTTACGGCGGTGGCGTGGTCAATAAATTGGCTGTGGCTTACCCTGAAATGGCCGCAGGCGTGCCGTTCTATGGCGCCCCTCCAACAGCTGAGCAAGTCGCCGCCATCCAAGCGCCACTTCGTATCCAGCTCGCAGCCCTTGACCAGCGCATCAATGCGATGTGGCCTGCCTACCAAGAGGCTTTGGAAAAGAATGACAAACGCTACGTGGCCGATATTTACCCCGGTGTGAACCACGGTTTCCACAACGACACCACGCCACGCTATGATGCGGAAATGGCCAAACTGGCCGAAACCCGCATGATCGCGTGGTTCCGTACGTACCTCGCAGGGTAATGTCGGTTTGATATTTTGATATAATGTGCGCCCGCCCTCGTTGCGGGCGCATGATTTGCGAACATTCTTACAAATTCATAAAGACCGGCGGTGCGACAAAAGCCGCATCCCAGATACATCTTTCCCATCGAGTTGATCCACATCAAAGCCCCGACCGCGCCGCACGCCCATTAAGGTGCAAACGCGAACAGTCGAAAAGGCCGCTCTCATGAGCTCATCAGACAGCACACCCAAGCTATACAAAGCCCGCGAACCCATTTTCCCGCGCCGTGTCTCTGGCGCGTTTCGCAATCTCAAGTGGATCATCATGATCTTGACCTTGGGCGTGTACTATATTTCGCCGTGGCTGCGGTTTGACCGTGGGCCGAAACTGCCCGATCAGGCAATTTTGGTGGATATGGCCAATCGGCGATTTTTCTTTTTCTGGATCGAAATTTGGCCGCATGAGTTTTACTTTATCGCCGGTCTGTTGATCATGGCGGGGCTGGGGCTGTTTTTGTTCACCTCGGCGGCGGGGCGTGTGTGGTGTGGCTATGCTTGCCCGCAAACGGTTTGGACCGATCTGTATATTTTGGTGGAACGCTGGATCGAGGGGGATCGCAACGCGCGCTTGCGTCTGCACCGTCAGAAAAAGCTCGATTTTCGCAAGGTCCGCCTGCGCGTGACCAAATGGATTGTGTGGCTACTGATCGGTTTGGCGACCGGCGGCGCTTGGGTGTTTTACTTTACAGATGCGCCCACTTTGTTGGTCGATCTGTTGACAGGCAACGCCCATCCGGTGGCTTACGGCACCATGGCCGTTTTGACCGCGACGACGTTTGTCTTTGGCGGTTTTGCCCGCGAACAGATCTGTATCTATGCCTGCCCATGGCCGCGGATCCAAGCGGCGATGATGGACGAAGACACGCTGGTGGTCGGCTATCGTCATTGGCGCGGCGAGCCGCGTGAAAAACATCGCAAGGGCATCGACACCTCTGGCTTGGGCGATTGCATCGATTGTATGGCCTGCGTCAATGTTTGCCCTGTTGGCATCGATATTCGTGACGGGCAGCAGCTGGAATGTATCACTTGCGCCTTATGCATTGATGCGTGCGACGAGGTGATGGACAAAATCGGCAAACCGCGTGGGTTGATCGATTACATGGCCTTGACCGACGAGCCGCTTGAAATAGCTGGCAACGCGCCGAAGCCCATTTGGAAACACATCCTGCGCCCGCGCACGATCATGTACACAGGCATCTGGTCGCTTGTGGGGTTCGGTTTGTTGTTCGCGCTGTTCATTCAACCCGACATCGATATGACCGTCGCCCCTGTGCGCAATCCGACCTATGTGATGTTGTCTGACGGCTCTATCCGCAACATCTATGATGTGCGTCTGCGCAACAAACATGGCGAAGATCGGCCGTTCCAAATTTCGACCACGGGCTCTGACGATTTGCTGGTGGACATCGAAGGGGGCGAAGACCAAACTGTGCTCGTGCCCGCAGATGGCACCAAGTTGCAGCGCGTCTATGTGATCGCCCCTGCGCACTCAGGTCCAGCGACATCAGACAGAACGCCGTTCACCATGTGGGTGACAGATACGATCAATCAGGACCGCGCCTCAACCGAGACCGTGTTCAACGGAAAGGGCAATTAATATGGTACGCGAAATCACTGGCAAACATGTTTTGATCGGCACTGTTTCGGCCTTTTCAGTCATCATCGGGGTGAACTTGTTTATGGCCTATAGCGCGGTTCGCACTTTTCCCGGGCTTGAGGTGAAAAACTCTTATGTCGCCTCGCAAACCTTCAACGCTGACAAAGCCTCGCAGGAAGCCTTGGGTTGGACGATTGATGCCACGGATAAAGACGAAAAGCTTTACGTGACCATCACCGGCGCAGACGGCTTGCCCGTCGAAGTGGCATCGATCACCGGTACCTTGGGGCGCGCGACGAACACCAGCCAAGACCAAGCGCCCCAGTTTACCTTTGATGGCACGTCTTATGTGGCCGACACAGGCGCTTTGGCCGCAGGCAATTGGAATTACCGCATGGTGGCCACGGCCTTAGATGGCACGCCGTTCAAGCAGCGCGTCGTCATCCATGTGAAACGCTGACCAAGGCGCGCGTCATGTCCCAAGCTCAGATCTCTGCCTGTCCTGCCTGTCTTGCGGCCCCCGCTGCCGAAGACATGGCCCATGGGCGAGATGTTCAAGGCGCCCAGATCACCTTGTCGCTGCCAGCCATTCATTGCGCGGCCTGTATTTCGGGCGTTGAACGCGCGCTCATGCGCCAAACGGGCGTGCGGGCGGCACGGGTCAATTTGACCCTAAAGCGGGCCCAAGTTGAAGCCGATGACACGACATCCGCTCAAGATCTGGCCGATGCGCTCACAGCCATCGGGTTTGAAGCTTACGAGCTTGACGCGGGCACAATAGCTGCCACGCAAACCGACCGCGCAGGTCGCGCTATTTTGACGCGCATCGCCGTGTCTGGCTTTGCCATGATGAATGTCATGTTGTTATCCGTGGCGGTCTGGTCGGGGGCCTCTGATGCCACCCGCGATATGTTCCACTGGATTTCGGCGGCTATTGCTGTGCCCGCCATCGCCTTTGCAGCCCAGCCGTTTTTTGCATCTGCTTGGACAGCCCTGCGCGCCAAGCGTCTGAATATGGATGTGCCGATATCGTTGGCCATTCTTTTGGCCGCGGGCATGTCGATCTACGAGACCTCGTTGTCGGGCTCGCATGTCTATTTCGATGCCGCTTTGTCTTTGACGTTTTTTTTATTGTCAGGGCGTTACCTAGATTACCGCACGCGGTCGATTGCGCGCTCTGCTGCCGAAGAACTCGCGGCCTTAGAAGTGCCCCGTGCCACGCTGGACGATGGGACAGTTGTGGCCATCGGCGATCTGACCACAGATCACATCGTGCGGGTTGTCCCCGGTGCGCGGGTGCCGGTGGACGGGATCATCACAGAGGGCGCTTCTGAATTGGATCGCTCTTTGCTGACAGGGGAAACCCTGCCTGTGGGGGCCACGATGGGAACGCTTGTAAGTGCGGGCGAGGTGAATTTGACAGGGCCATTGCTGGTGCAGGTCACTGCTGCGGGCGCGGACAGTTCCTTGCACCGTTTGGCCGATTTGGTCGCTATGGCGGAAACTTCGCGCAATCGCTATACGTCCTTGGCCGACCGCGCCGCGCGTATTTATGCGCCTTTGGTGCATTTGCTCGCTCTGTTTGCGTTCACAGGTTGGGTCGTGGCCACGGGCGATGTGCGTCATGCGCTTAATGTTGCCGTGGCTGTGTTGATCATCACTTGCCCTTGCGCGCTTGGGCTGGCCGTGCCTGCTGTGACCACCGCTGCCTCTGGTCGATTGTTTCGCGCTGGCATGTTGATCAAATCCGCCACAGCGCTGGAACGTCTGGCCGAGGTCGATACGGTTGTTTTTGATAAAACCGGCACGCTCACTGAGGGCCGTCCGCAGCCGTCAAATTGGGATGCGATTGCGCCAGAGGCGCGCGCTATCGCAATGGCCCTGGCCGCAGGATCGGCGCATCCATTGTCGGCGTCTTTATATGACGCGGCGCGGGCATCGGGCACGGTCGCTGCAAATGTATCGGATGTGATCGAAGTTCCGGGGCAGGGCATTGAGGCCCAGTGGAACGGCCAGCGCATTCGCCTTGGCCGCGCGGCTTGGCTGGGCGCTGGCGTCTTGGGGCAAACCGCCACCTATTTGCAAATCGGTGATCAGCCAGCCGTGGCTTTCACCTTTGTGGATCATCTGCGGGACGGGGCCGAGATTGCCGTCGCAGCCCTTAAAGCCCAAGGTAAAGATGTTATTTTACTTTCCGGCGATGTGCCCGCAGCCGTGGCTGACATTGCCGCGCGCGTTGGCATTGACGCGTGGGAGGCAAACTGCCTGCCCCTTGGCAAAGCCTTGCGGGTCAAAGACCTGTCTCAGGCAGGCCGCAAAGTCTTGATGATCGGCGATGGGTTGAATGACACCGCCGCTTTGGCCGCCGCTCATGTGTCAATTTCGCCAGCCTCCGCACTCGAGGCCACCCGCGTTGTCTCGGACATTGTTTTGCTGGGCAACTCATTAGCGCCCATCGGGGACGCCACCACGCTGGCCGTGTCGGCCACGCGCCGCATCAAAGAAAACTTTGCCATAGCTGCCGCCTATAACATGATCGCCATTCCGATTGCCTTGGCGGGTTTTGCCACGCCTTTGGCCGCCGCCTTGGCCATGTCGACCTCATCCATTACAGTCTCGCTCAATGCGCTGCGATTGAGAGGCTTTAAATGAACGTTCTTGTGTTTTTGATCCCGATTTCATTGCTGCTGGGCGGCATCGGTTTGGTGGCATTCTTTTGGTCGATCAAATCGCGCCAATTCGACGATCCCCAAGGGGACGCCGCGCGTATTTTGACCACAGATTATGACGATCACCCGCGCGAGGATTAAACCTTACTGCGCGCCCTGATCGCGTACCTCTTGCGCCAGTTCCGCAACTTTCGGGCCTATGCTGTCCACGATGATGCCGACGCCCACAGCATTTGGGTGAATGCCATCGTTCTGAAAATAAGTCCCCAGCACGTCCGTCATCGTGCCCAATTCGGTCAAAGGGCGCAAAAAGCTGTCCACATAAAGCGTGTCATATTTTGCCGCCAAATCAGGATAGATCTCAGAAAATTCAACCTTGTAATCAGGCCCATAGTTGTCCGGCACATCGATACCCACCAGCAAAACAGGAATGCCTTTGTCGGCGGCCACAGATAAAATCCCATCCAGATTGCCTCGCGCCACCGCAGGGTCCGTGCCGCGCAGCACATCATTGCCCCCAAGCGTGACGATCATCGCGTCAACATCGGGCGTCAGCGTCCAATCCACCCGAGCCAGCCCGCCGGCGGTGGTGTCGCCGGACACGCCTGCGTTCAAGATGATCACGTCTTGGTTAGAGCCGTCCAACCAGTCTTGTAATTGCACCGTAAACCCGTCTTCTTGCACCAAACCGTAGCCTTGCGTCAGGCTGTCACCAAGCGCTGCTATTGTCACGGTATCGTCGGCCTGCGCAGACACGCTGACCAGCATTAGGGAAACTGAAACCACAAACGCGGATAAAACCTTGCCCGCGCGGTCAACGACCCCATATCGATAGCTATAGATATTTAGAAAGCATCTCATGACTGACACAGTTATTTCCCTCACAGATATCGGACTGTCTTTAAACGGCAACGCAGGGCGTGTCGATATTTTGCACGACATCTCGCTGGATGTGAAACGAGGCGAAACCGTGGGTCTCATTGGGCCATCAGGGTCAGGCAAATCGTCGCTCCTTATGTTGCTTGGCGGTTTGGAACAGGCCACCACCGGTGTCGTGTCCGTGCTGGGGCACAATCTAACGGACATGAATGAAGATGCTCTTGCGCGCTTTCGTAGAGATCATATGGGGGTGGTGTTCCAATCTTTCCACCTCATCCCGACAATGACTGCGCTTGAAAATGTCGCGACCCCTTTGGAACTGGCTGGCCATGCGGATGCTTTTGATCGCGCGCGCGAAGAACTTGAGGCCGTGGGCCTTGGCGCGCGCTGTGATCATTTCCCGTCGCAAATGTCTGGCGGTGAACAACAACGCGTGGCCTTGGCCCGCGCCGCCGCCCCGCGTCCTGCGATTTTTCTGGCAGATGAACCAACTGGCAATCTGGACGGTACAACCGGCGAGGCGATCATGGATTTGCTGATGGGCCTGCGCGATCGCCACGGTGCCACGATGGTGCTGGTCACCCACGCGCCCGAACTGGCCGCGCGCTGTGATCGTGTTATTCGCCTGCGCGATGGGGCCCTTGATCTTGCATC
Source organism: Pacificibacter sp. AS14 (assembly GCF_038899935.1). Classification (NCBI taxonomy): domain Bacteria; kingdom Pseudomonadati; phylum Pseudomonadota; class Alphaproteobacteria; order Rhodobacterales; family Roseobacteraceae; genus Pacificibacter; species Pacificibacter sp. AS14. Next base: position 42,628 of record NZ_JBBMQI010000017.1, read on the forward strand.
TTCTGAGGCTGCTCAATGACCGCGCTGCGCCAAAGGAACTTGGCCAGAGTTAAAATGGCATGGAAAATTGCCCGCCGCGAATTGCGCGGGGGCTTGCGCGGATTTCGTGTGCTTGTGGCCTGTTTGGCGCTGGGCGTTGCGGCCATCGCGGCGGTCACTTCCGTGCGCGAAAGCATTTCTGCGGGACTTGACCGTGAGGGCGCTGCCTTGTTGGGTGGCGATGCAGAACTTGAATTTACCTACCGTTTTGCCACGAAAACTGAACGCGCTTGGCTAGAAGACAACAGCCTTGCCGTGTCTGAGGTAACGGATTTCCGCTCTATGGTCACCCGCAACGACGAGCGCGCTTTGACCCAAGTGAAGACCGTCGATGATGCTTATCCACTGATTGGCTCTGTCACCTTGTCGCCCGTAATGCCGCTGACCCAAGCGCTTGATGGGGAAAACGGCATGGCTGGCGCAGTGCTTGACCCGATGTTATTTGAGCGTCTTGGTCTTGCCATCGGCGACGAGATCCAAATCGGATCTGTGCCTTTTATTGTGATGGCTGAGCTGACAAATGAGCCAGACAATGCCTCTGTTGGCTTCTCTTTGGGACCGCGCTCGCTTGTGCGGACCTCCGCGCTTGCCGCGTCTAATTTGCTGTCGCCTGGCACTTTGTTTGAGACGGCCTATCGATTGAAACTGCCTGCGGGCACTGATCTTGAGCAGGCGAAAACGACCACGCAAGCTGCCTTACCTGACGCCGCTTACCGCTGGCGCGATGCGCGCAATGGCGCCCCTGGCATGGCACGCTTTGTCGAACGACTTGGATCATTTTTGGTTTTGGTCGGTCTCGCGGGGCTGGCTGTTGGCGGCGTTGGCGTCTCGTCGGCTGTCAGTGCCTATCTGGATCGCAAAACCACCATCGTGGCGACCTTGAAAACCCTTGGGGCCGATCGCGCGACCATTTTTATGGTCTACGCGTTTCAAATCGGTGTGCTGACCAGCTTTGCCATCGCGATTGGGTTGGTATTGGGCGCGGCTGTGCCCTTGATGGTTGCCCCGATTATTGAATCCATGCTGCCTGTACCGGCCGAGATTTCTGTCTACCCGCAGTCCTTGCTTGAAGCGGCGGTTTACGGTGCTTTGGCTGCGGCCATTTTCGTGACATGGCCTTTGGCCAAAACGGAAAAAATCCGTCCAGCAGCGCTTTACCGCGATTCCCAACTGGGCCTCAAAGGCTTGCCGCGTTGGCCTTATCTGATCGCGATTTCAGGCATGGTGGCCGTGTTGATTGCCCTTGCTGTGGCCTTCACTGACTCGCCGCGTTTGGTGCTTTGGTCCTTTTTCGGATTGGCCTGCGCCTTCGCGCTTTTGGTGGTTTGCGCCACGCTTTTGCGCGTTCTCGCTCGTTGGATGGCGGGGCGCAGCTTCACCAAAGGCCGCCCCTATTTGCGCTTGGCGCTAGGGTCCGTCGGCGGGCCCAGCGGCGAAACTCTGTCTGTTGTTCTCTCTTTGGGTCTTGGGCTCACGGTCTTGTCGGCTGTTGGGCAAATCGACACCAATCTGCGCGGCGCAATCGCGAACGAATTGCCTGACGTCGCGCCCTCCTATTTTGTCGTCGATATCCAAAAAGACCAAATCGACGGCTTCACTGCACAAGTGGCGGCGCATTCGGGCGTGAAAAAATTCGAGTCAGCGCCGATGTTGCGCGGCATCATTACCAAAATCAACGGTCAAGACGCCAAAGAAGTGGCGGGCAATCATTGGGTCATTCGCGGTGATCGCGGTGTGACCTATTCGGCCACAAAGCCCGAAAATGCACGTATCACCGAAGGCACTTGGTGGGCCGAGGATTATGACGGGGAGCCGCAAATCAGTTTTGCCGCCGAAGAAGCAACTGAGATCGGGCTGTCGCTGGGGGACACCTTGACGCTCAACATCTTGGGGCGTGACATCACCAGTCGCATCACATCGTTTCGTGAGGTTGATTTTTCGGGCGCGGGTATGGGATTTGTTTTGTCGATGAACCCCGCAGCAATCGAAAGCGCGCCCCATACTTACATCGCGACAATTTATGCCGACCAAGAGGCCGAAGCGCCGCTCATCCGTTCCTTGTCGAAAGCCTATCCAAACATCACAACCATTCGCGTGCGCGATGCCATTGATCGCGTCGTCGCGGTTATGACAAGCATCGCGGCCGCCACCACGCTGGGGGCACTTGCGACGCTGATCACGGGGGCTGTGGTTCTGATAGGTGCTGCCGCCGCTGGCGAAGAAAAACGTCGATATGAGGCAGCGATCTTGAAAACCCTTGGGGCATCGCGCTTGCGCGTTTTGTGGAGCTTCGCTTTGCGCTCTCTCTACATGGGTCTTGCGGCGGGTGCCGTGGCCGTCGGCGCAGGCGGGTTGGCGGGGTGGGCCGTGACGCATTTTGTGATGGAGGCATCCTTTACCTTTGAATGGCGCGCGTCGCTTGCAATTGTACTGGGCGGCATTGGTCTGACACTTTGCACATCGCTATGGTTTTCTTGGCGTGCAATGCTATCACGCCCTGCAGGTGTCTTGCGGTCGCAGGACTGATTTCAAGGCAGTGATATGCGTGAGGTGTTGGTCCGCTTTGTGGTGCGGGCATGTGATCGCCGTAAGTTTAGGGTGATAGATGGTGCGGTGTAGGCTTTGGTGAGTTGGCGGGGTTAAGATGCCAGCTCGATATCACCATCATCACAAAGCGATTGGGACGGCTCCATTGCTGGAACTCCGCGCGCACTCTCAGTCTTGAATTGCGCTACGATCGCCGTAAGCGTTGAAGCTTCTTGCGTGAGAGAATGACTGGCGGCTGTTGTTTCTTCAAACATGGCAGCGTTTTGCTGCGTTGCTTGATCAAGATCAGCCACTGCGAGGTTGATCTCGGAAATGCCCGCAGATTGTTCGGTCGCTGATGTTTCAATTTCGGCCATATGGCCCGCGACCTTTGTGACATCACCTACGATAGATTTGAGCGCTTCTCCGGTACGATCCACCAAGGAGACCCCGCGTTTAACATCGACACCTGAGTCGGAAATGAGTTGATTGATTTCGTGCGCGGCCTCAGATGATCTTTGGGCTAGGGCTCTCACTTCAGATGCAACCACGGCGAACCCTTTGCCAGCTTCGCCTGCGCGCGCTGCTTCGACGCCTGCGTTCAGAGCAAGAAGATTTGTTTGGAAAGCAATGTCATCGATGACACTGATGATTTTTGAAATTTTTGATGACGAGTCAGAAATAGCGACCATTGCATCCATTGCATCCTTGACCACAAGGTTGGTCGATTCAGCGTTTTTGTGTGCGGCTTTCACTGTTTGATTGGCAAGTGATGCGCCGTCTGCAGCGGACTTTACGGAAACGGTCAATTGTGTCAGTGCCGCGGCTGATTCCGCCAATGTCGACGCAGTGCGTTCTGTTCGTAACGACAGGTCATCTGCCGCATGAGAAATTTCTTTGGAACTGGAATGAATGGCTTGTGATGAATCAGTGAGCTTCGAGATGACTTCTTTGAGTGACTTCACAGCATCGTTGAAATCGCTGCGCAATTGTTCATATCCAGTTGGGAATTCGTCGTCGAGTGTCTGGGAAATGTCGCCCTGCGCCAATCTGCGAAGCCCTTCCGCAAGAGCATTTACGATGGCAGTCTGCTCTTCGTGGCGCGCAGCGCGCTCCGCCTCGGCTGCGGCGCGCGCAGTTTCTTTCTCACGCTCCGCCGCTGCGGCGAGGTCTTGTTCGCGTAGCGTTGCTTGGCGCGCGCGTTCTTGGTCTTTGGCCTCTTGTTCCAGTGCACGTTTGTTGGCTTCAATTTCAGCGAGGCTTTCATTTTCGGCGCGCTTGATGGCCTCGGCTTCCATTTGGTCTTTTTCAATTAAGTTATTTCTGAAGACGCGTAGAGCAGACATCAAACGGGAAATTTCGCCATGTTTTCCACCTGTCTTCTTGAGAACAGACATGTCACCATTTGCAAGCCTTTCGGTGCTATGGGTCACGATCTTCAAAGGCCGCATTATCGTAAAGTAGGTCATCAAGGGCGCTGCGATCAGCGCGAGGATTGCAGCGAGGCCAATTGAGCCCATTGTTGTTGACGCATTGCGAGCGTCTGTAATGACAACCGAGCCTGCCTCAGAGATGGCCGCGAGACTTTCTTGTGAAATTGCGGACACTTCGTGTGATATCGTTAGAAGATCCTCAATCAGATGTGTGGCTTTGATATTAGAAGTCGATTGCGCTTGAATGGCATTGAGGCGTGTGGTCAATGCCCCTGTTTCGGGGTCGGCGGCATCGAGAATTTTGCGCACTTTGTCTGCCGTTTCATTCGCAACGAGATCTAAGCTTTTCATGATCTCCTCACGGTCTTGGAGCAGTTCAAATTGTAAGGCTTGGATGTATCCAGGGTTGATTGAGCTCGCACCCTGTTGCAGTTTTAGAAGAGCAGATTTGATCGCGATGTTGAGCGAGTCGACGGAGCGAATTTCCGCGAACTTCACCTCAGTTAAATTTTTGATGACTGTGTCGTTTTCTCTAACGAATTTTTTGCCTGCGTCATCGAGGGCTTGAGTGTTGTCCGCGACTATTTCTTTGGCTGTTTTGATGAATTTTTCTTGAGCTTGCAGTAAGGTGTCGCGCTCTTGTGAAGGCACCCCGCGCTTGCTTGCATGAACGTTATGCAGGTGTCCCAGCAGTTCCTTACTGGCGGTCAGGGCGGGGACATCCCGTTCGGTGGTTGCAATGCGGTTGACGGTGTCTTCGAGATCTTTGATGGCTTTTTCGCTCAGGTCTTTGGCCGCACGCGTTGTCATTTTTTGTGGGTCGGCGACGACATAGGTGAGAGTCGTGTTTGTCGCGTGTTCTGCGGCCGCCTTGAGTTCATATAGCGCGGCCAATCCGCCCATGTTTGCGCCGATTAACGCATCCACACCGAGTTGTGTGGCTTGAATGGCTTCACCGGTTGCGATCATCACACGGAATGACGCTGATCTGCTCACTTTATTGAGATCGCCAGAAACCTCATGCGACAGACCGTTGAGCGCGGCCATAAGCTTGAAATTGTCTGAATTTGAAGTGAGGGCGATGTTTTTCTGCGTGACAAGTGCTTTGGTGTCACTGAGCAGGGCTTTCAAGGACAAATCCAGATCTGAGTGGTTTTCGCCGGGAATTTTTTGAGCGGCGTCTTGTAGCGCTAAGGCTGCTTTGTTTAAGTCGTCTTGAAGATCTGGAAAGCTGATGAGTGAAGTTGACGCAATAAGCGCAGTTGTTGCGTCTTTGAACTCGATGACGGCTTCTGAGATGTCCATAGCGGCGTGCAGGGGGGGCAATTGGTCTTCGACCAGACTTTCAACTTCACCAGTGATGGTGGAAATAAGAGCTGTCGAGATCAAGATGGCTGCGGCAGTTGTGCCCGCGAGTGCGATCATGATGATGCCAATCTTTACGCCGATTGAACCAATAAGCTTTCCGAATAGATTTTTCATTTGTTTCCCTTAGGTCAAATGGTAAAAATTTTATCGCGATGAAACACAGTGCCGTGGCCGATGCGCGAAATCACTCGTTCGCTTGAAGGTGAACCAAACCAACGAAAAAAGTGTTTACGGCACCGATATTTTTCTATCAGCTTGTTTTTTGGTGTTTTTATAAGGGGTGGATGTCGTGCGGGACGAAAGTCTTGCCTGAGGTCGCATTCGCGATTGTTGATTCGATTGCGAAACACAATCGAGCATGAGGCCTGCGACGCCTATGGGGCCGAAACGCCATGCTTGTCGTCGATTTACCGAATTTCGTGGCGCTGCGCTGTTTCAATGACGCGGCCTGTGTGATGTCGGGGTGATGTCGGGCTATATGCGGCGCGTGGTGTCAGAGCCCCTGTGCTGCGAGGCGGACACGCTGGACACGGAATCGGTAGAGTTTTTCCAGTGGTCGATTTCTGTGCGTTTGCTCTTGAGGTGATTGAAATTTTTGATTTTAAGCTTAAATTAACGCCATAAATTTACATTTAGTTTAAAAAATAAGCCATAAGTGCGGAAACTATGCAGCGTGGGCGGTGCGTAATCACCTAAACGTGTTCAAAACCAATCAGTGCGGCAAAGTGTCTTAAGCAATTCAACTGGTGCCTTATTACGGGCACCGTGAGAGTTGCGGGGAATGTGTGATGATGGCCAGACTTGCAGGTCGCCTTCACCACACGAATGAAACTGATTAACGCTGCTAGGGGAATGTAAGCGTTTCAAGCCAAAAATGGAATTTGTCCATGGCACTCGCTGTAAAGCGAGACGAAGCCGCACGCCTTTAGCATCCATAAAGGATTATAGACTTGACCACTAAATTCAAAGCCACCTTGGCCTCAGCCCTCATCGCCACAACTGCTATGACAACTGCCGCCTTGGCTGAAGATTGCACTACCAAAGTTGGTGTTTTGCACTCTTTGTCAGGCTCCATGGCCATTTCTGAGACCACACTTAAAGACGTTATGCTGATGCTTATTGATGAGCAAAACGCCAAAGGTGGCGTTCTTGGATGCCAACTGGAAGCGGTTGTTGTTGACCCTGCATCCGACTGGCCACTGTTCGCAGAAAAAGCCCGTGAGCTTTTGACAGTGCACGACGTTGACGTGATGTTCGGCAACTGGACATCTGTGTCACGCAAATCTGTTTTGCCAGTGATCGAAGAATTGAACGGCTTGTTGTTCTACCCAGTTCAGTACGAAGGCGAAGAGTCATCGAAAAACGTCTTCTACACAGGTGCGGCGCCAAACCAGCAAGCTATTCCTGCGACAGATTACTTCCTCGACGAGCTTGGTGTTGAGAAATTCGCATTGCTTGGCACAGACTATGTCTACCCACGCACAACCAACAACATCCTCGAAGCCTACCTTGAAGGTAAAGGCATCGCTGCTGAAGATATCTTTGTAAACTACACACCATTTGGTCACTCTGATTGGTCCAAAATCGTCGCAGACGTTGTGGCCCTTGGCGCTGACGGCAAAAAAGTTGGCGTTATTTCTACAATCAACGGCGACGCGAACATCGGCTTCTACAAAGAATTGGCATCTGCTGGTATCTCAGCTGACGACATTCCAGTGGTCGCGTTCTCAGTTGGTGAAGAAGAGCTTTCCGGCTTGGACACATCTAACCTTGTGGGTCACTTGGCGGCTTGGAACTACTTCCAATCTGCGGAATCCGAGCTGAACGATGAATTCATCGCAGCATGGAAAGCCCGCATGGGCGAAGAGCGCGTCACAAACGATCCAATGGAAGCACACTTCATCGGTTTCAACATGTGGGTTAACGCTGTTGAAGCTGCTGGCACGACAGACGTAGACGCCGTGCGTGACGCGATGTACGGCCAAGAATTCCCGAACTTGACAGGCGGCACAGCGGTGATGGGCGTCAACCACCACCTTGCGAAACCTGTTCTTATCGGCGAAATCCAAGCTGACGGTCAATTCGACATCATCTCCCAGACAACTGAAGTTCCTGGCGATGCGTGGACTGACTACTTGCCAGAATCCGCAGTGTTGATTTCCGATTGGAAAAACCTCGGCTGTGGCATGTACAACACCGAAACAGAAACATGTGTTCAGCTTAAATCCAACTACTAAGATTTCGCCAAGCTGGCCTATACGACTTTCAAAGGGCGGCGCTTTTGCCGCCCTTTTCCTTAACTTTAAAGAAGATCCCCATGATCCGCTTTCTGACAGCCGTCTTCATCGTCTTGGCCGCCTTAGCCACGCCTGCGCTGGCCCAAGACCAAACGATCCAGCAGGTGCTGCAAGAGCATCGCGACGTGATCGAAAAATCATCACGCAAAACCATCGGCCCAGCGATCGACGCCATCGCCGCCTCTGGTTTGCCGTCCGCGCAGAGTGTTTTGCAAAAATGGCAGTCCAAGGATATGTGGCAGCGCAAGGAAGACGGTCTATTTTTCTACGCTCAGCCCGTCGATTCAAAGACTTACACCCTGTATGATTTCGATGGAGATGCTGTTGTTGGCGATTTTGCCAAGAATGAGTTGAAACAACTCAAACCCAATTCCGGCATCCGTGCGGTCATTGGGGCAGCCCTTGTGCAGTTCCAATTGAACGACCCCGATCCTGTACGCCGGTCCGAGGCGATTTTGGCCATTCAACGCGATGGCGAGGCCTCACATTTGGCCCCCTTGCGTGCCTCAATCGCTGGCGAGACCGACCCTGATATCAAGGCGCTCAAGGAAGTGACCGAGCGCTTGTTGACGATTTCTTATGACACAGATGACGCTGCGCGTGTCCAAGCGATCCAAGGCTTTAACGGCTCTTTGTCGTTGGATTCTCGCGCTGCGCTGAACCCTGTTCTGACCACAAAAATAGCACTGAAAGACAGCCTGCCTGCGGATGCAAATATCAAAGGCAGAGTCATCGCGGGTTCTGAGGCCTTGTCCTTTGAGGACGCTCTGGCGCGCATGGTTGCCGCTGGCATGGTCCCTGCGCAGCCGACGATTTCAGAGCGCAAAGACGCACTTGTCGCCAATATCAAAGACGGGTCCGTCGGTGGTGTTGCTGTGGCGGATTTGGACGATCAAGATGCACGGGATCGTGCTTATATGGTGCTGGTGTCCGAGGGTTTGGTGCCGGCATGGGACGCAAGCTATTCGATTGAAAATGCTGTGAAATCCACCATTTTTGTCGAAGTCTACGACGAACCGTCTAAGGCTGTCACAGACGCAGCCGTGATCACGCTTAAAACCATTGACCGCGCTGTGGGTCTGAACCAAACGCTCGATTTGGCGCTCGATGGATTGTCCTTGGCTTCGATCTATTTTCTGGCCGCGATTGGTCTGGCCATCACTTTTGGGGTGATGGGCGTGATCAACATGGCGCACGGCGAATTCATTATGATGGGCGCCTACACGGGTTATGTCGTGCAGCAGATTATCCCTGATTACACTGTCTCTATTATTGTCGCGATCCCTGCGGCGTTCATGGTGACTTTCGCCGCGGGTGTGGCGATGGAGCGTTTGATCATTCGCTGGTTGTACAACCGTCCGCTTGAGACGCTTTTGGCCTCTTTCGGTGTCGCCATCGCTTTGCAACAAATCGCGAAAAACATCTTTGGCACGCAAGCGCGTCCGCTGACTTCGCCTGCATGGCTCGACGGCGCTTTGGTGTTCAATGATGTGCTGGCGATCTCTTACATTCGCATCGCGATCTTTGTGCTCGCGGGTATTTTCCTTGGGGTGTTCTTGTTCATTATGAAAAAGACCCGCCTAGGTTTGGAAACCCGTGCTGTGACGCAAAATCCGAAAATGGCCGCCAGCATGGGCATCAATCCTGATCGCGTGAATATGCTCACCTTCGGATTGGGCTCTGGCATCGCGGGCATCGCGGGCGTGGCCATCGGGCTTTACGCGAAAGTGACGTCCGAGATGGGTGCGGATTACATCGTGCAGTCGTTCATGACCGTGGTTGTTGGCGGTGTTGGCAATATCTGGGGGACTTTGCTGGGCGCGCTTGGCATTGGCTTCTTACAAAAAGGCATCGAATGGTTGAACCCGTCCAACACATTGGCGGCGCAGACCTATATGATCGTCTTTATCATCATTTTCATTCAGTTCCGGCCCAAGGGTATCATCGCCCTCAAAGGCCGCGCGGCGGGGGATTGATCACATGAAAAACTCATTCTTTATGAAAAACCCGTCATTGTTGGTGTTCCTTGGTCTTTTGGCTCTGTTCACCCTCGGCGTCACCTTGATGTCGGAGGCCTATGGATCAGGCTTGGTCTCGACCTCTTTCGTCAAAACGCTGGGCAAAACGCTGTGCCTTGCGCTTGTCGCCATCGCGATGGATCTGGTCTGGGGCTACACAGGTATTCTATCACTCGGTCACTTCGCCTTCTTCGGTGTCGGCGGTTATATGATCGGCATGTGGCTGATGTATGCGCGCACCGAAATCATCGTGGTGAACTCATTGGCCACATCGCCCATTCCCGCCACAGCATCGGAAATTTCAGACGCCATCGGCAGTCAGATTTTCGGCGTCGTCGGATCGTCGGACTTTCCCGCGATCTGGATGTTCGCTGACAGCCTGACGTTGCAATTGATGATGGTGGTCTTGGTGCCCGGTCTTGTGGCCTTGGTCTTTGGTTGGCTCGCCTTTCGCTCGCGCGTCACCGGTGTTTACCTGTCGATCTTGACCCAAGCTATGACGCTGGCCTTGTCTTTGTACCTGTTTCAAAACGATTCAGGTCTGCGCGGCAACAACGGTTTGTCTGGCTTGCAAAACCTGCCGGGTGCAGACAATATTCCGCAAAGCGTGATGTCGATCTGGTTCCTTTGGGCCTCTGCCTTGGCTTTGGCGCTCACGTATATCGCCACGTCCTTCGTGGTCTCTGGCAAGTTCGGTTCCGTCATTCGTGGTATTCGCGATGACGAGGCGCGCGTGCGGTTCTTGGGCTATTCTGTTGAAGGTTATAAGCTGTTCGTTTTTGTGCTCACGGCTATTATGGCCGCCATCGGTGGCGCGCTATACTACCCGCAAGCGGGTATCATCAACCCCGCTGAAATCGCGCCGATTGCCTCTATTTACCTCGCGGTTTGGGTCGCCATCGGCGGACGTGGGCGTATTTACGGTGCTGTGATTGGTGCTGTTGTGGTCTCGCTTGTGTCGACTTGGTTCACAGGTGGTCAAGCGCCAAACATTAACCTTGGGTTCTACGAGATCAAATGGGTCGATTGGTGGCAAGTGCTGCTGGGGCTGTCTTTCGTGTTCGTCACTCTGTTTGCCCCCAAAGGCATCGGCGGGTTGGTCGATCTGTTTACAGGTCGTATCGCTCCAAGCCGCAAAGGCGCGCCGCTTGGACCTGATGCAGGATCTTTGCGTGAAGAGGAGGCCGAAAAATGAGCCAGCTTTTAGAAGTCTCAGGTATTTCCGTTTCTTTTGATGGGTTTAAAGCCATCAACAATCTGTCGTTCTCAATCGGTCACGCCGAAATGCGGGCCATCATCGGGCCGAACGGCGCGGGCAAAACCACCTTTATGGACATCGTCACCGGCAAAACAAAACCCGATGAAGGCTCTGTTTTGTGGGGGGATTTGTCGCGCAATTTGATCGGCATGAACGAGGCCAAAATCGCCCGCATCGGCATTGGTCGCAAGTTCCAGCGCCCGACCGTGTTCGAGGATCAATCGGTGTTCGATAACTTGATGATCGCTGTCAGCAATGACCGCTCTCCTATCGGCGTTTTGTTCTTCCGTCCCAAGGCCAAAGACATCGCCAAGGTCCATGAGCTGGCCTCAACCATCGGCCTGACGGGTGAATTGACGCGCAAATCAGGCGAGCTGTCACATGGCCAAAAACAGTGGTTAGAGATCGGCATGTTGTTGGCGCAAGATCCGAAGCTTTTGCTGGTAGATGAACCCGCCGCGGGCATGACTTTGGGTGAACGCGAACACACCACGGACATCTTGAAAGAGGCCGCGAAAACGCGCGCCGTGGTTGTGATCGAACATGATATGGAATTCATCCGGCGCCTTGAGTGCAAAGTGACCGTGCTGCACGAAGGGTCCGTTTTGGCCGAAGGCTCGCTGGATCACGTGACCAAAAACCAAGGCGTCATCGACGTCTACTTGGGGAGATAACCAATGCTCGATGTTCAAAACCTATCGCTGCATTATGGTGGCTCGCAAATTTTACATGACGTAGCGATCTCGGCGCAGGCCGGCAAAGTGACCTGTGTCATGGGCACCAACGGGGTTGGCAAAACCAGCCTTCTGAAAGCCATCTGCGGTGCGCATCCGCGATCTTCTGGCACGATGATGCTGGACGGCGAAGACGTGGGCCGCGCCAATTCAGACGCGCTGGCCAAAAAAGGCGTCGGCGTTGTGCCGCAAGGGCGGATGATTTTTCCGCTTTTGACCGTGAAAGAAAACCTCGAGACTGGCTTTGCCTGTCTGCCAAAATCCGAACATCACATCCCTGATGAAGTGTTCGAATTGTTCCCGATTCTGAAAGACTTTTTGCACCGTCGTGGCGGCGATTTGTCTGGCGGTCAACAACAGCAATTGGCCATCGCGCGGGCCTTGATTATCAAGCCTAAGCTTTTGTTGCTCGATGAGCCGACAGAGGGCATCCAGCCCAATATCATCCAGCAAATCGGCCGCGTGATTGCGCTGCTGCGCGATCGTGGCGATATGGCGATTGTGCTGGTGGAACAATACTTTGAGTTCGCCTACGACTTGGCCGATCAGCTGGTGTTCATGGAACGCGGCCGCGTGACATCCGTGCACGACAAAGCCGACATCACCAAAGAAGAAGCCGCCAAGGTCTTCCGCATCGCTTAAGGCTTTCGCAATGATGATTTCCTTTTGGCCCGCATGTATAGGAATCGCGGGCCAAAAGGCATTTGCGCAAAAAACGCTTGCCTCAAGCCGCGTCGCCACCGACAAAGTGCATCAGTGTTGTTTGCGGGAATTTTGGTATGTTTAGAGTTCTAAGAATTGCGTTTGTCTTGCTTTTGCCAGTGTTGATGTCTGTGTCAGCCCCTGCCTTTGCGCAAAGCACATATCCCGCTTATGAGGACATATACCTCAACGATTACGCAAGCTTAGTTGACGCAGACGACGCCACATACATCCGAAATGCCTTGCAAGACTTGCGTACAGAGACGGGTGTCGAATTCACCGTTTTGACGATATCAAGCCTGTCTGATTACGGTCATGACGGCGCGATTGAACCTTTCGCGACCGGTTTGTTCAACACTTGGGGGATCGGGGATAAGGTCACCAATGACGGTATTTTGATGCTGGTGTCGCTTTATGATCGCAAAATACGGATCGAGTTGGGTGCCGCGTATGGAAATAGCGAAAACCGACCCATGAAGTACATCATCGACACGATCATCACGCCGGAATTCAAAAATGAGTCCTATTCCAAAGGCATTCGAAAAGGCGTTGATGCTGTCATCTACAATCTCAACGGCGTCGATTTTGACCAACAGAACACTGGGGTCTTGACTAAAGTTAAAGATTTCCTCGCACGCGCCGTCGAGCAATTCTCTTTTTGGCTCTTGGGTCTTTTGGTGCCGATTTTTGGCGGACTGCGGAGCTATTGGAAAAGAGGGCGGCGCAACAGGCCGCGTATCTGTCCGAATGACGGATTGACCATGTCGCGATTGAGTGAGGATCAAGACGATGAGCATTTGGAAAAGGGGCAAATCACCGAGGAGCTGTTGCAAAGCGTGGACTATGACGTTTGGGTTTGCGGGTCTTGCGACCATATTACGGTCGAAGCCTATCCTGGGGTGCTAAGCCGCTACGGAGCCTGCCGCGCTTGCAAACATCGTACACTGGAAGGCGACACTGAAATTCTAAGCCATGCGACCACCAACTCAACAGGATCAAAACGCATCAATTATCAGTGCCACCATTGTCATGAGGCCTATTGCGAGACCAAAACAATACCAATAAAAAGCAAATCCTCTAGCGGCTCTTCCTTTGGCGGTGGATCGTCTTCTGGGGGCGGGGCCAGCGGCAGTTGGTGATAGGCTGATTTTATAGATCAGACCAAAACCCAAGCGGCACCACCATTGCCCGAAGACAGTGCAATGATTTCACAATGTAAGGGGTAATGGTAGCGGAGGAGGGACTTGAACCCCCGACACGCGGATTATGATTCCGCTGCTCTAACCAACTGAGCTACTCCGCCGAAGTGCCGCGTAAGTAGTCCGCCATTCTGGCAGGGTCAAGAGAGAATCTGCCACTTTTATGCGTGACGTTGTTTTTCTTTTTTTGACGGATGCCTCGCGCGCGGCTCTTGTTGCGCCCTATGCTGCGCGGTAGGCTTGAAGCAATCATCATTTGGGGCCGCAGAGCTTGCGGAAAGTACATATGTCAGACGCGCAGTGGGAGTTTTGGGTGGATCGTGGCGGCACCTTTACGGATGTCGTGGCCAAACGCCCGGGTGGCACATTGCACACCCATAAATTGCTGTCGTCGAACCCAGAGCGCTATGTGGATGCCGCCGAACAGGGCATTCGCGATCTGATGGGGCTGAAAACTGGCATGCCGATTCCCGATGGGGCGATTAAAGCCGTCAAAATGGGCACGACTGTGGCCACCAACGCGCTGCTGGAACGCAAAGGCGAAGCGGTGCTGTTGCTGATCACCCAAGGCTTCAAAGACTTGCTGCGCATCGGTTATCAAACGCGGCCCGATCTGTTTGCCCTGCACATCCAGCGCCCTGATCTGTTGTATCAATCGGCGGCTGAAATCTCAGGGCGGCTTGATGCCAACGGGGCCGAGGTCACGCCGCTGGACGAGGCGGGTCTGCGTGACGCGTTGCAAGGCGCTTATGACGCTGGGCTTCGTTCTGTCGCCATCGCTTTTGTGCACGCTTACCTCAACCCTGCGCACGAACAACGCGCCGCCGAAATCGCGCGCGCCATTGGCTTTACGCAAATCTCGACGTCTAGCGATGTGTCGCGTCTGGCCAAGCTGGTCTCGCGCGCCGACACCACTGTGGTCGACGCCTATCTGTCGCCCATTTTGCGCCGCTACGTGGATCAGGTCGCAGGCGCTTTGCGTCTTGGGCAGGCCTGCGAACGCTTGATGTTTATGCAGTCCAATGGCGGGCTGACAGATGCGCAAAACTTCCAAGGGCGCGACGCGATTTTGTCGGGGCCAGCAGGCGGCATCGTCGGCATGGTGCGCACGGGCGAGGCGGCTGGGTTTGATCGGCTGATCGGCTTTGATATGGGCGGCACCTCGACCGATGTCAGCCATTATGCCGGCGCGTTTGAACGCTCATTCGAGACCGAAGTGGCCGGCGTGCGCATGCGTGCGCCGATGATGGATATTCACACAGTGGCCGCTGGTGGCGGATCGATTTGCAGTTTCCGCGATGGGCGTCTGCAAGTGGGCCCTGAAAGCGCTGGTGCTGATCCTGGTCCTGCGGCTTACAAACGCGGTGGGCCGCTCACCGTGACCGATTGCAACGTGTTTTTGGGCAAGTTGAACCCTGATCATTTCCCGCATGTTTTCGGGCCAAATGGCGATGCGCCTTTGGATGTCGCTGCGACTGCGCGCGCCATGCAAACGATCACCGATCAGATCAACGCCGCCTCTGATCAATCGCTCACCCCTGTGCACGTTGCCGAAGGGTTCTTGCAAATCGCGGTCTATAATATGGCCAACGCGATTAAGAAAATTTCCGTTGAGCGTGGTCATGATGTGTCTCAGGATTACGCGCTGCAATGCTTTGGTGGCGCAGGCGGACAACACGCCTGTTTGGTCGCAGATGCCCTGAATATGCGCCGCGTTTTGATCCATCCTTTCGCGGGCGTTCTGTCGGCTTACGGCATGGGCTTGGCCGAGGTGCGGGCCTTGCGCGAAATGCAGGCTGACTGTGTGCTGACGGACTGCGAAACGCTTGTGCCCATGCTTGATGACTTGAGTGAGGCTGCACGCAGCGAGGTGCTGGATCAAGGCCTGACATCCGCCACCGTGATCCGCCACGCGCACCTGCGCACTCAAGGGTCGCATCAGACGCTAGAGGTCGCATGGGACACAGCCGAGGCCATGCGCACTGCCTTTCACATCGCCCACATCGCCCGCTTTGGCTTTGCTCCTGCTGGCGACATCTTGATCATAGATATGCTGTCGGCCGAGGCTGTGGGCGAGACCGGCGAAGTGCCCAGTGCGGCGCAGATGCCCACGCATGACGGTCGTCCTAAAGCGCAGATCACAGTGCAGGCCAAAGGCTGGGGGCAGGTGCCGCTGTACGATCGTTTGACGCTGGCTTGCGGCCAGACCATCACAGGCCCCGCCATCATTTCTGAGCCCACCGGCACCAATGTTGTTGAACCCGGTTGGTCCGCCGAACTGGATGCCCAAGGCATGTTGATCTTGACGCGCGCCACGGCTGTCACGCAAGCCGCTGCAAATGGCACCGAAGCTGATCCGATCCTGCTTGAGGTCATGTCCAATCTGTTCATGTCCGTGGCCGATCAAATGGGCGCGACTTTGGCCAACACCGCGTGGTCCGTGAACATCAAAGAGCGGTTTGATTTCTCCTGCGCTATCTTTGACGCGCAAGGCCAACTGGTTGCCAACGCCCCCCATGTGCCCGTGCATTTGGGGTCGATGTCCGACAGCATTCAAACGGTTATCCGCGACAATCCCGATGCCTGTGACGGCGATGCTTTTGTGCTCAATTCGCCTTATCGCGGGGGCACCCATTTGCCCGATGTGACGGTGGTAACGCCCGTGTTTGTCGCGGGTAAACCCGCCTATTGGCTTGGCTCGCGGGGGCATCATGCTGACATCGGTGGGCGCACGCCGGGGTCATTGCCGCCTGACAGCAGTCACATCGATGAAGAAGGCGTCTTGATCGACAATATGCGCCTTGTCACCCGTGGCACGTTTGAGCATGCCGCCATCCGTGATGTGCTTACATCTGCCAAGTACCCCGCGCGCAATCTCGATCAAAACATCGCCGATCTGCAGGCGCAGGTTGCCGCCAATGAAACTGGACGCGCCGCCTTGCTGGGCATCGCCGCGCGTTACGGCGCGGGCGTCGTCACCGCCTATATGGCCCATGTGCAAGACAACGCTGAAGCCGCTGTGCGCGATGTGGTTGATCGCTTGGAAAATGGCGATTTCACCTATCCGATGGACGATGGGTCCCAAATCAAAGTCGCCTTGCGCGTTGATCAAAACACCCGCAGTGCTGTCGTCGATTTCACGGGCACCAGCGATCAGCACAGCGGCAATTTCAACGCGCCTTTGTCGATTTCGCGCGCTGTGGTTTTATATGTGTTCCGCTGTTTGGTCGGCAAAAATATTCCGCTGAACGAGGGCTGTTTACGCCCTATCGATATCATTGTCCCCGAAGGATCAATGCTCAATCCCCGTGCTCCTGCGGCTGTGATCGCGGGCAACACAGAAGTGTCTCAGGCGGCTTGCAACGCGCTGTTTGGCGCTTTGGGCGTGATCGCGGGGGCGCAAGGCACGATGAACAATTTCGTTTGGGGCAATGAGACATTCCAAAACTACGAGACGATTGCGGGCGGCACCGGTGCTGGCCCTGATTTCGACGGCTGCGACGCGGTGCAAAGCCATATGACCAACACGCGGATGACCGATCCTGAGATTTTGGAATCCCGTTTCCCTGTGCGTTTGGAAGAGTTCTCGATCCGCCAAGGCTCAGGTGGGCAGGGCAAGCATAAAGGCGGCAATGGATCGATCCGAAAACTGCGGTTTTTAGAACCGGTCACAGTCACCACCATCTGTTCGCACCGCAAAGTACAGCCCTTTGGTGTGGGTGGCGCGGATGGCGGACAGGTCGGTGTGAACTACGCCATTCTGCCCGACGGCACACGGATAGATTTGCGCGGAAACGATGAAATTGAGCTGCCGGCGGGTGGCGTCTTCGTCCTAGAAACTCCCGGTGGCGGTGGGTTTTCATGACGCAAAAATGCTGCGCAGCAAATGTTTTAAATCAATAGGTTAAGACTTGGTGATCTGGGCGGTCTGTCTGCTCATTTTTGATTGGGTTTTAGCCGGATCAGCCTCTTCGACTTTAGCCCAAACGCGCCCGCCATTTACGCAGGGCAATCACGGCCCAGATGCCTTCGGCGAGCATGAAGGGGTAAGACCCAATCGCAAACGCGTAGATCGCAGCGCAAGCGCAAGACAGCGCGAAGGCCAATGTCATTGTGGGGCTGCGGTCTTCAATGGCGTAAAAAATGACCATGGCGCAGACCGCGATGAGGCCAAAGATTTCGATCATCAAATTTGCCTTTTGGTTTTGTGCAGAGCAGATGAATGGCTGAAAACTGCGGCTCAAAAAACATTAAAACATGTAAAGTGACGCGGCTCTAAATCTTTAAACAGTTTAAATCCCGCGCCATAAAGTCTTGTAATGTTTTAAGCCTTTAGGTTTCGGCAGCGGTCACCACCCAAGGCACATCGAAAGTGAATTCTTCCAAATTTGGCGTCTCACCGATGCGGTCAATGACAGCAAACTGCCCGTTGCCCGCCAAAGGCGTCAGCACACCGTGCCATGTGCCGCGGTGGAAATTGATTGCCTGCGTCCCATCGGTGATAAAGGCCTTGGGCACGGCTTTAGGCCCGTCCGAGACAATCACCAAAAACGGCTCAGCAGACATCGCCACAAAGGCTTGCGACCCCTCGGGGTGGCGCTCGATCAGATCAAGTGTGTAGGGCAGGGATCGCACATCCGCTTTAAAGATGGAAATGCCGACGCGGGCCTCCCTAACATCGACCTTTGCGCGGTCATGAAACCGCCCGCATTTGCCCGCGTTGATGATCTTATCCGGCGTGCCGCTTGCGTCCAAAACATCGCCGTAGGGAGCGAAGTTTTCAGGCGTTAAAGGGGCCAAAACAACCGTGTTTTTCATCGCCGATGCCCTGCCAAATCAAGAGACACATGGCGGTTGACGTCTTTGTACAAAAGATAGCGAAAAGGCTCATCGCCAGTGGCAATGCAAGCTTGCGGGCAAAAGGCGCGCAGCCACATAAAGTCACCGGGGCCGACCTCGACCCAATCCTTATTTAACAGATACTTAGCTGTTCCCGATAGCACATAAAGCCCATGTTCCATCACATGAGTTTCGGCAAAAGGAATGCGCCCACCGGGCAGGATGTTGACGATATTGACGTGGAAATCATAGCGCAAATCAAAGGGATCAAAGAAGCGTTGTGTGGCCCAAACCCCATCGCATTCGGGCATCTCGCTTTTGGGGACTTCCGTTTCATGGACGGTGAAGGCCTCAAGCGGGTTTAGGCTTTGCATATAGTCGTAGCGTTTGCGGATCCAGTGGAAGCCGCAAGGGGCATCTGAGGTGTTCCAAATTTCCCAATGGGCACCCGCAGGAATATAGGCCAAATGCCCCGCTTTGAGGGTCGAGCGCGCGCCACCAATGGACAGGCGCACTTCACCAAAGGCCACGAACAAGACCGCTTGGGCTTCGATGTCGGGCTCTGGGTTAGAGGTGCCACCACCGGGGGCCAATTCCACTGCATATTGCGCAAAGGTTTCCGCAAAGCCCGTCATCGGGCGCGCCAAGATCCACATCCGCATGCCGTGCCAACCCGGCAAAAAACTGGTGACGATATCGCGCTGCACGCTTGCGGGTATGACTGCGTAAGCCTCTGTAAAGACTGCAGTACTTTCAGGATTTTCACTTTGTGAGGGCAAGCCGCCGAGGGGGAAGGCGTAGGTCATTTTTAGCTTTCAGATGTGTTAAATAGGTCGTGTAAGCGGTGCCATGCGATGCGTTCCACTTGGGCGCAGGCAGCCACAAATTCGGTATCACGTGAGTGATCAAGGCGGGTGTGAAATGCAGTCAAGATCGTGTCTTTTGTATTGTCTTTGACGGCGATGATAAAGGGGAAGCCGAACTTTGCGACATATTGCGCGTTTAAATCTTGAAAGGTGGTACGTTCCTCATCGGTCAAGGCATCTAAACCTGCAGAGGCTTGCTCGGCGGTGCTTTCGGCCGTCAGGCGTTTTGCGGCGGCAAGTTTGCCCGCAAGGTCTGGGTGCGCTGTTAAAACGCCAAGTTTCTCAGCCTCAGAGGCAGAACGGAACATACGGAACAGCGCGGAATGAATGCCGATGGCGCTGTCATGGGCGGGTCCAAGTTCAAGATCAAAAGCCCGATCGGCGATCCAAGGGGAGTGTTCATAGATGCTGCCGAATGCGGCCACAAATGTTTCGCGATCCATTTGGCTTGGGCGGGTTTTGCGCAGATGCGGATGTGTCTTGGCCCAGTGTTCGGCGATGTCGATACGCTTGGGAGTCCAAACGTTTTCAAAGGTTTGGATGTATTCGATGAACTTTTTAAGGCCAGCCAATTTGCCGGGACGTCCGATCAGGCGGCAGTGCAATCCGATGGACATCATTTTGGGCGTGTGGTCCGCGCCCTCAGAATAAAGCACATCAAAGGCGTCTTTGAGATAGGTGAAAAACTGCTCGCCCGTGATGTATCCTGGTGCTGTGGCAAAGCGCATGTCGTTGGCCTCAAGCGTGTAGGGGATGATCAATTGGTCGCGTTCGCCCGCTTCGATCCAATAGGGCAGATCGTCGTCATAGGTGTCTGAGATATAGTCAAAACCACCTTCTTCAGCCACAAGACGCACGGTGTTTTCAGAGCAGCGTCCCGTGTACCAACCACGCGGGCGGGCACCTGTGACTTCGGTATGCAGTCGGATGGCCTCATTGATTGCCGCGCGTTCTTCAGTCTCAGGCATGTCTTTGTGTTCGACCCATTTTAAACCGTGACTGGCGATTTCCCAATCGGCCTCTTGCATGGCCGCGACCTGTTCAGGGGAGCGTGCTAAGGCGGTTGCAACACCGTAAATGGTTACTGGAATATCCGCACCGGTGAACAGGCGGTGCAGGCGCCAAAAGCCCGCGCGTGCGCCATAATCATAGATGCTTTCCATGTTCCAGTGGCGCTGGCCTTGCCAAGGCGCGGCCCCTGCGATGTCGGACAAGAACGCCTCAGATGCAGCGTCGCCATGCAGTACGGAATTCTCGCTGCCCTCTTCGTAGTTCAGCACAAATTGCACTGCGACACGTGCGTCGTTCGGCCATTTGGGGTTTGGTGTGTTGGGGCCGTAGCCGGTCATATTGCGTGGGTAACGAGGCAATTTATGTTGCATTTTGAGAGGCTTTCAAAATTTTTGACTAATTGATAGGCTTTTCGCCTCTTTTACTACCGTTCCTACCCTAAGGTCTGCAAAAGATTGATTGCACCAGCGCCATCTTTCCGACAGCTTAGGGCTAAATAGCGAATAAATTGAGCATATACCTATGGCTTCTGGATATTTGACGACACATGTTCTCGACACTGCGCTTGGTCTGCCCGCGTGCGGCCTTAAGATTGAGCTGTTCGCGCTGCAAGGGGACAGTCGGGTTAAAGTGATTGAAATGGTCACAAACGATGACGGGCGCACCGATAGCCCGATTTTGCCCAAAGACGATTTTCAATGCGGTGTATACGAGTTGCTATTTCATGCAGGTGATTATCTGCGCTTTCAGGGCACAGCACAACCCGAGCCATTTTTTCTAGACATTATCCCGATCCGCTTTGGCATAAACGATGAGACGTCACACTATCACGTCCCGCTTTTGCTGTCGCCGTTCGGGTTTTCAACTTACCGCGGGAGCTAAGATATGATTTATCCGATTTTGATGGAATGGCTGGAATTCGCGTTGCGTTGGTTGCATGTGGTGACAGCAATTGCGTGGATTGGATCGTCGTTTTATTTTATCGCGTTGGACTTGGGGCTTCGCCCGTCAGCGGATAGTAAAAAAGGCGTTCATGGTGAAGAATGGCAGGTTCATGGGGGCGGATTTTACTTTATTCAAAAGTATTTGGTCGCACCTGAACGGATGCCTGAGGATCTGATTTGGTTCAAATGGGAAAGCTATGCGACATGGCTGACAGGCGCTGCGTTAATGGTGCTGGTGTACTACCTTGGGGCCGAATTGTATTTGGTTGACCCCAATGTGTTGGAAATGCCAATTTGGGCCGGTGTTGCGATTTCCGTTGGGTCTTTGTTGTTTGGTTGGATCGCTTATGACCTTATTTGTAAAAGCAAATTCGGTGATAACAACACGCGGTTGATGATCTTTTTGTATGTGATCCTTGTGATCATGGCATGGGGTTATACGCAGGTGTTTTCTGGTCGTGCAGCGCTTTTGCACTTGGGTGCTTTTACAGCGACGATCATGACGGCGAACGTGTTTATGGTGATTATGCCGAACCAACGCATTGTGGTGAAGGACCTGAAAGAAGGTCGCACGCCTGATGCGAAATACGGCAAGATTGCCAAGCAACGCTCGACCCATAACAACTATCTGACCTTGCCTGTGATTTTCATGATGCTTTCCAATCACTATCCGTTGGCGTTCGCGTCCCAGTATAATTGGCTGATCGCGGCGCTGGTGTTTTTGATGGGCGTGACCATTCGGCATTTCTTCAACACCATGCACAAACGCGAAGGCATGTTGTGGTGGACTTGGGGTTTGACGGCTGCGTTGTTTGCGGCGGTGATCTGGCTTTCAACTGTTGGAATTTACAGCCAAGAAAGCGGCGATGATGACCTGTCGCAACTTGGCCCTGTGGCGCAGCGCTTTGCCAGTGCCGAAGGGTTTGAGGATGTGCATGATCTGGTGCTGGGCAATTGTTCCATGTGCCACGCGGTTGAACCCGCATGGGATGGCATGGCGTCGCCCCCCAAAGGTGTCGTGTTGGAAACCGCGCAACAGGTCGCCAACCACGCACGCGAGATCTGGCTGCAAGCTGGCGCCACCCACGCCATGCCCCCCGCCAATGTCACCTACATGGAAGACGAGAGTCGCGCGATGATCCGCAAGTGGTATGAAGCGGGTTTGAAGGGGTAAGGGCACTTCGTGTGTTTGATATTTGTGTTGCCTACTTTGCCCACTCTGAAAAGTTTGATCGCCAGAATGCTAAAGCATCTTCATGAAGCAATTCGAATGATTGTATGACCAAGGAGCTATCATTTACTGTTGGGCTTCCAACTTTTCCTATTGCTTTGAAGCGCGAGTTAACTGCCAACACTTTAATGAGTGTAACCACATTCTTTCATGTATCTTCCCACTTTATTAAACTGTCTTAAATTTCGTCCGGATCAAGTAAACTCGCTTCAACAAGGTGCGCATGGGATTAAGCGTGAGAGAAACTCCAGCTTGTGAACTGCCGATAGGTCTCATCTGCACGCAACACACAGGACGGGAACCCGTCTTGATTGGGCGCATCGGGCCAGCGTTGGGCCTCTAGGGCGACGCCGCAATGGGGCTTGTACTCGGTGCCAGTGTGACCTTTGAAATCACCAGATGAAATGGGCCAAGCGTCAAAGACTTGAAGGCCGATTTCAGTGGTCTGCATCATCATCGTCACGCCATTTTTGCCGGTCAATGTGCAGGCGGGTTTCAGCGTGCCTTCAATGCCGTTCAGGCAGAAATTGTTATCAAGGCGCTGTCCGTTTTTAGGGTCCATCACCGTGGCGGTGCGCAGGTCAAAGCCTGTACCGTCAACAGGGGCGCGCCCCGTGGGAATGCAGGCGGCATCGATGGGCACATAGTTGTCGGCGGGCACAGTCAAAACATGCCCTGCGATGGAAGCTGTGCCATCCAAATTCCAATAGGAATGATTGGCGATATTGATCAATGTGTCGGCATCTGTGGTGGCCGAAATATTAAGTGTCAGCTGAGCAGGGTCGATGATTGCAAAATGCGCGGTGATCACCCGATTGCCCGGAAAGCCGTCTTTGCCGTCGGCTAAAGTAAGTTCAAGCGTGACGCTGTCTGGGGCTTGCGCCAAGACAGTCCAGACCTCTTGTTGGATGCCGTAAGGGCCACTGTGTAGTGATGTCGTGCCCTCGTTCGCCAGCAGTTGCAACATCTGCCCATTAAGCGGCGCCGTGGCATTGCTGACGCGGTTCGCGAGCGGCCCGACCAGCGCGCCAAAGTACAACAGATCAGCCTCGTAAGCTTGCATGGTGTCGCAGCCCAAGGTCAGGCTGTGGGGCACGCCAAGCAGGTGAACACTATGAAGCGTGGCGCCGAACGTCAAAATGGTCGCCGTGAGGTCGCCCTTGGCAATCGTGATGGCGTCAACGGTACGACCATCTTGCGTGCTGCCAAAGGCTGTCATTATAGGATCACCTGATGCTCGGACTGACCTTTAGCGACATTTTCGACGCTAAACACATGCCCATGCAAATCGCTTTTCTCAAGATCGGCATCAGGGATGTTTTGTTGGGCTGTGGTCACGAACAGCGTGGTGCCGTCTGCGCCACCGAAGGCGGGGCAAGAACTTTGCAATCCGCCCACCTCGACATAACGTTGGAGCACGCCATCGGGCGCGTAACAGGCAACGCGGTAGCTGCCCCATTGGGCGTTCCACAGGTTGCCATCTGCATCAACGACAGACCCGTCTGGGTGGTTGGCGTCTTGGATGAACAGTTCCGCTTTGCCCACAGGCCAGCCCGCGTCATCCAAGTTGAGACGCATGATTTTGTCGGTCACCGTGTCAGAGTAATAGGCAAGTTTACCATCGGGCGAAAAGCAGATGGAATTGGTGATGGTGATGTTGCTGACAACCTTGCGCAAAGCGCCGTCATAGTAGCGATAAATCGCGCCCGCTTTGGGTTCAGATTTTTTGCCCATGGTGCCAATCCAGAACCCGCCAAAGGGATCTGCGCGCCCATCGTTTGAACGTGTCACGTCGTTGTCCGCTTCTAATGCGCAGATGAATTCTGTGTCACCAGTTTCAATGTCAAAAGTTTGCAAGCAGGTCTCAGAGGCCATCAAAAGTGTGTCGTGATCGATCCAACCTGCTGCAGAGACATGTTCGTCGAACTGCCACGTGACCTGTGCGCCATCTGACATAGTGTGCAAGCACATGCCAATGATGTCGAACCAAAACAATTGATTGCGGGTTGGGTGCCACAAGGGCCCTTCGCCAAGTGCACTTTTCGTATCGCTGTAAACGTTGTAGCTCATAGATTACTCCAAAATGCTGGCGCGGGCGGATTTCAGCCCCGCGAGTGTCATGTCTGTGGGGGCGGTGCGCTGGGCGGTGATGCCTTGGGATTTCAGCGCGGTCGCATAAAGGTCTGTTAGGCCATCTGCGCCGATCAAAGCCACCATTTGCCCCAACCAATAGGGTTTGGCCGCCGCAAGTTCTGCGCCGATCAAAAGGCCAGATAAGCGCGCTTTGGCGGCACCGCCATTCAGTCCATGCAGCAGGTCTTCGGCGCGCAAGGAAAACAGTTTGGCGTAAATTTTTTCAGGTCGCGAAAGACTGTCGGACAGGGCCTTTTCAAACGCGGCGTCATCCCAAATACCGTCGCGCAGGCTGTGTTTCAAAACACTGTGCTGTGACAGAAGCGCAAAAAATTCGCCGGTCATAAAGCTTTGAAACGACACCACTTCGCCCGCGCTGACATGCACCCATTTTGTGTGGGTGCCAGGCAGGCAGATGATGCCATCAAATTTCGGGAACTCGGCTTGAAAGCCCGCGATCTGCGTTTCCTCGCCGCGCATCACATCCGCTGGGGTGTTTTGCGAAAGACCTGAGACGATACACACGTTAATCCGTGGATCTGTCGTCGGGGCTTTGGTCAAACGCGCGCTGATTGGCAGACACGGAACACTGGCGTAGGGCGCTTCAACCCAGCCTTGGCGTGCGCCGACCATGCCGCAGGCGATGACTTGAATGGGCAAATGCGCGGTTTCGAACCACGGTTCAATAAGCTCAAGTAACGTGGTTTCAAACGCAGCAGGTGTCACGGTTCCCATGCCTTTGGAACTCTGGGCTTCGGCCAAGATCGTACCATCCGCACCCATCGCCCAAGCGCGCAAAGACGAGGTTCCCCAGTCAACGGCAATCCACTCGGTGTTCACCTGTATGTCTCCCTTTGAAATCAAAAGTCTTACTTTTGGACGTTAGCGTTATCGCCAACAGTCTGTCGGTATGCAATGGCAAGTTTGAGTGCAGCGGGCACGCAAAGCCTGTCCGCTGTTTAAAGGCCACTGTCTGGGCAATGGACATAACCGTCTTTGCCGCATTGCATGGCGGCTGAACAGCTTTCATATAGAGATAGATTTGGGGCCTATGCAGGTTTGCGACCAGACGAGGAGATATCCATGAAAAATATACGTTTGTCAGTAGAAGGCATGAGCTGTGCGTCCTGTGTCGGGCGGGTTGAGCGTGCGCTCTTGGCGCATAACGGTGTGAGCGGGGCGCAGGTCAATCTGGCGACGCAGACGGCCGAGATCCAGTTTGAGGCCCCCGCGACCATTTTGGATCTGTCCGATGTGTTGACCCGCACGGGATACCCTGCGCGGAACGAGACGCTTGTTTTCAATCTGAGCGGTATGAGCTGTGCGTCTTGTGCGGGGCGTGTTGAACGCGCGCTTTTAGCAATGCCCGGTGTGATGCGCGCGCCTGTGAGCTTGGTCGCCGAGACAGTTCAGATCGTTGTCGTTGCTGGTCTGTACACTGCGCAGGATTTGATCGATGTCATCAAAGCGTCAGGTTACACAGCAGTTCTGGCCAAGGGCGATGCACCAGGTGCACGCAAAGCCGATGAAGCGCGCCATCTGAAGTCGCAACTGATCTTGGCGCTTGCTTTAACGCTGCCTGTGTTTTTGATCGAGATGGGCGGGCATTTGATCCCCTCGTTTCACCACTGGTTTGCTATGCTGGTGCCCGCGCAAATCTGGCGGTTTGTGCAATTCGCTTTGACCTTGGCTGTTTTGATCGGTCCCGCGCGGGTGTTCTTTGTCAAAGGCATCCCAGCGCTTTTGCGTGGCGGACCTGAAATGAACACTCTAGTGGCCATGGGGGCAGGGGCAGCTTTCGTTTATTCAACTGTGGTGACCTTTGCGCCTGCATTGCTGCCGGCCTCTGCGCAATTTGTGTATTTTGAAGCGGCCTGCGTGATCGCGACGCTCATCCTGTTGGGGCGATATTTTGAAGCGCGTGCCAAAGGGCGCACAGGTGAAGCCATTCGGCATCTGGTTGGCTTGGGTGCAAAATCCGCACGGGTTGAACAGGGCGGACATCTGGTGGAACTGCCGATTGAGGCCCTGAGCATTGACGATATCGTTCACGCGCGCCCGGGCGAAAAGATTGCCGTCGATGGCGTTGTGACCCTTGGAGAAAGCTATGTCGATGAAAGCATGATGACGGGTGAACCTGTGCCTGTGCTCAAATCCGATGGTGCGATCGTGCGCGCAGGTACGGTGAACGGAAATGGTGCATTGATGTACCGTGCCACGGGCGTAGGCGCGAATACGCAACTGGCGCAGATCATCCGCATGGTTGAAGCGGCACAGGGGGCAAAGCTGCCCATTCAGTCTCTCGTGGATCGGATCACTCGGGTCTTTGTGCCTGTTGTTATGGCGCTGTCTTTTCTAACTGTTTGTGCTTGGCTCATTTGGGGGCCTGAACCGGTGCTGCAATACGCGCTGGTTGCTGGCGTTTGCGTTTTGATCATCGCTTGCCCCTGCGCCATGGGATTGGCGACACCCACATCTATTATGGTGGGCACAGGTCGCGCAGCTGAGCTTGGAGTGCTGTTTCGCAAAGGCGACGCGCTGCAGGCTTTGGAGGGTGTCGCTGTCGTGGCTTTTGATAAAACAGGCACGCTGACGGTGGGGCGCCCTGAGGTCAGCGATATTGTGGTGATCTCTAGGGATAAGGTCAACTGCGATGAGACAGAGCTTTTGGCTTTGGCCGCCGCTGTTGAAGCTCAGTCCGAACACCCACTTGCGCGGGCGATTGAGCGGGCCGCTGAGGCGCTTGGCGGGGCGTGCCCCGAGGTCGAAGATGTTACGTCTTTGACGGGGCTCGGTATGAAGGCGATCTCAAATGGTCGTTCAGTTTTGATCGGCAATATCGCCTTGATGGTTCAAGAAGGTGTCGAAACATTTGCCTTTCAAGAGGCTCTTGAGGCGCTGGGCGCACGCGGTGTGACGCCGGTCTTGGTCGCGCGCGATGGAGCGCCAGTAATGGTCTTGGGAATCTCAGACCAGCTGCGCCCGACGTCCAAATCGACGGTTCAAGTTTTGCAGCGACGCGGCATCAAAGTTGCGATGATTTCTGGCGATACGCCCGCCGCCGCGAATGCTGTGGGCCACTCTTTGGGGGTTGATACAGTTCTGGCAGGGGTTTTGCCTGCGGGCAAGGCTGACGCGCTTGTGGGTTTGCGTGATGCATATGGACCTGTGGTTTTTGTCGGCGACGGCATCAATGATGCACCTGCGTTAGCTGAGGCTGATATTGGGCTGGCTGTTGGCACTGGAACGGATGTGGCGATTGAGAGTGCGGATGTGGTGTTGGTCGCTGGTGATCCGCAGGCGGTATTGACGGCACTCACCTTGAGCGACGCTGTGATGCGTAACATCAAGCAAAACCTCTTTTGGGCCTTTTCCTATAACGTCATTCTTATTCCTGTCGCTGCAGGTGCTCTTTATCCCAACTTTGGTATTTTGCTATCTCCGATGTTGGGTGCGGGCGCTATGGCGTTGAGTTCAATTTTTGTGCTTGCTAACGCTTTGCGACTGCGCCGCGTGGCGGGCACAATTTAAAGGCGCACTAGGGGCATTTTGCGGTTGCATCCCCTGATCAATATCTCGCAGTGACAACCATATGTACCCGTTTTGTGTAACAAAGGGGGCTATCTGGTGGTGAAATAGGGCTTTTTGTGTCGGTGGCGCATTTTGACTCTAGTCACTGATTCGTCTTTCGTATAGTTTTGCTCAGAGTAATTAATGTAAAAAAATGCGGCAAAAATAGCCGCGTGTTTCTTGGGTAAAGTGAAATATTATTATGTTGGGCATTCAATTTTTTCTCCGCGATTCCGCGGGCAATATCGAGCAAGGCACTTTGTCTCTTTCAGGGAACTCCGAAACGCTTTCAATGAGCGGCATGCAGGATGTGTCTTTGAATACATCTTCGGCGGCGATCGCTGGCTATTCGCGCAGTGGCGGTGATTTGATTGTGACGCTTGTTGGCGGCAAAACCATTGTACTTGATGGCTACTTCGAGGGCGGCGATAAAGATCTTTTGCTGTCCGAACGCGGCTTGATGACACATGTTGAGTTGGATCAAATGGGTCAAGGCGAATTGATCGCGACCTACAATGATGTTGATTTGGCTGGCAAGTGGAGCGAGTATGATCAGCTGGCCTTTTTGGATTTGGAGCGCGTTGAGCCTGTTGTGGCTCCGTTGGCTCCAGCTTTGTTGGGGCTAGGTGGCGTCGGCGCGGCGGCCGTTGCGGGCGTTGTTGGCGTTGGTCTGTTGACTGGCGGTGATGATGGTGATGATGAAGAAAGCGAAGATCCAGACACGTCAGCTCCGGTTGTCGCGATCACTGACGGCGTCGAAAGTACAGATGATATCGTCAACGGCGAAGACTATGATTCTGGAACCGTGACGATTGTTGGAACTGGCGAGCCTGGCGACACAGTCGAAGTCACTGTCGGTGATGTTTCGGTCGTGACGATTGTTGACGAAGACGGTAGATGGGCGGGCGATTTTGACAGCTCAACTTTGGACGAAGGTGAGTACACCACCGACGTGACTGTTGTAGCGACAGATGACGCTGGCAACAGCACGACTGTAGTTGACACACTTATCGTCGACACAGAGGCAGAAGATCTGATTTTTGACACTGTCGAAGGCGACGATGTCGTCAATATCGAAGAGGCCAGCGATGGTCTGACCATTTCTGGTACGTCAGAGGCTGGGGCAACAGTAAGCGTAGATCTCGAAGGTCAAATTGTCGAGACAACAGTAAATGATGACGGAACTTGGAGCGTTTCATTCGATGCGGATGCATTGCCGGATGGAACTTATGACACCATTGTTCGGGCGACCGTCACGGATGCAGCTGGCAACGCTGCAACCTATATGCATGACGTGCATGTCGATCTAGAAGGATCGCTTACAATTAGCACGGGTACCGTCGGTGGCGATGGTACAGTGAACGGCGTTGAAATCGCGTCCGATGTGGCGATCACAGGTACGGGCGAGGCGGGATCGTCTGTTGTTGTAACCGTGCAAGGCGTGTCGCGCACCGTGACTGTCGACGCGGGCGGATCTTGGTCCGCAACTTTTGAAGCGGGCACATTGCCTGCTGGAACATACGATGCGACTGTGACTGCGGTGGCAACGGATGCTGCCGGAAACGTGGTGTCGTCTTCTGGAACATTCCACATCGACACAGAAGCTGGCGTTGCGATCGATGCAGGTCATTCGGGTGGTGATGAAGTCGTAAACCTGAGCGAAAGCGGCGCAGCGATGACCTTTACGGGTACGGCTGACGCAGGCTCAACTGTTGTCGTCACACTTGGCACGTCGTCTTTGACCACGGTTGCAGGTACGGATGGAACTTGGTCAGTCACTTACCCTGCAGGTACATTGGCCGCAGGCGAGTACGATACAACTTTGACAGCTGTCGCAACCGATGAATACGGAAATACAGCGACCTCAATGACCTCTGTCGGCGTTGATACTGTTGCAGGCACCGTTGCTTTGTCGACCAACCCTATCGAGGGCGACAATATCATCAACGCGGTTGAAGCGTCTGACGGCGTTTGGGTCACAGGCACAGCCACAGCTAACATTGAAGTCGTGGTCACTTTGGGTGACGTCTCGATCACAGTGACGTCGACATCTGCGGGTACGTTCTCTGCATTGTTCGAAGCCTCAGACGTGACATCTGGCGAATACGACACCACCGCGACAGCGACGATTACTGACGACGCAGGCAACACCATGAGCGTCAGCACAGGCGTTCAGGTCGACACGTATGTCGATGATTTCGTGGTGAGCTCAACGTCTGGCGGCACCGATATGGTGATGAACTCAGTTGAGACATCGGCTGGCCTGACTTTGTCAGGAACTGTCGAGCCGAATTCTACTGTCAGCGTTACCATTGGTGGTGCGAACTATTCTGCGGGCACGACTGCAGATGGCACTTGGTCACTTGATATCCCCGCGGGCGCTCTTCCAAGCGGCGAAGGATCAACTGACATCGAAGTTGTGGCAACAGACCTTGCGGGGAACCAAGCCACGCTGACCGAAACGGTGACTTACGATACCTTGGTCAATGAATTGTCTATGGACAGCGATGTGGGTGGTGACGGCATTTTTAATCTCACAGAGATGACCGAAAATGGCGTTACACTGACCGGTGCCGTCGAGGCCGGCTCTACAGTGTTTGTAACCGTTGAAGGTGTGACACAAGAGGCGACCGTTGATGAGCAAGGCAACTGGTCTGTGACCTACGCACCGGGAACTTTGGCAACTGGCGATTACACCGCCTCCGTAACAATCGATGCGACAGATGCGGCCGGCAATACGGCCACTGAAACTACCAGCTTTGAAATAGACACGATTGGCGATGCGCCGATCATCGAAGGATTCTCTCGTTCGACCGAAGGTATTGACTCTGTGCGCGTGCAAGAAACCGATGACAGCGTTTCGGTCTATTCTATCAGCGAAACAGGACAAACCGCTGAGGTTACTGTGGATGCCGAATATGATCTTGGTGATAAAACGATGTTGTCCTTTGGCGAAGAGGTTCCCAACGGGTCACAAATCGTTGTGTCCTCTTTGGATGACGCTGGGAACACATCGGACACGCTCTTCGTGCTCGACACTGGATCGTCGCGCCCCGATGGCGTCTACTTTAGCGTTGATATCGACAATTCCGGATTGGATGATTTTGGTCTGGGCGCGATTGACTTGCAATTTGTCAATGGCGGAGAGCTTACATTGTCTACGGCGGACCTTGATCGCCTGACAGGCGAAGACGGCACGCTGACGGTTCATGGTGGTGGCGATGATCGGGTCGTGCTGACAGATGACGCAACTGCAAATGGCTCCACGGACATTGATGGTGAGTCTTACGACATCTACACACTTGGCGACGATAGCGTCTTGTTCGTGGACTCAAATATCGAGGTCGTACTTCCTTAAACCTACTCACTGCGAGGGCGGCGTTCTGCCCTCGTATAACGAGAAAAAAAAGGGTGGGGTAGAAGGTGAAAAGAGCAGGTTTAACAAGTTGCATTCTAATAGGGGCAGCCATATTTTTGGGCGGTTGCAGCGAAGGTGCGCCCAAGTTGGCGAAACTTTCTGAGGTAAAGCCTGTCGCGTTTGTGCGCGGACTGGTGGGTGGTAACGCTCAAGCCGAAGTTGGCGCAGGTGAACCAAGCCTAAGCGCCGCTGGTCGCGACGCTTCATCAGATATTATCGAGGGTTTGCTGGCGCGTCGCACTGTGTTGACGTCCACTTCTCCTTACGCGCCTGTTGCTAGAACGATGCTCGAAACCTCTTCCGGTTTGGCGCAAGCCGAATTGCGCGCCTCTAAGATGCGCGCCATCGCGCGCAACAAAAATTGGCTCCCAACAATTGGTCCGTCAATCACACTGAGCGCTCTAGGTGAGCTGGCGGCTGGCTTGATTGTAGATCAAGTGCTGTATGACAACGGCAAGCGCAAAGCTGAACGGGCGTTTGCTGCCGCCGATGTTGAAGTTTCTGCAGTAGCTTTGTCTCAAGACATGAATGATCGCATGCATGCAGGCCTTACATTGTATATCACGGCGGCTGAGGCGCATGAAAAGGCGGGCATGGCCGAACGTGGTCTTGGGCGTATGCAAGAGTTTAATCGTGTGGTGTCTGTTCGTGTGAGGGGTGGATTGTCAAGTCTATCTGATCAACGCGTCGTGCGCGCGAAACTTGCTGATATGGACCATGAAGCGTCCACGCACCGCGAAGCCGAACGCGCAGCTTTGTCTGAATTTAGCGCTATGACAGGTGGTCACCGTGCGACCCCGCTGACCCAAGCCCATGCGATTGCTGTAGCACCTTCATCTTTGGTGCCGCTTGAAGTTTTACGTGCCGAAGCTGAAGCAAAACGCTCAATCGCTGAGGCGAAAGCTGCGCGCGCAGGCCTATTGCCCAGCTTAAGCGCTGGCGGAATTTTGGGCCAAAAAGACAGCGCAGGCGTCACCTTTGGTGGCACCGCAAACTTAGGTGTTGGCACAGGTGCTGAAGTCGAAGCGCTTAAGGCGCAAGAGCGTGCCGCATCTGCGCGTGTTTCCTTGGCCAAAGAAACAGCAGGCCGCAAATCTGCGCGCTTGGAAAACGAACTCAAAGCCTTGCTGCGCCAAGAGCGCGACACAGCCGATCTGGTTGAACAAAATCGTACCAATTTCAGATTGTTCCAAGAACAATTCGAAGGCGGGCAAAAAACAGTTATGGATGTGGTCGCAGTGTACGAACAAATGGTGCAAAGTGAATTGAAACACATCGATTTGAAATACGAAATCAGTTTTACGCAGCTTGAAATGGCGCGTCTTGCAGGTGCTTTGGCAGACGGAGCGGACATTTGAGCCTTTTGCCAAAATTAACTTTCACCTCCACAGCACTTGAAACACCAAAAGAGGTGTCAAACGAGGCCAAGCCGCCGCGCGGCAAAAAGATGGGTCCGTTGACGGTACACTTTGGCGGCATGGCCAAATCGAAATCAGCCCCAAAAGGGACTGAGGTTGTAAAGACTGCATCCAAAGCAACGTCCAAACCCACGCCGCGCCCACAGCCTAAGCCACGCGCAAAGGTCGCTTTGCCCGACGCATTGGTGAAATCCGTGGTCAAAGCGCCGTCACATGTTGAGCCCGAAGATCCAAAAGCAGCTTTGAAAAAGGCGGCGGCAGAAGCCGTGCGCCGCAGTGTCGCCGAAGCGGCCAAACCTGCCGAGACGGTGAAAGCCGTGCACCCAAAGGCCGAGCCCTCCAAGGCGGCTCCCAAGCAAAAAGCTGCAGCGATTTCCAAAGGTGCTTCTGCACCCAAAGCTGTCTCTGCTAAGGTGAAGCCCGACGCACAAGAACCTTTTGCTAGAACACCCGCGCCAATCGCGAAAGCTGAGGTCAAACTCAGCCAACCCGAAGCCCCTAAAACGCCGCCAAAGGGCGCTGAACTTCCTGTGCGCGCACAGGTGGGTAAGGCCCCTGCAAAGAAACGCTCAGTTGTCACCAAACATGTGCACCGCGCCGAACTTGTTGCGACCTATGCGTCGAAACTTGGCGTGACCGCGATGGTGTCGGACATCTTAGAAGCCTTCTCCGGTCAGCCGGACGAAGACGTCAGCGTCGATGCTATGGCTCAAGGCCTTGAGGTCTGCGGCCTCAATGCCGATGTCACCGTTTTGGCCAGCATCACACCAAAAGCTTGGCCTGCTTTGGCGAAAATGACCTCTGGACATTTGATCCTTGTGCTGTCGCAAAAAGGCGATGTGATTACGATTTTTGATCGCAGTGCCCCTGATCAAACCGCCGAAGTGCCAATGTACGAATTCGCGCCTTTCTTTTCTGGCACGGTTGTACGGGCCGGAAAAACACTGGCATCTTTGACAAAATCCTATGCGCCTGCCGCGATGGCAGAGCATTGGTTTTGGGGCCAGTTCGGCGCGTTTCGCAAACAAATCGGAGAGATCGCGCTGGGGTCACTGGTTGCCAATCTTTTGGCCGTCGCCGTGGCGCTGTTTTCACTGCAAGTCTATGACCGCGTGATCCCACATAAATCGCAATCCACCTTGTGGGTTTTGGCTTTGGGGGCTGTTTTGGCGGTGGGATTGGAAGCTGCGATCAAACTGGCACGGTCGCGCCTTATGGATGGTGCTGGGCGTCAAATCGAGATTCGCGTGCAATCTATGTTGATGGAACGCCTGCTGGGGATGCGTTCTGATGCACGGCCATCAACGCCCTCTGGGTTGTTCTCATCGATGCGTGAATTCTCGTCTGTGCGTGAATTCTTTACGGCCTCGACCATTGGCACCGTGGCCGATATTCCGTTTATCTTTTTGTTCTTCGCGCTTGTCGCCACCATCGCGGGGCCTGTTGTGTGGATTTTGATGCTGGGCGCCTTTATCATGGTCGTGCCAGGCTATTTCTTTCAAAAGAAAATGATGCGTTTGACGGTAGAATCCCAAGGGGCGTCGGCCAAAGCATCTCGCTTGTTACATGAGGCTGTGTTCGAACTGGACACGATCAAAACACAACGCGGCGAAGATCGTGTGCGTCGCATTTGGGACGAGTTGAACGTGCTTGGTGCTGCCAAGTCGTCCGAGCAGCGCAAGCTTGCGGGCTTCTTGACGTTCTGGAGCCAAGGCGTCCAGCAGATCACCTATTTGTCCGCCGTGGTTTTGGGCACCTATTTGGTTTTTGCAGGCCAGTTCACCGTTGGCACAATCATCGCCACAGGGATTTTGACATCGCGCACCTTGGCCCCTTTGACGCAACTGTCGGGCACCATGGCGCGTTGGAGCAATGTGAAAACCGCGCTTGAAGGTTTGAACGCCATCGCGCTTTCCCCGCAAGACGCGGGCGAGGATCGAAATTTCTTGCGTCGCGAAGATATTGAAGGCGAATTTGCCCTGCGCGAATTGCAATTCCGCTACGATGATGAAGGCGCGCCGACGCTTGATATTCCAGCGCTTGATATCAAAGCCGGTCAAAAGATCGCCGTGCTTGGGGCCAATGGCTCGGGCAAGTCGTCGATGCTTAAAGTGCTCGCAGGGCTTTACGCGCCCACCCGTGGTCGCGTGCTTTTGGACGGCGCTGAAATGAGCCAAATCGACCCGCGTGATATTCGTCGCAACGTTGGTTACTTGGGTCAAGACGTGCGTCTGTTTGCTGGGTCTTTGCGCGACAATTTGAATTTGGGCGGCTTGGAACGCGACGCTGATCGTCTGCTTGAGGCTTTGGATTTCTCTGGGCTTGGGCCTTTTGTGCGCGGCCATCACCGTGGACTTGATTTGGAAATTCGTGACGGCGGCGAAGGTCTGTCTGTGGGGCAGCGTCAATCGATCGGCTGGGCGCGTCTGTGGTTGCAAGACCCCCGTGTGTGCTTGCTGGACGAACCCACAGCATCGCTTGATCAATCCTTGGAAACAGGTCTTGTCGCACGTCTTGGGCCTTGGCTTGAAGGGCGCACCGCTTTGATTGCGACGCACCGCATGCCCATCGTTGGCCTTGCTGATCGTACGATGGTTCTGAAAGACGGACGTTTGGTTGTCGATGGTCCGCGCGATCAAGTGCTGGCGCATTTGTCGAAATCCAGCGGCGGGCAAGGCTAATGTCAGGGCTAGAAGATCTGCTCGACAAAGACATGAACCGGCCAAGTTGGATTATTCGCATCGTCGCTTTGGTGATTGTGGTGTTCATCGTCTGGGCCTCTGTGGCCTCAGTCGACGAGATCGTGCGTGCTGACGGTGAAATGATTTCGTCTTCACGCCCGCAGATCATTCAAAACCTTGAGGGCGGCATCTTGTCGTCTCTGCGTGTTTCTGAAGGTGATGTGGTCGAGCAGGGCGATATTTTGGCCACGCTTAGCGGTACTGAGTTTCGAACCTCTGCCGAAGACCTGCAAGAAAAACTGGACGCTTTAGAGGTGCGTAAATTGCGCCTTGAGGCTGAGCTAGGCGACAGAGTTTCGTTTGAGGTGCCCGATGACTTGGCCACGCGTGCAGCAGGCGTTATCGCCTCAGAGCGAGGTCTGCTGAAAGCACGGACGGCTGATTATTTGGCGCGCTCAGAAGGCGCACTTAATGTGCTCAAACAGGTCGAAACTGAACGCGCTTTGATGGAAGATATGCTCACCCGCAATGTGGTTGCTCTGATCGAAGTGACGCGCACGAGAAAAGCTCATTCGGATGCGCAGCTTAAATACAACGAGATCGTCACTCAAGCGAACCTGTTCGAAGCCGAAGAGTTTTCTGAAACGCTGCAAGAAATCGCTTCTGTGAAACAGGCGCTGACCTTGGCCGAAGACCAACTGGATCGCACCATCATCACTTCGCCAATGCGCGGCATTGTGAACAATCTGAGCCTGACCACAATCGGTGGCGTTGTGCGTCCAGGTGAAGAGATCGTGCAGATCATTCCCGTGGATGAAGAACTGTTTGTTGAGGCCCGCGTACGCCCAGAAGACATTGCCCATGTCGAACCGGGGCAGGCGGCGACGATCAAGCTGACGGCTTACGATTATACGATTTTCGGCACGCTGTCGGGCAAGGTCAAAGTTCTGTCCGCGGACACTTTCCAAGACGAACGTGACCCCAATGCACTGCCCTATTACCGTGTGACCGTTTCTGTCGATCTCGGGTCTTTGACCGAACGCCAAAGCCAGATTGAGATGCGCCCTGGCATGCGCGCGCAGGCGGAGTTGCATACAGGGTCAAAGACCTTTTTGACCTATCTGCTTAAACCGCTGTATAAATCGCGCGAGGCCTTTCGCGAGCCCTAAAGGCGGTTTAGGTTGAGCGTATGGCGCAGTCTCTTTTTTCACATGACCCAAACCCAATTCGCGACGCAGCGACAGTTATTTTACTGCGCAAGATGCAGGACGCAACGCGTGTGCTTATGGGGCAACGCGGCAAGTCTGCAGTGTTTATGCCCGGTAAGTTTGTGTTTCCGGGTGGGCAGGTCGATCCACAAGATTATGATGACGCCGAACCAGACATGATCAACCCCGTGTGCCGTGCGCGTCTGGAAATTGACGCGACACCGGCGTTGGCATCAGCGCTTTTGGTTGCTGCGCGCCGAGAGCTGCTTGAGGAAACAGGGCTCAGCCTTAATCCGTCGACAGACATGCGGTTCGTCTTTCGTGCAATCACACCCCCTGAGCGGCCACGTCGTTTTGACGCGCGTTTTTTGGTTTGCGATGCCTGCGATGTGATGGACAATCTTGATGATTTTTCACGTGCAGAAGACGAGTTGACACATTTACAATGGGTGAGTGTGGCCGAGGCCTTGACGCTTGATCTGCCGTTTGTCACGCGGATCGTTTTGGCCGAAGTCAAAGCCCTTGTCGCGCGCTCTGGCCCGCCAGAAACGGTGCCTTTTTATGATCACCGCAGTCCCGTCGGGCGCATCACATCACTTGGATAGTGGCGCTGTATTGAGGTCTTGCAGCAATCGTTTGTGACGTTTCATTTCAGTCAAGAGAGCCTCAAAAGTGGTCAACCCTTTCGCTTCGGCCATCTGCAACATTTTCAAAAACACCATTGCCGTCGCAAGCGTGTCTCCGAGGGCCGTGTGCCGTTGATGAGGTGGAATGACAACATTCAGGCGTAAGCAAATGTCATCCAAAGAATGCGATGCACTTTGGCCAAAAACAACAGCAGACAGCAGCACCGTATCAATCACAGGATGGTCAAACTGCGCGCCAATTTTATCGGCATGTCGGTGCAAAAAGGCCATGTCGAAAGGCGCGTTGTGGGCCACCAAAACAGAGCCGCGTGCGAAGCTGTGCAGAGCACGTCCGACGACATCAATCTTGGGCTGATTTTTGACCATTTCATTGGTAATGTGGTGAATTTTGGTCGCGGCCTTCGGAATATGGCGTTCAGGATCAACAAGAGCATTGATCTGCTCGTCGGCCACAATATTTCCGTTGACGATGCGTGTGGCTGCGATCTGGCAAATCTCGTCCCCTGCATTGGGTAAAAGCCCCGTCGTCTCCGTGTCAAACACCACATAGCTCAGATGATTTAGAGGGGTCGTTGCTGTGTTGTCGACAGAGTGTTGATTCAATAAATCAAAGTCATAGGCTAGACCGCCTTTCGGAGCTGGTTTGACCGATGCTTGTGGGATTGGCAGCTTTAGAACCCGACGCAACCCTATTCCGAGTTCGGGCCAAATATCGGTGTTCATGTCGTCGAGGTAAGCGCGTCCAGTGACGTCTGGCCCGAACACGATTGTCGGGTCATTCAGCCATGCCTCAAGCCGATCAACGTACAGAACTTCACCCATCCAACCCAAAGCGATCATCACTCCGGTGTCCTCGTTGCTTATCAGGAGTGACAGTGCCCGTGCACCATCGCGTGACAATTGCGCGGCGAGATGGCTCAAAAGCGCGACCAGTTTTTCAGGGTCTACATGCAAAAAAAGTGGTGAGCTTTCACTCGCGACTATGGTGATGTTGCAGTCTTTGAGGCGCGCAGTGATGGCGTTGCAGATGTCTTGTCCCGTGACCTTCATTAAGGATGTCGTTCCACTATCGTCGCCCAAGTCTTGGTACTGTTTCAACAGCGTGGATGCGTCATTTTCAGCTTGAACCAAAGCGGCGTCACATGCGCGGTCAAGGGCCTGCGTCTTGGCGGCGTCACCAAGATATTGGCGGGCCATTTGAGCAGTTTGAAGCGTCGCGCCGATCTGAGCAAACTGTTGAACAGCACGCGCGCCAAGATCGAGGCGATTTTTCTGCAGGTGGTGATCTTGGGCCAGATCATCCAGAGTTAGAACATAGGCGGGGCGGTGGTCAGTTGCGTTTGGCGCATGAACCAAGCGCAAGCGCGCGGACAGAAAATCAATGCCGTTTGACAGGCTGACGGCTGTAGACATGACATGTCCAACTCCGCCGTCTCCTGCACACAATCGCGCATAGGCCGACAAGATTGCAGCACTGTCCAAAGTGTCGAACAAGCTATGCCCAAGCCCAAGCCCAAGGTCTTGGGCGCCACTGCACAATGCGCGCGCTGCCCCGTTGTAAAATGCGACGCGGTGTGTGCCGGACACCAGCAAAACTCCAAAAGGAATTTCAGCGGCCAAGGCCCCGAGCTTTTCGGTGGTCTCGATCAGCTGCGTGGTTTCAAGGGCGACGGTTTGCGCCAAAGCTTTGCGCGTGCGCGCCAGTTCATCGCTTGCTGTTTGGGCGGCAAGGCCAAGATCGCCCAGATACCGCGCGCCTGTTTTGGCGGGCATGTCTTCTTGCTCTGTATGTACAGCGGCCAGCAGCGCGCCTGATAGTGCGCCGATGGGCTTGGCGATATGTTCATCGAACAACATCCAGACCCAAGTCGAGACGGCCAGTACCCCGAACCCTGAAATTATACCAGCAAAGACAAAGCCATCCAAAACCTCCGGAGACGCTAGTTTTTTATAGCCAAGAGCAAGACCTAAACCGACAGCCGCCAAGGTGCTGCTGGCCAAAAAGACGAAAAACAAAAACATGCGCAGGCGCAGGCGCAAGGACCACCGTTCATACTTCATCGCTGTCCCCAGTGTTAAACTGTGTCGTCAAATCTATAATGTCTCGCGGGTTCAACGGTGGAGAAAGAACCGCAGTCACACCCAAAGCTATCAACTTGCGTCGAAACACAGCGTGGGCATCTGGGGTGATCACCACCACGGGCAGCGCTGCAGTGGTGGGGTCCATGCGCAGCCGTTGGCAGACTTCCAATCCCGACATGTCGTTAAGATCTGGGTCAAGCAGAACCAGCTTTGGTTGTAAGGCCTTGATATGCGAGAGCGCCTGCGGTCCGGATGAGACGCATGTCACGCGATGCCCCTCACGGGTCAAGATCAACTCAATCGCGATGCTCTGCGCTGCATTCGAACCTGCGATGAGAATGTCGATAGCGCCTTGCATGAGGATCACCTTGGTCTGTCGAGATGGAGTGGCTGATTGCTAGTTCAACCGTAACCTGTCACAGGCTGCACGCAAGACCGGATCGCTTGCACCGACGGCCAACCAGTCTGCAGAGTGCAATGTGGTTGCGATGTCATCACCGCGCGCCTCAAACAAATCCGCGCGTCGGTTCAGCAGGCAATCAAAGGCTGCGGGCACGACCGCACCATCTTGCCAGCGCGACAACAGATACATGTCGACGACCACTGTACCATCCATATCCACCGCGCCTGAGCCGTCCAAAGCAATCAGACGGGTGGTGACAGGGGCAAAGAACGTCCAAGGACGCCATATTTGTTTTTGTTTGACCTCACTTGCGACAATCGCCTCTGGTCCAAGCGCATCCATAGACCGAGCACTCCATGAATATTCGCTCCACACCGCGAAAGTGAACATGGCAAGACCTGCAGCGGCAGGCATGGCCCAACGGGGCAATGCGCCACGTGTGAGTTTTTGAACCAGCAAAATAATGCCAGCTGCGCCCGCGCCGAGTGACAAAGTGGCGATGAATTCTAACAGCATGAGAGGCCTTTTGTTAAGTTCGCGCACCTTGTGCGCTGAGTGAGGATTGCATAGTGCGCACGATAACGAAAGCATCGCGCAGATGCGACCGTTCGAAGGCGGGAATAGATGAGGGACTGAGATAGTTGTTGGGGGCAGCGCCATCACGCACCTGAGCGGCTTGGTGTTCTAGGCGCGCGGTTGCGATGGTGTCATAGGCAGCCATTAGATCGTCACCGCCAGATTTGGAAATGATGCCAGCCTCAATCGCTTCATCAATGCGGGCACGGGTGTTCACTGTCAAAAGCTTGCCCTGCAATGCATAGACGCGGCCCAAATCGACAACGGGCACGACGCCCGCGTGTTTCATGTCGATATGGTTGCGATGTTCGCCGGATTTGATTGTCGCAAGCCCGCGCAACAAGCCCAAAGGCGGCGCGTGATTGAGGGAGTTTGCAATCATATGCGCGACAAAGATTGAATTGTCGCGGGCTGTCTCAAGCGCCTTTGCGTGCAGGGACACAAATAAGTCTTCGTTCCCTGCGATTACCCGCAGGTCAAACATGACAGAGGCCAGCATTTGCGCCTCAGAATCTGGGCTGGCGATCCAGCTCGCAAAGTAAGCTTCCCACACATCAAGCCTTTGGCACCAGCGGTTGTTCATCGCCATCATATCGCCCGGACAATAGACGTAGCCACAGGCAGCTAAGCCGTCGCAAACGAACTTTGCCATGGTGCGAAAGTAAGTCATATCTTGGTTGGTGGCCGCGGGGTCGATGATCAAACAATTGTCCTGATCCGATACGCCCGTTTGTTCGCGCCGCCCTTGGCTGCCGCAAGCGGCCCAAGCAAAACCTGCCGGAGCGGGCCCGTTTTCATCTTGGAACATCGTGATCAATTTGCGAGTGACCATGTCAGCGATATCAGTGATTTTGCGGGTGACCACATCATGCGCCAAATGCGCACCCACCAGCTGCATCAAAAACTCTGGCAAACGCTTTGTGACCTGTGCCATTTCCGGAATCGTTTTGGCATGTGATAGATCGAACAGCATTTGGGTTTGCGAAGATCCAAAGAACCCTGTGATATCGGTCTGGGTGACCATGCCAACCAATTGCCCTGCATCGATGATGGGCAGGTGTCCAATCTTTGCCTCTAGCATCGTGTGAATGACATCGCTGCCTAGCGCGTTTGAGGGCAAGCTAATGGGCTTTTCTGTCATGATCGTCGAGACGGCGTCATCGCTGCTGCGCCCTGTGGCCAAAACTTTGTTGGTCATATCGCGCAGCGTCACCAACCCCAAAAGAGTGTCCTTTGATGTCACCGCCACCGAGGATACTTTGGTGTCGCGCATCAACAGCGCGCAGTCTTTAATCGTCAATGTCGGTGCGCATGTCACAGGGTTTAGCGCCATCAAACCTGACACGTGCTGCGTCATCAAACTGGGAGCTGCTGCCGCGCGGACCTGACCGCGGTTGAAGTAGCGCGCGAATTCAGGATTACGGGCAATCTCAGCTTGGAACACATGCTGCGAGAGCACCAAAAGCACAGCATCACTGACGGCCACGGCGGTTGTCGCGGCGCGCCCCGTGCGCAACAGTCCGCGTTCGCCGAAATGATTTTGACGCTGCAAGACGGACACTTGTGCGCCGTTGAC
Organism: Pacificibacter sp. AS14; assembly: GCF_038899935.1. Lineage (NCBI taxonomy): Bacteria > Pseudomonadati > Pseudomonadota > Alphaproteobacteria > Rhodobacterales > Roseobacteraceae > Pacificibacter > Pacificibacter sp. AS14. Next base: position 84,805 of record NZ_JBBMQI010000017.1, read on the forward strand.
GTCCGTGATTTCCACAGTGCCTGATTTGATCAGGTACAGCCCATCAAGCCAGTCATTATGTGTGTAAATCGTTTGGCCCGCTTGAAAGGTTTTGCGTGAAAATTGTCTCGCTAGATCTTTTAAGCGGTCAGATGTCAAAACGTCATAAGGATGGGCCGTCTGCAAAAACGCTATAACATTTTGCGCAGCTTTATCCATTGCGTTTGTCCTTGGAAAAATGGGGTGGGGCGCGTGCAATCGGTAAAGAACACGCGCCCCGAGGGGAAGATTAGGCCTGAGTGGATTTAGGCCTAATCTTATTCTTAGTGGTCTACAGCACCACCGGCGCCACGTGGGATGCGGATGCTTTCAACCAATTCTTGGATTTCAACTGGTGGCTCATCCGTTGCACGAGACACTGCGAAGGCCACGATAAAGTTGATCATCGCACCGATTGCGCCAAAGGATGTCGATTTGATCGACAAAAGCAGCGGCTCTGCGTCTGTGAACGAATTTGTTCCAGGAACAAAGAACCAACCTTTGTGCAAGAAGATGTAGACAAGCGTCACGATCAAACCTGCAAGCATACCGGCCACGGCACCCTTGTTGTTGATGCGTTTCGAGAAAATCCCCATCATCAAAGCCGGGAAGATCGAAGATGCAGCCAAACCAAAGGCCAAAGCCACAGTTTGTGCGGCAAACCCGGGAGGGTTCAGACCAAGATATGTCGCAACCGCGATGGCAACACCCATCGAAATCCGCGCCGCTAACAGCTCGTTTTTCTCAGAGATACCGGGGTTGATTTGCGCCTTGATCAAGTCATGTGCCACAGCCGATGAAATCGCCATCAACAGACCCGCAGCAGTAGACAAAGCAGCAGCTAAACCGCCCGCCGCGACCAATGCGATCACCCAACCTGGAAGGTCAGCAATCTCAGGGTTGGCCAGCGTGATGATGTCACGGTTCACAACCAGCTCGTTTGCGTCGCCGTTGACGTACTGGATGTTGCCGTCGCCGTTCTTGTCGTCAAACTTAAGCAGACCGGTTTTTTCCCAGTTCACCATCCAGTCAGGGCGTTCATCATAAGCCACAGGCGTAGATGCTACACCGTCAGGGTATACAGTGTTGATCAGGTTCACACGCGCCATCGCACCAACCGCAGGGGCTGTAAGATAAAGCAACGCAATGAACACCAAGGCCCACCCCGCAGAAGACCGCGCATCAGCAACCGTTGGCACTGTAAAGAAGCGTACGATCACGTGTGGCAGGCCCGCAGTCCCGATCATCAAAGACACAGTGAACAAGAACAGGTTCAGTGTTGTGTCATGCTGCTCGGTGTAGGATTTAAAACCAAGATCAGCCAACAAGCCTTCGAGTGTTTCCAGCAAAGGTTGACCCGTCGCTGTCGCATCCGAGAACAGACCTAAAGCAGGGATCGGATTGCCTGTCAGGTGCAGTGAGATAAAGATCGCGGGGATCGTGTAGGCGATGATCAACACGACATATTGCGCCACTTGGGTGTAAGTGATGCCCTTCATGCCGCCCAAAACAGAGTACATGAAAACGATTGCTGCGCCGATGAACAGACCCGTTGAATTGGACACTTCCAAAAAGCGCGAAAAGGCCACGCCAACGCCAGTCATTTGCCCGATCACGTAAGTGACAGAGGCTGTAATCAAACAGATCACCGCAACGATGCGCGCTGTTGGGCTGTAGAAACGATCACCGATAAATTCAGGCACTGTGAACTTGCCAAATTTGCGCAAATAAGGCGCAAGCAACATGGCCAGCAAAACATAGCCGCCCGTCCAACCCATTAAATAGGCTGAGGTATCGTAACCGCCGAAAGAGATAATCCCCGCCATTGAGATGAACGAAGCCGCAGACATCCAGTCCGCGCCTGTCGCCATACCGTTGAGCACAGGGTGCACGCCGCGGCCCGCCGCGTAGAATTCCGCTGTTGAACCCGCACGGGCCCAAATCGCGATGCCGATGTAGAGCGCAAAGGTCGCGCCAACAAAGAGTAGGTTAAGTGTAAACTGATCCATATCCTATTCCTCTACGCCGTGTTCGCGATCGAGCTTGTTCATGCGCCACGCGTAAGCGAAAATCAGCACGAGAAACACAAGGATCGATCCTTGTTGCGCAAACCAAAAGCCAAGATCCGTGCCACCAATTTTGATGCCTGCCAAAAGCGGGCGCAGCAAGATGCCGAACCCGAACGAGCAGACAAACCAGATCACAAGGCTGATGCCAATAATCCGTAGGTTCGCTGACCAATATGCGTTGTTTTCTGAGTTCTCCGCCATTGCGGGTCCTCCCCTTTTTGTCCCTGATCTCGATGCGACTTAGTACCGATTACGAGATCGATTTAACAAAGCCCGCACCATGCGAACAATGCCTCCCAAACGGTTCGGCGCATCTGCGCCAAACTGCCCAATTGTGCCGCCCGCAGATGCAGGCGGCGTGAATTTTATGCGTTCGCTGTAACCTGCACGTTATAAATTGACCCATTGATGAGGTCTTCGACGACGGCGGGTTCGGCGAGTGTTGAGATGTCGCCCATTGTGCTGGTGTCGTTTTCGGC
>NZ_JBBMQI010000018.1:0-83693 GCF_038899935.1 Pacificibacter sp. AS14
AGCACAGTGTCGCGGGATGGAGCAGCCCGGTAGCTCGTCAGGCTCATAACCTGAAGGTCGTAGGTTCAAATCCTACTCCCGCAACCATTTATTCCTACGTCATAATGAGAAACACTCTCGCCAAGGCGGTAGGACAGGGACGAAAACGCCCCAAACGTATCAATACCTAGCAAATTCGGCCTCTTAAGCGACGCCTGATCCGCAGACATTGCCAGAATACCAGCCAAGTCTCCCTCAAGATCCACAATAAGCCGTGTCTTGCTCGCATCTGGCGTCAGAACAATCCTATCAATCAAGCCACGGATTAGTCCCGCTGCTTCCTCGCGGTGGTCTGGTTCATTCAAGGTCGTGATCAGTTTTTGTACTTCACGCGCATACATGTCGGCCATCGCAGGGTGCAGGATCGGCGCGGCTGCGCCATCTTGTGCAAGGGCATCCGTCAAGAACGCGATGCGTGCAGAAATGCGCTGCGCTTCATCGCGTACCATCTCAGCAGGCAGACCGTCTTTGATCGCATCGACAATACGCATGCGCTCACGTTCTAGTTTTGAGAGCTCAAGGCGATGATCTTCGGCGGCGCTTCTTTGTGTCCGGCGCAATCGGTTCAGATGCTCTGTGTACTCTTTGCAAAACAGAGCGCAGAGTTCTGGATCCATCAACTGGCCTTGCAATGCGCCAAGGATGTCTTCTTCGAGATAATTACGACTGATCGTCAGCCTATTGCTGCAGGTGCCTTTGTTGCGGGCGCTGGAGCAGCCGATCTGCGTGGCATTCACCGACGAGCAACCCCCACCGCACTCACCGCATTTGATCAGGTATGAGAACAGGTTTTTGGGTCGGCGTGCTTTCCAAAAGCCTGACTTGGCCTTGGTGTTGATTGCGCCTTGTTTGTGTTTGACCGCATCCCAAGTCGCTTGATCGATAATCCGCAAATCGGGCAGGTCTTTTGTGATCCATTCCGCCTCGGGATTGAGCCGTGAGACGCGCTTGCCGGTCTCAGGGTCCTTGGCATAGCGCAGACGGTTCCACACCAAGCGGCCATTGTAGAGTTCATTGTTGAGGATGCCTGTGCCCCGTTCGCGGTTACCGTAAATGGTGCTTGGACCCCAATGGCGCGCGGTTGGGGCCGCAATACCTTCGTTATTGAGCGCAAAGGCGATCTTCTTCGGTGAGACCCCAACGAGGTAGTCGCTGAATATACGCCGCACGACGGCGGCCTCCGTTGCGTTGATCACGCGCTGGCCCTTGAGTGTGCCGCGATTATCACCGCCATCAAAGCCGGGGTGGTTCACGCTGACGATGACACGTCGCGCGCAGACAAAGCGCGACGGGCGATCAAGACCTGCGGCGTGGCACGAGGGCGTCTGGTTCACCCGGAGGCGAAAACCGGGAGAGCGGCGAGAGGGCGGCCCTCTCGTCAAAATTTGGTTGGGGGAGAACGGGCGGAAAGTGTGAATTCGCCGCTCTGCAGAGAGGATTTTGCGCAATCGCCTACCCCATTCAAGCCGTTTGTGGCGCTCGCAGTATAATTTCATCTAACGATGACTGGCGAACAGCCCACAGAGATAAGTGCGACAGAATCAGCCGCTATGAATCACAGCGCCAAATAGCCGACGCCGATGAACACAATAAGGCAACCACCCCATTGCTTGAGGGTAATCCGTTCTTTCAAAACAAGCGAAGCCAGCCAGATGGTTGGTAATCCGTAGATGGCGGTTGTGACTGCGGCGTATTCTGGGTGCGGATAGTTGCCCGCCGTCATAATCGACAAAATCGCAATGCCATCGAGCAGCCCCATGATCGCGAGGATGCCCAAAGCGCCGGACTTGGGCCAAAGGGGAAGGCGCAGAGCGAGAATGCCGCTGAAAATTACCCCGATTGCGACGATCCGCGTTAGAATTGCAGAGATCAGCCCATTCGTCATCTCTGCAGCAATTTGCCCAAAGGCGAAAGTGCTGGCAAATGCCGCCGCCGCGATCAAGGCGCTGACCACCGTCCAGAATTTACCAGTCTCTTGCGTGCTGTCTTTATCGGCAAGTACAGCGATCATCGTGATACCTGTAAGGATCATCAAAATCGCGCCCAATTGCCCAAAGGAAACGGCGGCGCCGCCGATCACGGCAATTGCGACCGCGAAGATGGAAAAACACGCCACCAAAGGCGCAGCCAGCCAAACCGGACCGCGTTGAAACGCGACGTAAAGCCCGGCATTCGCAATCGCAAATGAAACGCCTGCGTAAAGCAAGGGCAGGATGCTGACCTTGGGGATGCTGTCATAGTTGCCCGTCACCACGAGCAGGCCCGTTTGAAACAGCAGGCCAAATATCATCACGGCAAAGAGGCAAGCGCTGACAGGGGCGCTTCGACTGATAAAGCGGATGCAAAAATCATGAAGACCCCAACAGGCCGCCGCGACAAGGCCAAAAGCAAGAGAAATCAAAGGGTCACGTGTTTAGAGCCAGAGGAGTGGGAAGATGTTTCAACGGTGTGATGTGATTTTCCTTTGCCGACGTGCCAATTTCGTTTGCGTGGCATTGCATTCATATATATTCTTCATATTAAATAAATTTTCCGATGATGCAACAAGTGAGGCGCCGGTGAAGGATGATTTTCTAAATGTACGCTCCGGCCCGCCAAAGCCAAGCGCCATCTATGAACCGCGTATTTTTTCCCTGCCAGAGGGGACGGAACGTTATGGCGTTGAAGGGGGCGGCGCGGTGTTGCTGCCTGTGTCCGTGGGAGATCACATCACAGTTATCAACGATGAAGGCGGCCAGCGCTGCGAGATCCTCGCCTGCAACTCTCATGGCCGGATTGATGCGGGCCTGATCGGGGCGCAGGGGCAAGGGCCCGCCACAGGGTTGCAGGCCCTGTTGAACAGTTCTGACAAATCTCTGCGCGGTTTGCGCATGGGCTTGGACGCGCGTAAAATCGACGTCGCGGCGGCAGGAGCTGTCACCCTGTTTGAAGCCACGACTCCCGCCAAAACCGAACAGACTTTCATCGCCCAGCGTGACGGCTGTATCATCATCGCCGCCCCCGGTGGCATTATGGATCTTGAGACACAAGACACCGCTACCCCGCTGACAGTGATGATAAAACGCGCCGTGATAAAGTCCAACGTCCGGTTCGAACTGCCCACGCCCCTTGCCGATCCTCTGCAGGATATCCGTGTGCATACACAAACCGCCGAAGCCTATTTTGTGAAGGCGGGCGATTACATCCAGATTTTGGATGTGGACGGGCGGCAATGCACTGACTTTGAATGTTTCAGCGCCCGCAAACTAGACAAGGGGATCGAGCACGCGCTGGATGTCACGACGACTCGCACCTTGATGGGCCACGCCTATCCGATGCCAGGCTTACACGCAAAATACTACGATCAAGAAATGGTGCCACTGGTTGAAGTGGTGCAAGATACATGCGGGCGCCATGATGCTTTTGCTTTGGCGTGCTCGGCCAAATATTACGACGATATTGGCTATCCGGGGCATGTGAATTGCTCGGACAATTTCAACAGCGCGCTCGCCGACTTCGGCGTTGGCGGGCGGCCAGGTTGGATGGCAATCAATTTCTTTTTTAACACGGGGATTGATGATCACGGGGTCATGTATGCTGACGAGCCGTGGTCGCGCCCCGGTGATTACGTCTTATTGCGCGCGCTGACGGATATCGTTTGCGTGTCCAGCGCCTGTCCCGATGACACCTCTGCTGCAAATGGCTGGAACCCCACGGACATTCACGTGCGGACCTATTCCGGCAAAGAGACATTCCAACGCGCCATCGCCGTGCGCGCAACGCCAAATTCGGAGCCAAAGATGACCAAGCAAACCGGATTTCACGACAGTTTTGCCAAACACACCCGTAATTTTGTGGAATACAACGGCTATTGGTTGCCCAATTGCTTTGCTGCCGCAGGGCCGATTGCTGAATACCACGCCTGCCGTCAAGACGCCGTGATCATGGACTTGTCGCCCTTGCGCAAGTTTGAAATCAATGGTCCCGACGCTGAGGCACTGTGCCAGTACGTGTTCACCCGCAACATGAAAACCCTGCCTGTGGGTGGGGTTGTCTATACGGCAATGTGTTATGAACACGGCGGCATGATTGACGATGGCACTGTATTCCGCCTTGGGCGCGATAACTTCCGCTGGATCGGTGGCAGTGACTATGGCGGTGAATGGATCCGCGAACAGGCAGAGAAACTTGGGCTGAAGGTGCTTGTGCGCTCCTCTACGGATCAGCTCCACAATGTCGCCGTGCAAGGACCTAAATCGCGTGATCTTTTGCGCGAACTGGTCTGGACCGCGCCGCACAACCCCGAGTTCGACCAGCTTGCGTGGTTCCGGTTTACGCCCGCACGCCTTCGCAATGAGGCGGGCACGCCGTTTGTCATTTCACGCACTGGGTATACGGGCGAGTTGGGGTATGAAGTCATGTGTCACCCCAAGCACTGCGCCGAAGTTTTTGATGCCATCTGGGAGACAGGGCAAGACTACGGTTTGCGCCCAATGGGTCTTGAGGCATTAGACATGGTGCGGACCGAGGCGGGCCTGATCTTTGCGGGTTACGATTTCTCGGATCAAACCGATCCGTTCGAGGCTGGCATTGGGTTCACTGTGCCGTTGAAATCCAAACCTGATGATTTTATCGGCCGCGATGCCCTGATCCGGCGCAAGGATCACCCAATGCGCAAACTTGTCGGTCTTGATATCGGAAGTGAAGTCGAAGTGGGTCACGGCGATTGTATCCACATTGGTCGTGCGCAGATTGGCGAAGTGACCTCGGCGACCCGATCACCTTTGTTGGGGAAAAACATAGCGATGGCGCGGATTGATGTGGCCCATGCAGATGCAGGCACTGAGGTTGAGATCGGCAAGCTTGATGGACATCAAAAACGCCTGCCCGCTGTGATTCGCCCCGATTTGGCAGCCTTTGATCCCAAAAAAGAACGCCCGCGAAGCTAATCGCGGGCGTTGGGCGGGTTATCCCATCCGCTCGGAGGCGAAGGACCCTGGTGAGGCGGGGAACACGACAGTTTTGTTGCCGTTCAAGAACACGCGGCGGTGGATGTGTGCGTGGATCGCACGGGACAGGACCTGACTTTCCACATCACGCCCGAGGGACACGTAGTCTTCTGGCGATTGCGCATGGGTGACGCGCACGATGTCTTGTTCGATAATCGGTCCTTCGTCCAGATCGGCCGTCACATAATGCGATGTCGCACCGATCAGTTTCACGCCACGTTGGAACGCCTGCTTGTACGGGTTGGCCCCTTTGAAGCTCGGCAAGAACGAGTGGTGGATATTGATGATTTTACCCGACATTTTCTGACACATCTGATCGGACAAGATCTGCATGTAGCGCGCCAGAACAATGAGCTCTGCGCCGGAGTCTTCAACCACGGCCATAATCTTTGCTTCGGCTTCTGGTTTGTTCTCTTTGGTGACCTTGATGCAGTGGAAGGGGATGTCGTGGTTCACGACAACCTTTTGGTAATCCATATGGTTTGACACAACCGCAACAATATCAATCGGCAGCGCACCAATGGACCAGCGATACAGGAGATCGTTCAGACAGTGACCGAAGCGTGAGACCATGATCACGACCTTCATTTTCGCGGCCTCATCGTGAAATTCATAGGCCATATCAAACGGGGCAGTCGGCTTGGCGAAGTCTTTTGACAGCGTATCCAGATCAACGTCTGTGTCTGTTTCAAAGCTGATGCGCATAAAGAAACTGCCGGTTTCCTTGTCGTCAAACTGCGCAGAGTCGGTGATGTTGCAGCCATGATCAGCGAGGTAATTGGCGATGGCCGCCACGATGCCACGTTGGGATTGGCATGTCACGGTGAGGGCATATTTTCTCATGAGGGGGTCCTGTTAAAAAAGAGTAAGGAAGCGGGCCGGCCGCCGCTTGGTCACACCGCAAACCGCCCACAAAACGGGGCGGTCTGGGTGACACATAGATGGAGATTTCAGCGGCCTAGTTCTGCAAATAGACCTCGAGGCTGTCATCCAGCGCGTCTTTCCACGGGGTGTGATGTTTCGGAGCCATGGTGCCCGTAATGACAGATTTGTAGCCGTTGTCGCGGAAGGTCATGATGCCTTTCTTCTTATGGCCTTTCCATTCCTTAAACGCCTTACATGCGCCTTCTACATCGAAGGTCGGATAGTCTGTCTCTTCAATCAGCTCTTTGATGTAATCGCCCTGATACCAGATCGCGTCATAGTCATCCTCGCCTGCATCCTCGCGGGCGATACGGTCTATAACGTCGGCCTTCATGGCAGCCGCATCAGGCAGGGCAATGCGATCCATGATCACGTCGCGCACATACCACGCTTGGGCGTCAAACATGTTGAAAGTGAACCACTGGTCCTGCATCCCGATATAAAACAGCGCGGGTTCGTCCAGATAGGCGACCCCTTTATACAGGTCCGCAGCGGCCAAACGGTTGGCCGTTTTCAAGCGCAGATCGTCGGGCAGGAACGGGAAGTGATGTTTGTAGCCCGTGCACAGGATCACCGCATCAACGTCTTTGGTCGTACCATCTTTGAAATGGGCGGTGTTGCCATCTACATGGGTCAGCAGCGGCACCTCGGCCCAGTTATCGGGCCAGTCATAACCCATGGCGGCGGTGCGGTGGCTGACGGTTATAGATTTCGCGCCGTATTTCCAGCACTGTGATCCGATGTCTTCAGCGGAATAAGACGTGCCGACGATCAGGATGTCCTTGTCTTTGAATTCCATCGCATCGCGGAAATCATGGGCGTGCAACACGCGGCCCTTGAAGGAGTCAAAGCCGTCAAATTGCGGCACATTGGGCGTGCTGAAGTGGCCCGTGCAAACAATCACATGATCGAATTCTTCGGTATAGGTGCGGTCTTCTTGCAGGTGGCAGGCTGTGACCTGAAATTTATCACCGTCCTTTTTGACCCAACGCACAGCTGTTTCAAAACGGATCCAGTCGCGCACGCCGGCCTTTTGAACGCGGCCTTGGATGTAGTCAAACAGAACGGCGCGGGGGGGATAGGATGCGATTTGTTTGCCGAAATGTTCTTCGAATGAATAGTCTGCAAATTCCAAACCCTCTTTCGGACCATTGGACCAAAGATAGCGATACATCGATCCGTGCACCGGCTCTCCATATTGATCCAGCCCAGTGCGCCATGTGTAGTTCCAAAGTCCGCCCCAATCAGATTGCTTTTCAAAACATACGATCTCGGGGATGTCGTCGCCCTGTGCTTGGGCCGATTGAAAGGCCCGAAGCTGGGCAAGGCCGGACGGACCGGCGCCGAGGATGGCTATGCGTTTGGTCATTGGTGACTCCTTTATAAGCGGTTGCGGGATTGCACCGCGAAGATCACCTTAAGTCAACAATTATTCTTGCAGGTGAACAAAACTTAAGCACCTTTGTCACTCATCTGTGGCTTGAGCCTGCCACAGAGTATGGATAGCCTGCTGCAAAACAAAGGATAAACGATGGAAAAGCCAAGTTTGAGTTATTGGGCGATTGCCGGGTTGGGGCTGCTTTGGAATCTTATGGGCTGCCTGAATTACATCATGCAAACCGCGTCGATGTCACGGGCCGATCTGCCTGAACAATACCTTGCCATATTCACTCAGCGGCCCGTTTGGGCAACCGCCGCGTTTGCAGTGGCTGTGTTTGCCGGCGCAGTTGGCTGTATCTTGTTGATCTTGCGTCGCAGGGTGGCTGTGCAGCTTTTGGGGCTGTCCCTCGTCGGCTCGCTGTTCGCGTTGGCCTATATGATCATGACGCTTGGCCTGTCAGTGAATGCTCTGCTCAGCACCGGGATTTCAATTCTGATGGCCTGTATTCTGCTGGCGATCGCAATGGCCGCGCGGGCGCAGGGCTGGTTGCGTTAAGATTTTTTAGTTGGCGCAGGGAGAAGGCGGTGCCGTCACGGCCTTCTCCCTGCAAGACATCAACAAAAAAGGGCCGCGAAGAGGGACGCGGCCCTAAGGTTATCACGATGTAAATACATTAAATGTCTAAGGTGTTGTCTTTTTCCCATTGGCTGAAATAGCCAACGAAGCTGTCCCATTCTTGCATTTTCATTTTGATGTAGGAGGCTGAGAAGTCTTCCCCCATGGCGGCCTTCAAGTCTGCATCAGCATCAAAGGCCCGCAATCCGTCGAGCATATTTAATGGTAACAGGGGCGCGTCTTTTACAGTGTGGCCTTCGGCGTACATATCGATGTCATAGCGTTTGCCCGGATCAGCCTTGCTGCGCACGCCCGAAAGGCCCGCCGCGATGATAACCGCCTGCAACAGATAAGGGTTCACCGCGCCGTCGGGCAGGCGCAATTCGAATCGGCCTGGCCCTGGAACGCGGACCATGTGCGTACGGTTGTTGCCTGTCCATGTGACCGTATTGGGGGCCCATGTCGCGCCGGAGTTGGTGCGCGGGGCGTTGATGCGTTTGTAGCTGTTTACGGTCGGGTTGGTGATGGCGGGTAGGGCACTTGCGTGGTCCATGATCCCGCCAAGGAAATTGCGGCCTTGTTCAGACAGACCCAATTCCGCCGTCTGGCTGCTGTTGTTCGGCTCCATCGCGAAAACGTTAGTTGTGCCGTCCAGATCCCAGACGGAGATATGCGCATGGCAGCCATTGCCCGTCAAACCCTCAACAGGCTTTGGCATAAATGTCGCGCGGTATCCGTGCTTTTCAGCGACAGTCTTGACCATAAATTTAAAGAAACTGTGCTTGTCCGCCGTCGCCAAGGCGTCGTCGTAATCCCAGTTCATTTCCCACTGGCCGTTCGCGTCCTCATGGTCGTTTTGGTAGGGGTTCCAGCCCAGTTCCAGCATGTAATCGCTGATCTCGCGGATCACATCGAGGCGGCGCATGAAAGCCTGCTGATCATAGCATGGTTTTGCGGCAGAGTCGTAGGCGTCACTGATCTGTTCGCCGTCTGGCGTCAGCAAAAAGAATTCCGCCTCAATGCCCGTCTTGACGCGCATGCCTTCGTCTGCGGCTTCTGCGATCAGGCGGCGCAGCACGTTTCGTGGAGCTTGGGCAACGGGTTCGCCTTCCATGACGCAATCGGCTGGCACCCATGCGATGTCGCGATTCCAGGGCAGGATGATCACAGCCTCAGGATCTGGCACGGCCAGCATATCAGGGTGGGCAGGGGTCAGATCAAGCCATGTGGCGAAGCCCGCGAAACCGGCCCCGTCTTCTTGCATGCCCGCAATGGCGCGCGCAGGGACAAGTTTGGCCCGCTGCCCACCGAACAGGTCGGTAAAGCTGATCATAAAATATTTAACGCCGTTGTCGGCTGCGAATTTGGCCAGATCTGTGGTCATATCGATGTTCCCTGTTGTGCAAAGAAAGGGGCGCGTGCCACGTGGCCGCGCCCTCGTTTTAGGTCAGTAGGATGTGCCGGGCTTGCCGGGATACCAATCGGTGCCAGCAAGGGGGATTTTGGCCATGGCGGCGGCTTCCATTGTCAGCGCGCACAGGTCTTCGGGTTCGAGGTTGTGCAGGTGGTTTTTGCCGCAGGCCCGCGCGATGGTCTGCGCCTCAAGCGTCATTACCTTAAGGTAATTGTTTAGCCGTCGACCGCCTTCAATGGGGTCAAATCGTTTCATCAGCTCAGGATCTTGCGTGGTGATGCCTGCAGGGTCGCGGCCTTCGTGCCAGTCATCATAGGCGCCAGCCGTGGTGCCGAGGGCATTGTACTCAGCCTCCCATTTTGGGTCATTGTCGCCGAGCGCGATCAACGCAGCGGTGCCGATGGCCACTGCATCTGCGCCCATGGCCATGGCTTTGGCCACATCCGCACCGTTGCGAATACCGCCAGACACGACCAGCTGAACCTCGCGGTGCATCCCGAGGTCTTCCAGCGCCCGAACAGCCTCTCGGATACAGGCAAGAATGGGTTGGCCCACGTTTTCGATGAATACATCCTGCGTGGCCGCCGTGCCGCCCTGCATTCCGTCTAACACCACAACATCCGCGCCGGCCTTCACAGCCAGCGTTGTGTCAAAGTAGGGGCGGGCGCCACCGATCTTGATGTAGATAGGAACCTTCCATGCTGTGATTTCCCGCAGCTCGAGGATCTTGATTTCAAGATCATCCGGCCCCGTCCAGTCGGGGTGACGGCAGGCGGATCGCTGATCGATCCCTTTGGGCAGGTTGCGCATGTCGGCGATCCGGTCGCTGATCTTTTGACCCAGCAGCATGCCGCCCCCGCCGGGTTTCGCACCCTGTCCAACGACAATTTCAATCGCATCGGCGCGGCGCAGATCGACAGGGTTCATACCGTAACGGGATGGCAGGTATTGATAGACCAGTTTTTCGGAGTGGCCGCGTTCTTCGTTGGTCATGCCGCCGTCGCCCGTTGTGGTCGACGTGCCCGCAAGGCTCGCACCACGGCCCAACGCCTCTTTGGCGGGGCCAGACAGCGCGCCAAACGACATCCCTGCGATGGTCACGGGGATGTCCAGCTTGATCGGGTTCTTGGCATAACGTGTTCCAAGGGTCACCGAGGTTTCGCATTTCTCGCGGTACCCTTCGAGTGGATAGCGCGACATAGATGCCCCCAAAAACAGTAGGTCATCAAAATGGGGCAGTTTGCGTTTTGCGCCGCCACCGCGAATGTCATAGATACCTGTCGCGGCTGCGCGGCGGATTTCTGCGTTGACGGGATTGGAAAACGTCGCGGATTGGATCGGCGGCGTCAGAGGCGCGGTGTTGCTTGTGTCTGTCATGTCTGATCCTCAGTACGCGTTGTCGATTTTGAAGGTATAAAGCTCACGCGCCGATCCGTAGCGTTTGAACTCTTCTGGTTTGGCGTCCGCGCCTGCACGTTCTAGCAGGTCGCAAAGGATCGCCAGATGTTCGGGACGCATTTCTTTTTCTATGCAATCGGCCCCTAGGGACTTGACGGTCCCGCGCACGAACAAGCGCGCCTCATAAAGGCTGTCGCCTAAGGCATCCCCGGCATCACCGCAAACAACCAGATTGCCCGATTGCGCCATAAATGCCGACATGTGCCCGATGTTGCCATGCACCACGATGTCGATGCCCTTCATGGAAATCCCGCAGCGTGACGATGCATTGCCCTTGATCACAAGCAACCCGCCGTGCCCTGTGGCACCTGCATATTGACTTGCATCGCCATCGATGATGATTGCGCCGCTCATCATGTTTTCGGCGACGCCCGGTCCGGCAGAGCCCTTGATATTGATGGTTGCCTGTTGGTTCATGCCACCGCAGTAATAGCCCGTCGATCCTTTGACAGTGACCTCAATCGGGGCGTCCAGACCGCAGGCAATCGCATGCGCGCCTTTCGGATTTACGATTTCCCATGCGGTTTGGTTGGTGTTTTCGGCCTGCGCATGCAGGGTCGCGTTCATCTCGCGCAGCTCGATGTCCGCCATGTCTAATGTTTGCATTTAAGCGGCTTTCTCTTTGGTGGGTTGGTCAGAATGGCTCCAGAAATAGACCGTCGCGGGCTCTGGCTCCCAGACACGGGCGTTTTCGATTCCCGGAAGGTCAACCAAGGCACGATATTCAGACCCGAATGCAACGTATTGATCGGTTTCGGCCATGACGGCGGGCTTGCACGCGATCGGATCGCGCACAACGCCAAAACCGTCTTTGGTGCCGACGACAAAGGTGAAGAAGCCGTCAAGATCATCAAGGCTGCTTTCAAGCGCTTCGCCTAATGTCGCGCCCTTTTGCATTTGCCACGTCAGATAAGCTGCGCCGACTTCGGTATCGTTTTCGGTCTCGATGTGAATCCCCTCGCGGCGCAGCTTGCGGCGCAAGCTGGCGTGGTTGGACAGAGAGCCGTTGTGTACAAGGCACTGATCGTTGCCCGTGTTAAAAGGGTGCGCGCCCATTGTGGTGACGGCTGATTCTGTCGCCATACGCGTATGACCGATGCCATGGCTGCCCGACATCTGCTCAATCTCAAAGCGATCCGCCACTTCTTTGGGCAGGCCAACTTCTTTATAAATTTCCAATGTATCGCCGCGGCTCATGATCCGCAGCTCCGGATTGACCGAAATAATCGCCGCGCGAGCGCTTTCAATCGCACACTGCGGTACGCTAAGAACCGCATGCGTGTCGACAATTTTCATCGTCACAGGCGCGCCGATGACCTTGCTCAAGGCGTCGTCCAAACCGTCAAAATCCGTTTCTGGCGTGTCCGATTGTACGACAACCTTAGACTTATCTATTGAATTATTTGAATAAATTGCAATTCCTGCGCTGTCAGGCCCACGATCTGTCATCGTCACAAGCATCTTCGTGAGCATCGCACCCAATTGCGGCTCAAGCGTTTTGTCCTTTAGAAATAACCCGACAATCCCACACATTTCGCTACCCTCATTTATTGTCCTGCACATCGCAGGTTGGTCGAATCGGAAGCTAGCACTGGGGTTTGATATGATCAACTGTAGGAAACTTTTTTTCACTAAGGGCAAAAATTACTAGTCAAATAAGTTTCCTCGTGGTTCATTTTTTGAAATGGCCCACCGTACAAGAGGCCTACGACGTACATAGCAAACGACAAGGGAACGATATCGTGGAAGAACAATTCGCCGACTTATTAGCGCAGCTCGCTGCCATAGAAACGAAAGGCAATCTGACGAACACCATGTTCGCAGAGTTTTACTATTACCTATCCATTCCGTTGATGATCATCATTCACGCGGGCTTTCTGGCCTACGAAATGGGCGCATCTCGCGCCAAGAACGCGCTGACGTCGGGTGTGAAAAACATCCTCGCTTTCGCCTTTGTGATCCCAGCGTTCTATTTCTTCGGCTGGTGGGTCTATTGGGGCTTTCCGACCGGTTTATCGTTGTCGGCGGGTCCGAATGGCATTTCCGGCGCGGTCTATGCAAATGCAATTGCTTGGCCTTGGGGCGAAAGTGCCTCTTATATGGGGCCGAACATCGAAGACCAAATCGACGGTGTATTTTGGGGGGCGTTTGCTCTGTTTGGTGCGACGACTGCGTCGATTATGTCGGGTGCTCTGATCGAGCGTATTCAGACGGTCGGCTTTGTGATCTTGGCGATTATTCTTGGTGGTTTCACATGGACGCTCGCGGCAGCATGGGGCTGGCATTCGGACGGCTGGATGGTTCAGTCGTTGGGCTTCCATGATTTCGGCGCGGCCGGTGTTGTGCATGTCGTTGCAGCGTTCTTTGCGCTTGGCGTTTTGATCAACCTTGGCCCGCGGATCGGTAAGTTCAATGCGGACGGGACGGCGAATGACATTCCGGGCCATAACATGCCGTTCACGGTGACAGGTCTCATGTTGATCATCGTAGGTTTTTTTGGGTTCTTAATGGCCTGCATGGTTGTCGGCGGCGAAGCTTGGTCTTGGGGTGGTAACTACGCCACGATCTACGGCACACCATCCAATCTCGGCGCGCTGTCGTTCAACGTTCTGATGGCTGTCGGTGGCGGGATTATCGGCGCATGGGTTGTTACGAAGGATCCGTTCTGGATGATGTCCGGCGCGCTTGCTGGCATCATTTCGGTCGCTTCCGGCCTGGATGTTTATTGGCCATCTCTGGTGTTCATTATCGCAATAGGGGCAGGTGCTTTGATCAAACCTGCTGCCGCGATTGTCGAAAAAGCAGGCATCGATGATGCTGTTGGCGCAGTGACGGTGCATGGCACCATCGGGTTCTTGGGCGTTGTGGTCTTCGGGATCACAGCAACCGGATACCCCGCACTTCTGGGCGAAGGCGCGCCAACGGTGAGCTTTATTGGACAGCTTGTGGGGGGGCTTGTCTGCGTCGCCCTTGGCCTGAGCAACGGCTATGTCGCCTCACTGGCGCTGAAAATGTTGGGCATGCTGCGCGTCCCTGAAGCTGCCGAACTTGCGGGATTGGACACCGTCAAGGTGCCAGCCCAAGCCTATCCCGAAGGCATTCCAGTCTCGGCACCACCTGCAGAATAATAGAGAAACAGAAGGAGAAATACGATGGGATTTCCATTTGAACCAGCCGCATGGGAAGGCGTATCCGGCCCGATCTTTATGGGATACGGCAGTGCATTGCCCGGATTGTTTTCAGTGATCGGCATCGGACTATGCTTTGCCATCTTGATCAAAGGGCAAATGGCGGAAGCCAAAAGCTACAAGTCCTACATGTAAGGGTGAAGACAAATAGAGAAGCCCGATGCGTTGGGCTTCTCTTTTGCGCCGTAGAAACTTTATTGACTTACAACCTTGTTGCGTGATCGCAATCTGAGCCTCACTCAAGCAACAAAACCACCCCCCAAACACCGACAGGAAAAACAAATGGCGATTCTTTGGAGAGCATCCGCGCTGGCACATAGGCACGCAGAAATTGGCGGCGCACTGGAAGACTGGAATGGCATGGGCACCGCGTGGTTCTATGATGACACGCCCGAACGCGCCAAGGCCGACTATGAGGCGATCCGCACCAAAGCGGGTCTGATGGATGTGTCCGGCCTCAAGAAAGTGCATGTTGTGGGGGCAGACGCGGCCTATGTTATTGACCGCGTAACCACACGCAACGTCGAAAAAATTGCACCAGGCCGGTCAACCTATGCGTCGATCCTGAATGCGGATGGCAAATTTATCGATGATTGTATCATCTACCACATTGCGGTGAATTCATGGCTGGTGGTTCATGGTACTGGCACGGGTATGGAACAGCTGGCCTCTGTTGCAGCGGGTAAAAACTGCGAAATCCTGTTCGATGATGATCTGCACGATATGTCCCTGCAAGGGCCTGTGTCGGTTGATCTGTTGGCACAAGAAATCCCGGCCATCCGGGATCTGGCTTATTTCGGCTTGATGCAAACGCGCCTTTATGGCCGCGATGTGATGATCAGCCGCACGGGCTACACCGGCGAGCGCGGGTATGAGATTTTCTGCCGTGGTAAAGATGCCACCCACCTTTGGGACAGCATATTGGACGCGGGCAAAGATATGGGCGTGCGCGCTGTGCAGTTCAGCACGCTCGATATGTTGCGCATCGAAAGTTACCTGTTGTTCTACCCCGGTGACAACTCTGAAACATTCCCGTTTGCGGATGAGCCTTGCGGTGACACCCTGTGGGAATTGGGCCTTGATTTCACTGTCTCACCCGGAAAAACGGGCTTTATTGGAGCGGAAAACCATTACGCCATGGAGGGCAAAGAGCGCTTCAAGATTTACGGCGTGAAACTGGCCGGCAGCATGGAACAGATGGAAATGAACGCGCGGGTTCTGCGCGACGGGGTCGATATCGGCGTCATCACCTATGGGTTGTCGTCAGAGTTGAACGGTTACAGTGTTGCCATTGCGCGTATCGCACCAGATGCTGCTGTACCAGGCACCAAGCTGATCGTGAAGCAACCGGACGGAACCGAGTTGACCGCGACCGCCGAAGAGATGCCGTTTTACGATCAAGACAAATCCATTCGTATGGCCAAAGGCTAAACTGGGGGGCGCTATGTCGAAATTCGAATTTCCACCAAGTATCGGAAGTCGCCCGATCTGGGGCACGTTAGACCCCCGTACAGGCCCCGCTCATCTGTTCATTGCCGATGCACAAGGGGCCGAAGCGATCATTGATGTGGCTACACCGGATTTGATGGCGGCGGCGCATATCATTTTCATCACGCATGGCACGGGTTACGCCGACAAACTGCGCGCGCTGGAGCCAGCGCAGTTTTACGAAGGTCCGAGTTATGATGCTGCGCTGTTTCGGATCAAACGGGTGCTCATTGATGCAAAAATGGGGCTTCAGGTTTATCTGTCAGGCACCGAAAGCTTGATGGGCCAAGCCATGAATGAGGCCACATCCGCGGGCGTTCCCCCGGCCGCAATTCAGACCGAACACCGTGGATCCACTGCCCGTCGGATGCAATGTGTGCATTGCAAAGGCTTTACCGAAAACGTCAAAACCGATCCGTTTCAATGCAGCCATTGCGGGTTAAACCTGTTTGTGCGCGATCATTACTCACGCCGGTTGGCAGCCTACCAAGGTGTCTGCGTGGATGCCGAAGACCCCGGAAATGTGCCCACCCCAAAAGGGATCTACGAATGAGTGCGCCGCAAAAAGCCAAAGCTGGCCCCGCACAGATCGACGTGACCGTCAGCGCGGTTATCCCCGTCAACGATCTCGTGACACGGTTTGAATTCACCCGAACGGACGGAACGGATTTTCCGCCTTTCTCAGGTGGGGCGCATACGGTCGTCTCGATGCAAGACGGGGACCGCACCCGCTTGAACCCCTATTCGTTGATGTCAGATCCGTCCGACCTATCGAGCTATGCTATTTCTGTGCGCCGCGAAGACGATGGTCGCGGCGGGTCGGTGTTTATGCACACCCACGTCGGGCAGGGCGACGGGATGACGATCACCTACCCTGTGAATCTGTTCAGCCTTGATCTGCGGGCGCGCAAACATATTTTCTTTGCAGGCGGTATCGGCATCACCCCCTTTCTGGCGATGATCGGTCAGTTGGAGCAGGCCAACGGGAATTGGGAGCTGCACTACGCCGCTCGCACACCGGAAAATGCCGCCTATGCCGACATGTTGTTGGCGAAGTTCCCTACCAAAGTGCATGTCTACTACAGCAGCGATGAGCAGCGCATTCCGCTGATCGATCTGCTCGATGGGCAAGCCCTGGGAACGCATGCCTATGTCTGTGGTCCTGCACGGTTGATCGACGGTGTGCAGGACACGGCGGCGACCCTAGGCTGGCCGGACACCAACATCCATTCCGAAGCATTTCTCGCCCCAGCACCGGGTGCCCCGTTTGACGTCAAACTGTGTAAATCTGACAAAACGATCACCGTCGGCGAACACGAAAGCCTATTGGAAGCCTTGGAACGCGAGGGAGTGGATGCGCCGTTCCTCTGCCGTGGTGGATCGTGCGGGCAATGCGAAACAGATGTAGTCAATGCCACAGGTGACTTCATTCACCGCGATCACTGGCTCGATGGCGAAGACCACGCCAGCGGCAAAAAAATCATGCCCTGCGTCAGCCGCTTTGCGGGCAAAATGTTGGAGATTGACCGATGACCATCCAGTTCAATGACGAAACCTTTCGCGACGATTATTCGTTTCACAACTCTGACTGGGCGATTAAGCGGTTCCCGTTTCCGTTTCACGAAGACAGCTACATGTATTCGGTCAACATGGAACAGCATCGCGGCGGGCCCGAAGGATCGGTTTACGAAAAACGTTTTGATGTGGATGAACACTACGTCTCTGAGATGAAGGATCGCGCCAAGGTATTGGCCGATGATCCGCTGCGCTGCCAATCCTTGCCGCATATGACGCTGGCGGGCTGGGATTTGTTAGAGTTGATTATGGTCAGTAAATCCGAAGACTACCCTGACCTGTTTGAATTGCACCGAGACGGTAACACGTGGCGCTGGGTCAACAAGCCGCTTGGCATTGACGACACGTTCACGTTCTTGGATGTGGCCACACT
Organism: Pacificibacter sp. AS14; assembly: GCF_038899935.1. Lineage (NCBI taxonomy): Bacteria > Pseudomonadati > Pseudomonadota > Alphaproteobacteria > Rhodobacterales > Roseobacteraceae > Pacificibacter > Pacificibacter sp. AS14. The sequence goes on from NZ_JBBMQI010000018.1 coordinate 17,444, forward strand.
GCCTTACGGTCCAATGGAATATATCACCCGTCAGACACAGGGCGATTTCGCAGTGCTCGATCAACGCGAAAATAACTTGTGGATGGACGCGGGCATGATCACGACGCAGGCCGATTGGTCGCTGGATTTCGACATCGGGATGAACTTTTTCGAATGGCACGCCCCCGTGCCCAAGGCCCACGAAATGGGGATTTTCAAACGGGCGCTTAAATTTCTGCTCAACATCCCCCAAGGCGCACCCGCACGGCGGTTGAACTGGACGATGACAGTGAACCCGTTGCTCGACACCTCGCCGGAAAACTACCACAAATGGGGCATCCAGAAAACCACGCTAACGCCCGACAACATCGGTGCAAAACAGCACCTCCGGGTCGAGCTGCAGACGTTTTACCGCCTCCCGCGTTCAAACGCGCTGGTCTTCCCGATCCGGTGCTATCTGTGCAGTTTTCAAGACCTGATGACGATGCCCAAATGGGGCCGCAGGCTGCACCGCGTTGTCCGCGATCTCCCCGTTGAATTGGCCACCTATAAGGGTTTCATCGACAGCCGCCCGATGATGTTGGATTATCTGTCGCAGTTTGACGACGGCTTGCCCACCAGTGCGGGTATTTTCCCCGAACCAGAAACCGAACCACCGCTTGAGACCTGAGAAATCAGGCCTTTTGCGGGTAGCTGATGATCGAAAGATAGCGGGCCGGCAGGGCAACAAGTCCTTCCGGCCCGTGTGGCGCGTCGGCATCAAAAAACAACGTATCGCCCGGTTTAAGGGAATACACTTTATCGCCATGGCGATAGTCGACCTCGCCTTCCAGCATGTAGATCGTTTCAATGCCGCCATGCTGGAACGTCGGAAAGATATCCGACTCTTCATTCAGCGAGATCATATAAGGTTCAACAATCACGCCGCTGGCATTTGATCCGATATGGCCGAGAAGGTTGTATTGATGATTTGCACGGGTGCCTGCACGCTCAAGCTCGACGCCTTCACCGGCTTTGGTATGAACGGCTGAACGCCCTTCTTCAAACCCGCGAAAGAACGACGTGATCGGCATGGACAGGGCATTGGCCAAGGATTGGAGTGTGGTCAAAGACGGTGATGTGTTGCCGTTTTCGATCTTGGACAGCATGCCAATCGACAGGCCCGTGGTCTCTGACAAGTCAGCCACAGTGATGTTTTGTTTGCGCCGATAGGCTCGCACTTCGCGGCCGATCGCAACCTCTAGAACTTTTTCGCGCCCTTCGCGGAGGCGATGCGGGTCTTGGGTCAAAGGGGGTGTGGCCATGGAACTGGTTTTCACTTTATAAAATATCCTGATAAAACAGCCTACAATTCTAAAGATTTCGAATGGGGGGTCAAGTCTTCTGCGCCGCTTGCAGCGGTTACACCACTGATGTTGCAGCGGTGATCAGGGCGTGGAGCAAGGTCTGCGCCGAGGCGCGCGGGCCAAAAATGCGGATATGATCATCTGCTGTGCGGCGGATCACGAAACAGCCCAACTGGTGGATCAGCGTGCGCTGCACGTCGCCTGCCGCCATTTTGCGGATCGGGACATTACACAGCAATTCGCACATGTCCGGCATCTGTGCGCCGATGACATCAAACACGGCCCAAGCGCCTGATTGTTCCGTGATCGAGGCCGCATCCGAAAGCGCCGCTTTCAACTGATCGTCAATGTCTTCGTGGGTCTGCATTGGTGCGCCGATCATCCATTGATCCGGTCCTATCCAGAACCCCTCTTCGGGTGTGTTCAACACGGATTTTCCCACATTTGGCACGGCCCCAAGGATCTTTTTCAGGATCTTGGCGCAGGTGTCTGCCTGACCATTTCGCGCCGTAACGGACGCCAGAGCGACCCCCGTATTTTCCGCAATCGTCACCGTACCAATGGTTTGCGATGCGGCGCCAAGCGCGGGTGTTGGTGTGAGATCATGCACGAAGGCGCTCCCCTTCTGGGTCAACAAAATGTGGGCTGCAAATCTCGACGGCAACGTCCACACCCATCAAAGGACTGACAAGGCGCATTGTTTCACCCATCCGATTGTCGCCGTCCTTTAGAAAGGCCAGCGCGATGTGGTGCCCAAGCGACGGCGAATAACAGGCAGATGTGACGTAGCCCTGATCATGCGCGGCATCCACGGGGCCAGTCGCCGCCATCAGATGCGCGCCCGCAGGGGTTTTATCGGCGGGATTGACGGGTTTCAACCCGACCGCGCGCAGGTCATCGGGCTTGTTAAGTCCCTCACGGCGGGACAAAACCGCGCCGATACTGTCTTTCGTGGTGCTGACCATCCGCCCCATACCAAGGTTCGCCGCAGTGGTGGTGCCGTTCAATTCATTGCCCGCCGCGTGGCCCTTTTCCATGCGCATCACGCCAAGGGCTTCGGTGCCGTAGGGGGTGATGTCAAACTCGGCCCCAGCTTCCATGATCCGCCGTATCAGCGCATCGCCATAGGCCGTAGGCACCGCGATTTCATAGGCAAGTTCACCGCTAAACGAAATCCTGAACAGCCGCGCGCGCAAGCCACCACAGACCGTGATCTCGGCGCAGGCCATGAACGGGAACGTGTCGTTGCCGATGTCTTGATCGACGATCTGTTCCAGCACACGGCGCGCGTTTGGTCCGGCGACTGCGTATTGCGCCCAGGCTTCGGTGGTAGAAATCAGCTGCACGTCCATATCCGGCACAAGGCACTGGCGTACGAACTCCATATGGCGGTAAACGGGCAGGGCGTTGGCGGTTGTCGTGGTGACGACGAAGTGGTCTTCGGCCAATCGTGCAGCGGTGCCATCATCCATGGCAATCCCGTCTTCGCGCAGCATCAGCCCGTAACGCACCTTGCCCACGTTCAGTTTAGCAAAACCATTGCAATAGATTTTGTTTAGAAAATCCGCCGCGTCGGCACCCTGCACGTCGATTTTGCCAAGCGTCGTCACATCGCACACGCCGACCGATCCGCGCGTGGCCAAGACCTCTCGGTCAACACTTTCGCGCCATGTGGTTTCGCCCGCGCGAGGGAACCATTGGGCGCGCATCCAGTTTCCGACTTCTACAAAAACCGCGCCCTGTTCTTGCGCCCATGCGTGCGACGGCGTCAGCCGTTTGGGGTGGAAGTCTTGCCCGCGATGACGTCCTGCCAAGGCCCCGATCGCAACAGGCGTATAGGGCGGGCGGAACATGGTTGTGCCGACCTCGGGGATGGTTTTGCCCGCAAGCTCGGCCATAATTGCAAGCCCGCCCATGTTAGACGTTTTGCCTTGGTCGGTGGCCATGCCAAGGGTCGTGTAACGTTTCAGGTGCTCGACGGACCTGAACCCCTCTTGATGGCTCAGCTTCACGTCTTTCACGGTGACGTCGTTTTGCTGGTCAAGCCAAGCGCGGCTTGCACCTTCTACGTACCAGAATGGGGTGATGTTGACGGGGGCGTCTTCTGCTATCGGCATTTTGGCCTCGCGGCCTTTCAGGCCTAACGCAGCGCGTGCCGCCCGTGCGCCGCCCGTCAATGCGCCCGCCGTAGACAAATCGCCCATGGCCGCACCCGCGACGGTCATTCCAGCCGGCAGGATTGCAGGCACAAAGGCGGCAAGCTCGCCGTTCCAAACAGGGCGCCCCCGTTGATGGCAGGTCATATGCACATTGGGGTTCCAGCCACCCGATACGCCCAAAGCGCCGCACTCGATGGTGCGTTCGGTGCCGTCAGCGAGGCGAACCTGCGCGAAAGTCAGGCCCAGCCTTCCCATAGTGTCAGTCACTTGCGCGCCAGCTAGAACTTCGTAGTCCATCGCGCGGGGCGCCTCTGGGCGCGGGTCAATGACGATGACCTTGATGCCCTTGGCGTGCAGGTCGGCAGCGGTGCGGTGGCCGTCGTCATTGTTGGTGAAAATCGCCGTGCGATGGCCAACAGCGACGCCGAACCGGTTGGCGTAGGTGCGCAGTGCGCTTGCCGTCATGATACCGGGGCGGTCGTTGTTGTTAAATGCAATAGGGCGTTCAATCGCGCCAGCCGCGAGTACGGTTTTTTGCGTGTAAATCCGCCAGAGAATTTGGCGCGGCTTGCCCTCAAGCGGCGTGGCGATGTGGTCGCTGACCCGTTCGACAGCACCGTAAGTCCCGTGATCAAACGCGCCGATCACCGTGGTGCGCGGCATCAGGCGCACGTTGGGCAGGGTGGCCAACTCCGCGACCGTCGCCGTCGCCCAATCCGCACCAGAGGCGTCATCGATCGCAAAGGTTTCCGCGTTCAATCGCCCACCCATGCGGAAATCTTCATCCGCGAGGATCACATCCGCGCCGTTGCGCGCAGCCGTCAGTGCGGCCATTAGGCCCGCAGGACCCGCGCCAATGACCAACAGATCACAATGCAGATACCCCTTGTCGTAAACATCCGGATCATCCTCAAGCGAAAGCGCCCCGAGGCCCGCCGCACGGCGAATAATCGGCTCGTACACCCTTTCCCAAAACGCCTTGGGCCACATGAAGGTCTTGTAATAAAAGCCCGCCGTCAGGAAATTCGACAGACGGTCATTCACCGCTAACAGATCAAACGACAGCGATCCAACGCGGTTCTGGCTTGTGGCCACCAAGCCGTGGAAGAGTTCAGCTGTGGTCGCGCGTGTGTTCGGTTCCTGCCGCGCACCAACACGCAAATGCACCAACGCGTTAGGTTCTTCTGACCCCGCTGTCAGCGGTCCGCGCGGGCGGTGATATTTAAAGCTGCGCCCCATCAAGCGCACCCCGTTGGCAAGAAGGGCCGAGGCAAGTGTGTCGCCCGCATGCCCCTCATACCGTTTCCCATCAAACGTAAATTTGAATGTCGCACTGCGGTCGATCTGTCCGCCTTCGATCCGGTTTTTCTGTATCATTTGGATTGCCTTTGTGCGCGGGCCACATCGCGGGCCAGTTCAACACAGGAGATTTCGTGCGTCATCGTGTTGCGCGTCACCACCAGCCACGACCGATCCCCCGCCTCGTGAAACCACAACTCGCGGTGCCAACCCGCCGGATTGTCGCGCAGGTAGGCGTACTCATAAAACGCCGCCGCTGCATCCGCACCTTCGGGGTCAGGGCGCTCGAGCAATCTGGCGTCGCCCATGTAGGTAAATTCGGAACTGTCACGCGGGCCAAGCAGGGGGTGATCAATAATCATCAGTGCAAATTGGGCTGATTGCCCATCCCTTTTTCATCAATCATCAGGCCCTTTTCAAAGCGGTCAAACCGGTAGGCCGTTGCCGTGGGATGCGGTGCGTCCTTGGCCAGTAAATGCGCAAAGGCAAAGCCGCTGGCAGGTGTCGCCTTGAAGCCGCCGTAACACCAGCCGCCATTGAAATAGAGTCCGTCGATATGGGTCTTGTCGATAATGGGCGAGCCGTCCATCGACATGTCCATGATCCCGCCCCACATCCGCAAAAGCCGCGCGCGCCCAAGCATGGGAAAAATCGCCATCGCGCCTTCACAAACGTCTTCGACAGCGGGCAGGTTGCCGCGCTGGGCGTAGGAATTGTACCCATCGATATCGCCGCCAAACACCAGCCCGCCCTTGTCTGATTGGCTGCAATAGAAGTGCCCCGCGCCAAAGGTGATCACACCGGGCAGGACGGGTTTCAGGCCCTCAGACACGAAGGCCTGCAACACGTGGCTTTCAATGGGCAGGCGCATGTTGGCAAGGCTCATCAGGCGGGAGGAATTGCCCGCAACTGCGCAGCCGACCTTGCCCGCGCCAATAAACCCGCGCGTGGTTTCGACGCCTTTGCACACGCCGCTTTCGATGCGGAACCCTGTGACTTCGCAGTTCTGGATAATATCGACGCCGCGACTGTCGGCACTGCGCGCATAGCCCCAAGCAACTGCGTCATGGCGCACTGTGCCGCCGCGATGCTGGGCCAAGCCGCCTTTGATGGGGAACCGCGCGTCATCAGTGTTCAAGAAGGGGTAGCGTTTCTTGATGTCAGCGGTGCTGAGCATATCGGCGTCTGCCCCGTTCAAGATCATCGCATTGCCACGCCGCGTGAACGCATCGCGTTGGCCGTCCGAATGGATCAGGTTCAGGATGCCACGTTGACTGACCATGGCGTTATAATTGATGTCCTGTTCCAGACCTTCCCATAATTTGAGAGAAAATTCATAGAATGGCTCGTTTGCGTCCAGCAAGTAATTGGACCGGATGATCGTCGTGTTGCGCCCCACGTTGCCGCCACCGATCCAGCCCTTCTCGATCACTGCAACACGCGCCTGCCCAAATTCCTTGGCAAGGTAATGTGCAGTGGCCAACCCATGGCCTCCGCCGCCGACGATCACGATGTCATACTGGGATGCAGGCTCAGGGTCGCGCCACGCAGGCGTCCACCCTTTGTGCCCTGTAAGGGCTTCCTTAATCACACGAAAACCAGAATATCGCATTTGAACCTCATCCGAGCTCTTTGCGAAAGCACCGTGCATTGCACGAATCTCACGCCTTAGGAATTACTTGAACGGGTTTTCGGCAGGATAGCAATAACACCAATAAGAATAATTGTTTAATTTTAGGAAAAATACACCCAATGATTGGGTGTGTGTGACGAACGCAACAATCTCTTGAATGTTGGTTTAATATTAAGGCGTGGATCACGACACTAATTTTTTACGGCAGGAATGATCGTCACGGGCAAAGCCCGATCAAAATCACGCCAGTCGGTCAGATGAGTTGGATCGTCGCTGCAATCATCCTTTGTGCGGCGCGGATGCCTTTGCGCTCCCTTCCCTATCTTACCAAGACGTTGCGGATCTCTTCGCGAAAACTGTCCACTTTTGTGGCCTCATCCATCATCCGGACAGAGGGTCTGCCGTCTGGGGCAGGCTGAAATCAGGCATGTTGTTGATGGACGAGCGGTAAGCGCAGCATTCTCATCAATCACGTGTTCGTGCATCTCGGTCAGCGAAGCGTTGGCTCACTATGTAAATTACACGCGGGGCATAGAGCTACGGCCTTTTAATACTCAAGAAAAGCTGTCAGCCGTATAGTCTGAACAGCTGCAACAAGGGCACGTGCAGGACTGATAACTATTTGTATGAATTCTGCGCTTATTTGGGACCGTTCGAGAAAACGGAACGCCAAACGCAGAGTTTAAGACAACTTACTGGTATCACTCATATCGCAGGAGCGATTTGGAAATTCCTTCGTCTGCGCCACCAAACCCAAATTGTTTTGTACATTTAACAATTTGGGTTTGGTGCAAATTCTTCTGAAACATTTTACTTCGTGTTATTGTTCAGCTCTAACCACGTTCGTTCCCCAAGCGATGCAATTCTGCTCTAGCTCAAGGGGTAAGTGTTTGTCGGTAACTAGCATAGCAACATCTGCCAGTGAGCAGATGGTCAACGGCGCCTTACGGTCAAATTTGAAACGATCCGCAACCACCATAACTTTGCGTGACCGTTTGATCGCCGTGTTGCTCACCATGACCTCTTGCCCGTCAAAATCCAGCAAATCGCCATCCGCATCGATGGCAGAGCAGCCTAGAACAGAATAATCGAATTTGAACTGTTTGACCATTTCCACGGTCAAGCCGCCAACAATGCCACCGTCTGTGCGGCGCAGCACACCACCGGCCAAAATGATTTCACAGCTTTGATTGGCGGAAAGAATATTGGCGATATTTAGGTTGTTGGTGACCACAAGCAGGTTCTCATGATCAAGCAATTCATGGGCCACGGCTTCGGTGGTGGTGCCGATGTTCATGAACACGGAAGCGCCGTCGGGGATCTGCTCGGCGCAGATCTTCGCGATAGCTTTTTTGCCGTCCTGATTAAGACGGCGACGTTCGCCGTATCGGATGTTGGTGACACCGGATGCGATCACAGCACCTCCGTGGACGCGCTCTAATCGCCCGCTGTCGGCCAAATCCGACAGGTCACGGCGGATTGTTTGGACCGAGACATCGTATTTCTGCGCCAAGCCATCGACAGTGACCTTGCCGTCGATGCGCGCCAGTTCGAGTATCTCTTTTTGCCTGAAGGTCGAGGCCATCTTTTTTCCTTTGGCGCGTTTATGCCCGTCAAAACAATCGGCAGTCTAAACGGTTTCGTCAAGAGTGCCGCTTTATCGTTTGTGTTCGGATGTATCATATTTTTGAATTTTACGTGTGCAATTCAAAAAATTTCATCATATCGAAAGTAAACGAACTTTCGATATTGATTATAATATTAAAGCAGTGTTGATTGAATTTTGCTGAAAGTAGATTGCTTGCGGCGCAAATTGAGAACGAGGAGGCTTTTCGTGGGCCAAAGTGAACCGCAGGATATCATAGATCTTTTCGTCATCGGCGGGGGCATCAATGGGTGCGGCATTGCTCGTGATGCGGTGGGGCGTGGCCTCAGTGTCGAGTTGGCTGAGATGAACGATTTGGCCTCTGCGACCTCTTCAGCCTCGACCAAGCTATTTCATGGTGGCTTGCGCTATCTCGAGTACTGGGAAGTGCGTTTGGTCCGCGAGGCTTTGATCGAACGTGAGACATTGCTGCGCGCCATGCCGCATATTTCTTGGCCGATGCGCTTTGTTTTGCCCTATCACAAAGACATGCGGTTCGAAAACAGCACGCCGACCTCAAAGCTGCTCAACACCATTATGCCGTGGATGAAAGGGCGTCGCCCTGCTTGGCTTATTCGGCTTGGGCTGTTCCTGTATGACACTCTTGGCGGGCGCAAAATTCTCAAATCGACAACATCGGTGAATTTGGCGACGGCCCCTGAAGGCGCGCCTTTGAAAGACCGTTTCAAAAAGGCCTATGAGTATTCAGATTGCTGGATCGAAGACAGCCGCCTCGTGGTCTTAAACGCGCGCGATGCGCAAATCCGCGGCGCGAAAATCAATGTTCGCACCAAGGTTGTGTCAGCCAAACAAGTTGACGGGCAATGGCACATCACGCTTGAGGCCAAAGACGGCGGTGCGTCGCGGGTTGTCGTGGCGCGGATGCTGGTCAATGCAGGCGGGCCTTGGGTCAAAGATGTGATCCAAAACACCGTGCGCATCAATTCCAGCGAGGGGGTGCGTTTGGTGCGCGGCAGTCACATTGTCACCCGTAAGCTTTACGACCACGACAAATGTTATTTCTTTCAAGGCGAAGACGGGCGGATCATTTTCACGATCCCCTATGAGACCGATTTCACGCTGATCGGCACCACAGATGCGGAACATTCAGACGCGGATAATCAGCCGGTGTGTACTCCCGAAGAACAGGCTTATCTGTTGGAGTTCGCATCGAACTATTTGAAAACACCTGTCACAGATGCCGATGTGGTTTGGAGTTATTCTGGCGTGCGGCCTTTATACGATGACGGGGCAAGTTCTGCCACGGCTGCGACGCGTGAATATGTCTTGAGGGTCGATACCTCAGCAGGTGCGCCGATTTTGAACGTCTTTGGTGGCAAGATCACCACCTACCGCCGGTTGGCGGAAAACGCGTTAGAAAAAATCGCGCCGTTTTTCCCCACACTCGGACAGCCGTGGACTGCTGGCGTGGCCTTGCCTGGGGGTGATTTTCCGGTTGATGGCGTGGCAGCGTTGACACAGCGTTTGGCGCAGTCCTATCCGTTTTTAGATGCACGTTGGGCAACCCGATTGGTCAAGGCTTACGGGCGCGATGCCTTTGAGGTGCTTGGCGATGCCAAGGCCGCAAGTGATCTGGGGCAGAATTTTGGGTCCAATCTGACCGAACGCGAAGTGCTCTGGTTGATCGACAAAGAGTTTGCGCGCACAGCCGAAGATATCGTTTGGCGGCGCTCGAAATTGGGTCTGCGCATGACAAAACAAGAGATCGAGGTGCTTGACGCATGGATGGCTGCTGCGTCTACTGCGCGGTGATCCGGCCTTGGCGTTGAGCATAGCCGTTTAGCGCCAACTTTCGATATTTAGAACAGGGTGAACAACATGACTTACATTCTTGCAATCGACCAAGGGACGACTTCGACCCGCTCCATGGTGTTTGATGGCGACATGTCTGTTGTGGCGTCCGAGCAGCAAGAATTCATTCAACATTTTCCGAAATCGGGCTGGGTCGAACACGATCCGAACGATCTGTGGGACAGCACGCTGGCCACCTGCCGCGGCGCGATGGACAAGGCTGATGTACAGGCCTCGCAAATCGCCGCCATCGGTATTACCAACCAACGCGAAACGGTATTGGTCTGGGACAAACATACAGGTGTGCCTATTTATAACGCCGTAGTTTGGCAGGACCGTCGCACCGCTGATCTATGCCGCGTCCTGCGCGACGCCGGCCATGAGGCGATGATTGTCGAGCGCACGGGGCTGTTGATCGATCCGTATTTTTCCAGCACCAAACTGAAATGGGTTTTGGACCACGTAGACGGTGCGCGGGACCGTGCAGCAAAAGGCGATTTGTTGTTTGGCACTGTCGATAGTTTTTTGATTTGGAAGATGACCGGCGGTGCGGCGCATGTCACCGACGCGACAAATGCAGCGCGCACGATGCTATATGATATTCGCAAAGGTCGGTGGAGCAAAACCATCTGCGATCTGTTGGATATTCCGATGCAGATGCTTCCCGAAGTCCAAGATTGCGCCGCAGATTTTGGTCACACAACGCCTGATTTGTTTGGCGCATCGATCCCGATTTGTGGCGTGGCTGGCGACCAGCAAGCGGCCACTTTGGGGCAGGCTTGTTTCGAGCCGGGCATGATGAAATCTACTTATGGAACGGGGTGCTTCGCACTGCTGAACACGGGCGATGTGCCTGTGACCTCAAAAAATCGTTTACTGACGACCATTGCGTATCAATTGAATGGCAAGCCGACCTATGCGCTTGAGGGCTCTATTTTTATCGCAGGCGCTGTGGTGCAATGGCTGCGTGACGGGTTGCAGATCATTGACAACGCGGCTGAAACACAAGAGCTGGCCAAGCAGGCCGATCCGCACCAGAACGTAGTCCTTGTGCCAGCTTTTGTTGGCCTTGGTGCGCCCTATTGGAACGCAGACTGTCGGGGTGCTGCCTTTGGTCTGACGCGCGGTACAGGACCTGCTGAGATGGCGAAAGCAGCGCTTGAAAGCGTGGGCTATCAGACACGCGATTTGTTAGACGCCATGTCCGCCGATTGGCAAGCTACGGGTGTTGCGCCCACTTTACGGGTTGATGGTGGGATGACGGCCAGCGATTGGACGATGCAGTTTTTGTCCGATATTATCGGCGCGCCCGTGGATCGCCCGAAAGTGCATGAAACCACGGCTGTTGGTGTGGCATGGCTCGCAGGGATGCATGTTGGCGTCTACCCTGACCAAGCCACATTTGCAGCACTTTGGGCTTGCGACACTAAGTTTGAGCCGCACATGGACGAGGCGCAAAGACAAGACAAATACGCAGCGTGGAAACGCGCGGTCGAGGCGACGCTGAGTTTCTAAGGCGGCGCGGCGTAAAAGCGTCATCAGTTGCATCGTATTATTGGTCTGATAAGTTCTGCCCGTATTTAAGGGACGGGATATTCACATGACGGACAGCCAAGTTAAAAAGATGCCGGACCCACGCTTGCGCAATCCATTGGTGTTTCCAAACGGCGCACATGATCCGGCGACGGTGTTTCTATCGCAGGTGATTGATCACCCGAACATCGATGTCGGGGATTGGAGCTATTACAACGACCAACGTCTGCTTGATGACTATGCAAGCACCTTGGCGCCTTACTTGTTTGCGGGCGCGCCTGAACGTCTTGTCATCGGCAAGTTTTGCCAAATCGCTCAAGGGGTTGAGTTCATCACAGCCTCTGCCAATCACGCGATGTCGGGTATTTCGACCTATCCGTTTTCTGTGTTTGATCAGACCAAAATCGCTGGATATCGCGGTGAGCTGCCCCGTGGATTTGACACTATCATCGGTCATGACTGTTGGATTGGACGTGGGGCCACGTTGTTGCCGGGGGCTGAGCTTGGCTGCGGTGTTATCGTGGGTGCGAAAGCGGTCGTGCGGGGCAAAATTCCTGATTACGCGATTGTCGCGGGCAATCCGGCAGTCGTTGTACGCATGCGATTTGACGCGGGCACTGTCGCGCAATTGCTTGAGATTGCATGGTGGGATTGGGACGCCAATAAAATCGCGGCACACATTGATTTAATCATATCTGGCGATGTTGGTGCGCTTTCTGAGGTGCCCTAGGGTTGCAAGAGTCTTTTGGCCGGCAAAGCTTTTGCCGGCCTATCGTTTGCATGATGGGGTGCCCATCCCAGATGCAGTGTTCGCCCTATTTAACGTTGGACACCCAGCGACATTGATAGGGTTGAAAGGTCAAAACCCCGTCTGAAAGGTCAAGCTTTTTGCCTGTCAAAAGGTCATACCAATCTTCGCCATCAATCAAGTTGATCGACAAAGTTGGCAGTACCTGCAATTCATCAGAGACATTGTGCAGTGCGAAAATAGATTGGTCGCGGTTCAACGATTGACGCCAAATACCAAAGATTTTTTCGCCCAATTGCATGGTAAACTGCGTGGCATTTGGGTGGAATGCCTTTTGTGCCGTGCGTATCGAAATACGGTTTTTCAACGCGTCCAAAACCTGCGCGTGCACCGTTTCTGGATCGTCCAGCTGTTGGCGCAGATCTGCATAATCCCAACGATGGCGATTTATCGCGCGGTTCATGCCGCTTTTGTCGACCGCCTCGGTATCGTTCGGGGTGGCAATCAAGGAATGCACATAGAACGCGGGCACGCCCTCAAGCGCCATCACGATGGTTTGTGAACACAAGAACCGCGCGATTTGATGCGCGTCTTCGCCGCCGTCAATCGTGCCTTTGAGCGCGTCAAAGAAGGTGATGTTCAACTCGTATGGTTTTTCTGATCCATCGGGCAGGGCGCGCATCGACACCTTGCCGCCAAAGTCGCGCACAGTATTGATGACACTGCCCAGCTCTTCGCCGGACAGCAACCCTTCGGCACCGCGCACGCCAATTCCGTCATGAGAGGCGGCGAAATTCAGGTAGGCGCAGCCCAATTGCGCCGGGGGCATCCGCATCAACCATTGGTTCAAATGCACGCTTGTTCCGCTGAGCAGGGCATGCAGCAACAATGGCGGCAGCGAGAAGTTATAGATCATATGCGCTTCATTGCGGTTGCCAAAATAGCTGAGGTTTTCCGCGTTGGGCACATTGGTCTCAGTCAGCAACACGACAGGTTCTTCGGCGTAATCACACAAAACCCGCATCAACCGCACGATGGCATGGGTTTGGGGCAAGTGAATGCAATTGGTGCCGATTTCTTTCCACAAAAACGCTACAGCATCCAAGCGCACGATCCGAATACCGTGATCGATGTGAATGCGCGTCACGCGTAAAAATTCAAGCAAAACTTCGGGGTTTTCAAAGTCGAGATCGATCTGATCGTGACTGAAGGTACACCACACATGTTTGGGGCCAGAGGCCGTTTCGACCTCGCGCAACAAGGGCGAAATTCGGGGGCGCACGACTTCGCTTAGATCGTCGCTGGGCAGGGCCTCTTTGAAGAATTTATCATAGGGCTCGCGGCCTTGCAGATAGTCAGAGAACCAGTTTGAGTTGCTCGACACATGGTTGAGCACCAAATCCGACATCAACCTGAAATCCGCCGCGATGCGCTCAATATCAGGCCAATCGCCCAGCTGGCTGTTCACAGCGCGGTAATCTGTAACCGAAAACCCGTCGTCCGAGGTGAAGGGGAAAAACGGCAAAATATGCACACCAGAAATCACGCCTTTGACATAACGATCCAAAAAATCGCGCAGTAAATCCAAAGGTTTGTGTTGGCCGTCTATGAATGTGTTGCCGTAGGTGATGACCAATGTGTCGGCCTCGCTCCACAGCGTGTTGCCCAAGGCGCGCCCTCGACTGCGGGCTTTCGTGCCTTCGGGCCAAAAGGCGCTAATCACTTCTTTTGCCAAAGGTGCAGGGTCGCGATCGGGGTAAATCTGAGTCAGCAGCGTTGCTAAAGTGTCGCGCAGTTTTGAGGATGCTTTTGCCATTGGCTCGCTTTCATTAATCTTTTGTCATGTAGAGCAAATTGTCGCAGTATCGGCAATGAGTTGCGCACTCCAAGCGACTGGCAGTTGCGTTTTGCATGTCTAATTCTGTGTATACGAATATGTGTGATTAAAAATTAGACTTTGACGACTTGTGTACTAGGTGCGATCCCCAGCAGAGGTGTCTATGAACCATCCTTGCGGACCTGCGATATGATCAGGCAGCAAAACGATCATCGCTTCACGGATGGCGATGACGGTCATGACAGACATCGCGATCTGATCGAATGTGAAAATTGAAAAACCCATGGTCGCCTCGTTTTAAGCCCCGTGTTGAGGCATTTTCGGACCTTAATGAGGCCAGAAAAGGGCAAGGATCAGGCGCTCTTTGGGCGTGATCCAAAAGGCAGAAGGAATTCGATCAAATTGCGTTAAAATCCAAACGGCTTAGTCTCATATCCTACACCCGTCATGTACAACCCATCAGGAGGGCTGACAGGTCCGCAGGCGGTGCGATCACGCGCCTCAAGCACTTTTGTCATGTCATCAGGCGTCCAATATTTGGCCCCGACGCGTTCCAACGAGCCGACGATCGAGCGCACTTGATTGTGCAAAAACGACCGCGCGCGTAAGTGAAACTGATATTCCTTGCCATAAGGATAGTCATGCTCTTCGACAGTGATTTCATCCATAGTTTTGATTGGGCTATTGGCTTGACAGCTGGTGGACCGAAACGTTGTGAAATCATGAGTGCCCAACAAGCGATTTGCGGCCTCTTGCATCAACCCAGCATCCAGCGGACCGCGCACTTGCCACACCAAACCTGCGCCATGCACAACCGGTGCGCGCCGCGCAATCAACCGAAACGTATAGCGCCGCTCTTTGGCCGAATAGCGCGCGTGCCACTCATCATCAACCCGCACCGCATTCAGAATCGCTACAGGCAAAGGCTTGAGGTGAAAATTCACTGCCTCCATCAACCGAAACGGATCCCAATCGCGCACTAAATCACAATGGGCCACTTGGCCCTTGGCATGCACGCCAGCGTCAGTACGCCCCGCCGCACCAATCGTGGGGCAATCGGGGTCAACTTTGCGCAGGGCGGTTTCAATGGCTTGCTGGACAGAAGGCTGAACCTTCTGGCGCTGCCAGCCTGAAAACGGCGCGCCGTTGTATTCTATAAGAAGGGCAAATCTGGGCATGACCGCCATGTACCGTGCGTTGTTGCGCGCGTCTAGTCTTTCGGGGCTAGATGAGGTGACACACCTTTCAAAAAGTGATGGGTCTGCCTATGTTAAAGATAGAAAAACTGTGAAGGGGCAGGGGTTTGATCATTGGTAACATCGCCGACCGCATCGTGCGGGGCGTCGAGACGGTACAAGAGGGCGTGAATGAGGCCTTGTTTGAACCGGTGATCCGCGTGGGAATCACAGGATTGTCGCGGGCTGGTAAGACGGTATTCATCACCTCGCTTGTGGCCAATCTGTTGGATCGTGGACGCATGCCGCAGCTTGGCGCATCCTCGGCCATCACCGCCGCCTATTTGCAGCCACAACCCGATGACACCGTGCCGCGGTTTGATTTCGAGACCCATTTGGCAGCGCTTACTGCCTCCGTGCCCCATTGGCCGGACAGCACCCGCGCCGTGTCGGAATTGCGCCTGTCGTTTAAGGTACAGCCCACGGGGATTTTGGGAATGCTCTCTGGCCTGCGCACGATACATTTGGATATCATGGATTATCCGGGAGAATGGCTTTTGGACCTCGGTCTGATGGAAAAATCCTATGCCGAGTGGTCCGAAAGTGCGATTGTTGCCGCCAAATCGCGCGGTCAAAGCGCGGAGTTTCTGGCCAGATTAGGGTCCACCGACGTCGATGCAAAGCACGACGAACAACAGGCCAAGGTACTGGCGCAAAGCTTTACGACCTATCTCAAAGCTGCGCGCGAGGCTGGCTATTCGGATTGCTCACCGGGGCGGTTCTTGTTGCCTGGTGAATTGGAAGGCTCGCCTGTCTTGACGTTCGCTCCCCTGCCTCCCAGTGAGGCCAAACGCGGAACGTTGGCGCGCGAATTTGAACGGCGCTATGAGGCCTATAAACGCGAAGTCGTTAAGCCGTTTTTCCGCGATCACTTTGCCAAAATTGACCGCCAAGTGGTGTTGGTCGACGCGCTGGGCGCGATCCATGCAGGGCCCAAAGCCGTTGAAGATTTGCGCCGCACTTTAGCGGACATTCTCAGCGCCTTTCGCCCCGGTCGGGTGGGGCGTTTGCTGGCACTGTTGGGGCAACGCCGCGTGGATCGTGTGCTGTTTGCCGCCTCGAAAGCCGATCACATTCATCACAGCCAACACCCACGTTTGACCGCTATCATGGAAGCGCTTGTGCGCGATGCCCGCGACCGTGCCAATTTCGCAGGCGCTGGCACATCTGCTATGTCGATTGCCGCCTTGCGTGCCACGGTCGAGGAGACGATTGATCACAACGGCGAAATGCTTGACTGCGTTCGTGGCCGCACAAGTGACGGAAAACAAGCGGCTTTTTATCCTGGTGAGCTGCCCGAAGATCCGTCTCACATTTTGGCGCCCGCACGTAAAGGGGCTGAAAAATGGCTGGATGGCGATTATGAAATCATGCGGTTTGAACCGGCACGGTTGACGCTAAAGCCCGGTGAAGGCCCGCCCCATATCCGGCTGGATCGCGCGGCAGAGTTTTTGATCGGGGATAAGCTATGAGCGATTTACCAAAACCTAAACTCAAACGTGGCCCTGTGCTGATCGAATTTGACGGGGCCTCAGATGTGACCCCGTCCACCGCGGACCCTGTGCCAGATTTGCTGCCCCTGCGTGCGCCGTCCGCGATGGAACGTGCTGCCGTGTTCGCCGCAAGAAAGCCATCGATTTTGGCGCGTTGGTTTTGGCGCCTTTTGGGCACGTTGTTTGCATTTGTCGTCACGCTGGCCAGCTATGATTTCGTCGCGGGACTCATCGCGCGCAACCCGATTTTGGGCTATGGCGCGCTCGCGCTTACCGGCACATTCATTGCTGTGTTGATGGCCATAGCGCTGAAAGAACTGGCCGCTTTCGCGCGATTAAAACGCATTGATACATTGCATAAAGCCGCTGTTGATGCAGCCGCAACCCAAGATTTAAAAGCCGCGCGTTTGGTCACGGACAGGCTGCAATCGGTATATAAAGCGCGCAAGGATGTGTCTTGGGGCAATGACCGTTTCAATGAGCGCAAAGCCGAGGTCTTTGATGCGGACGGGCTTTTGCGACTGGCGGAAACGGAATTCCTGATCCCTCTTGATGCCGCAGCGCGCCGCGAGGTTGAAGCCGCCGCACGCCAAGTCGCGACTGTCACAGCCCTTGTGCCCATTGCCTTGGCAGATGTTTTTACAGCGCTAACGGCTAATCTGCGGATGATCCGGCGTATCGCTGAAATTTATGGCGGTCGCTCTGGCACACTTGGGTCGTGGCGGGTGACGCGATCTGTTTTGACCCATCTGGTCGCGACGGGCGCTGTGGCCGTGGGCGATGATTTGATCGGCTCTCTTGCTGGTGGTGGCGTTTTGGCCAAAGTGTCGCGCCGTTTTGGCGAAGGCGTGGTCAACGGCGCTTTGACCGCCCGCGTCGGCGTGGCCGCGATCGAAGTCTGTCGTCCTTTGCCCTTTATCGCTGCCAAAAAACCATCCGTCACAGGCACAGTGAAACGCGCTTTGACGGGGTTGTTTGGGTCGGCTGGCGGCTAAATGTCGTCGCGATTTTTGGGATGATTCATCGGCGTGAGATACCCCAAAGGCGGCAACATGGTGCCTTTGACCATAGCGGTCAAAATCTGCTTGGTGGGCGGCAGCATTGACAGTGGGCACATCACGCGATCACGGAGCACGGGCAGGATTTTGCTGCTCGATTGATAGAATGGCGTAAAAGCAGCAGACATCCATTGGTAAGCTGTGACATGCCCGCGTCTTGCGCGTGCATAGGCGGGCAGGGCTTTCTTGACAGGGAAATATTTTAGCGCCTCGCTCAAGGCCCAAGCATCCAAAAGTGCCATATTGGCCCCTTGTCCCAATTGCGGCGAGGCGCGGTGGGCGGCATCGCCAATATAGGCAATGCCATCGCCAAACGGGCGGCGCAACTTACCGTGCGTGTAGCGCGCCATGGTCATTTGATCGGCAGAGACGATTTGCTCCAAGAACGGCTCAAGCGCAGGCCAAAGCGTTTGGGCCTCTTGTTTCCAGTGATCCAAACCGCGCAGCCGCCAATCGTCATAGCTATCTTGCGGCAAGGACCAAAAAAGTGCGGCTTTTTGTTTGCTCTCACCCGGCATAGTCCCCATCGGCATCACGCCTATCATGCGATTGGCGCGGGTGTAGCGTTGCGATAATTCGCCCAAAGGCACATCCGTGTCGGGCCAATCGATCGAGGTCCAAATCGCGCCAAAGGGAAGCGCGCGGGGTTTCAGAGGGCTCAAAATAGATCGCGCACCGCTGGCGTCGATGATCAAATCAAAGGGCCCTGCACGTGTGCCGTCCTCGAATTCGAGGTGTTGATCTGTGCGCCCTGTCACGTGACGACTTTGCTGCAAGGTGATGTCACGGGTTTGAGCCGCATTGAGCAGGCTGTCAAACAAGGCCGCGCGGTGAATGGCTAGGCCGTAGCTTGTGCCATAAGACACATCCAAGACGCGGCTGCCCCGCGCAGTTTCATACCCCAGCATGCGTTTGATGTTGTGGCCGTAAGCGCGCGCAGCCCCCCCTGCGCCCACAACATCCAACACACGACGTCCGACAGGTTGAATGACCAAGCCCGAGCCAACGGATTGCGGCGTCTCAAATTGATCGAAAACTGTCACTCTGTGACCTTGATCAGCCAGCAATGACGCCACCGTCAATCCGCCAATGCCTGCACCTGCGATGCCGATGTTAAGGGGCGGATGCGCCATGGTCGTGCCTCGATCTGTTTGGGGCTGGTTGCGCTGATCTAGCAGCAATATCGAGTGTTTAAAAGAGTTTAGGGGCGGCCCCTTTGGGGGCATCGCGCTGATCGATACCCATTTTTAACGCGCGTCCAATACGGTGGGCCAGTGCAGACCACGCAGCGGCGGTCTCGGGCGCAACTGTGTCACAGAGCGTGTCATCAAATAGTGCCAGCCAAAGCGCGAAATGTTCGCCCTTAATGTCATGCGCCGCCATATGCGCTTGCTGTGGGTTGCCGTCAAAACTGCGATCCAACCCGATGGCGTTACGCCAAAAGCTGGCGATTTTGGCCTCATGCGGGCGCCAGTCATTCACATGATTGGCAAACACAGGTCCAAGATCAGGATGACTGCGCACGCGGGCATAGAACCGCGTCACGACTTGATCGATCTGGTCTGGCGTGATCGGGAACTTCGGCGGCAGAGGCGTCATGGCGTATCCTTTGATTGCCTGTACCCTATGCCTGTTTTTAGCCCCGTGGCATGAGGCGCTGCGCCGCAGGACAACACCTGTCAAAACACCTGCATCATAGCGCCTTTACCCCGCGCGCTGACAGACGTATAAGCGGCCCATGAGATATCTTTTGGTCGCGATTATTATTCGAATTACCAGCCCGGCGCTCTGAACTTGAGCCGCCGGGACAAGGCGTATGGACCACCGCGCCGCCCCAACCCATTCCCAGACTTATCTGACAGGATTTGACGCGATGTGCGCTGATACGCCCGATACTGCCTCGAACGAGGCGACCGACTACAAAGCAACTTTGAACTTGCCAAAAACCGACTTTCCGATGCGCGCGGGCCTGCCCAAACGCGAACCCGGTTGGTTGGACCGCTGGGCGCAAATCGGCGTCTATGACCAATTGCGCGCCAAGGGCAAAGCTGATGATCGCACGCCTTTCGTGCTGCATGATGGCCCTCCCTATGCGAACGGGCATCTGCACATCGGCCATGCGCTGAACAAAACCATCAAAGACATCATCGTGCGCTCGCATCAGATGATGGGTCATGACGCGCGTTATGTGCCCGGTTGGGATTGTCACGGTCTGCCGATTGAATGGAAGATCGAAGAACAGTACCGCGCCAAAGGCAAAGATAAAGACGACGTGCCTGTGGTGGATTTCCGCCAAGAATGCCGTAAGTTTGCGGAAAACTGGGTCGGCATTCAGCGCGAAGAATTCAAACGTATCGGCATCAACGGCAATTGGGATGACCCCTATTTGACGATGAATTTTCATGCCGAGGCTGTGATCGCCGATGAGTTCATGAAGTTCTTGATGAACGGTACTTTGTACCAAGGCTCGAAGCCTGTGATGTGGTCGCCTGTTGAGAAAACGGCCTTGGCTGAGGCCGAGATCGAATACCACGATCACAAATCGCACACGATCTGGGTGCCGTTTTCTGTGACATCTGGGTCTGATAACGACTTGGCCGATGCCCGTGTCGTGATCTGGACCACGACTCCTTGGACGATCCCATCGAATAGAGCGGTCGCCTATAATCCGAAAATCAACTACGGCCTCTTTAAAGTGACTGTGACCGAAGAGGAAAGCTGGACTGCGCCGGGCGATTTGTACGTCTTTGCTGATGCTTTGGCCGCGGAATGTCTGACCAAATCCCGCGCCACCGCTTTTGAGCGTGTGCGTGATGTGACCTCTGAAGAACTTGGCGCATTGACGCTTGCGCATCCCTTTGCTGGTCTTGAAGGTTCGAAAATTGACAGAGCCACTTTCGAAGAGCTCAATCCTTACATGGCGGATGCCGATGCATCCGACGACGTCGGTTTCTGGGACTACGACGTGCCGATGATTGATGGCGATCACGTCACCGCTGATGCCGGTACAGGTTTTGTGCACACATCGCCAAGCCACGGTGCGGACGACTATGAATGCTTCGTCGCGCGCAACTGGATGAACCGCATGACGCACAACGTTGGCGAAGAATCTGAATTCTTACCGCATGTGCCAGTTTTTGCGGGTCTGCAAGTCTTTGATCGTAAAGGCAAAGAGGGCAAAGCCAACACCACCGTGATCGCCAAACTGGTGGAAACTGGCGGCATCATCGCGCGTGGCCAAGTCAAGCACAGCTATCCACATTCTTGGCGCTCCAAAGCGCCGATTGTGTTCCGCAACACGCCGCAGTGGTTTGCCTCTGTCGACAAAAAACTTGATGACGGCATGGGCCAGTATGGCGATAGCATCCGCGAACGCGCGCTGCGCTCCATCGATGAATTGGTCACATGGACACCGCAAACAGGCCGCAATCGCCTGTATTCCATGATCGAAAGCCGTCCCGATTGGGTGCTCTCGCGTCAACGTGCTTGGGGTGTGCCTTTGTCGTGTTTCACCAAAAAAGGCCTGCTGCCAACGGACCCTGATTTCTTGCTGCGCAACGCTGATTTAAACGCGCGCATCAAGGCCGAGTTCGAAGAGCACGGGGCGGATGTCTGGTACACGGATGGGTTCAAAGAGCGCATCTTGGACGGCATCGCCAACTCTGATGACTATGACCAAGTGTTTGACGTGCTTGATGTGTGGTTCGATTCTGGTTGTACGCACGCGTTCGTTTTGCGCGACCGTGAAGACGGCACCGAAGATGGCATCGCTGACGTTTATATGGAAGGCACCGATCAACACCGTGGTTGGTTCCACTCATCGCTTTTGCAGGCTTCTGCCACCAAAGGCCGCGCACCCTATAAAAACGTTGTAACACATGGGTTTACGCTGGATCAAAAGGGCATGAAAATGTCCAAGTCCATCGGCAATACCATCGTGCCTGAAACCATCATCAAACAATACGGCGCGGATATCTTGCGTCTTTGGGTGGCGCAAGCTGACTATACCAATGACCAACGTATCGGGCCTGAGATCCTGAAAGGCACGGCGGACAGCTACCGCCGTTTGCGCAACACCATGCGTTATATGCTGGGCTCATTGGCTGATTTCTCTGACGCAGACCGCGTGGAACCTGCTGATATGCCAGAGCTTGAGCGTTGGGTTCTGCACCGTTTGGCAGAAGTCGATGAAGCCGTACAAAAAGGCTATCGCAGCTTTGATTTCTCAGGCGTGTGGCAGGCTGTGTTCACATTTGCCACTGTCGATTTGTCGGCCTTCTACTTTGATATCCGCAAAGACGCTTTGTACTGTGACGGCGATACGTTGAATCGCCGTGCAGCGCGCACTGTTTTGGACATCTTGTACCACCGCATCACCAAATGGCTGGCGCCGATCTTGGTGTTCACGATGGAAGAGGTTTGGCTTGAGCGCTTCCCGGGGGAGGCCAGCTCGATCCACCTTGAGGACTTTGTTGAGACGCCAAGTGAATGGAAAGATGAGGCTTTGGCCGCGAAATGGGCAGGCATTCGCCAAGTGCGCCGTGTCGTGACTGCGGCTTTGGAAATCCAACGCACGGAAAAAGTCATCGGCGCGTCCCTTGAAGCGGCACCTGTGGTTCATATCGAGGACGCCAGCATCGTTGCGGCGCTGAAAACGGTGTCTTTCCACGATTTGTGCATCACGTCGGGGATTTCAATCACCACCGATCCGTCACCCGATGAAGCTTTCCGTTTGACGGATGTGGCGGGTGTTGGTGTCGTGTTCGAAAAAGCGACAGGCGAGAAATGCCAGCGCTGCTGGAAAATCCTGCCAGACGTCGGAGCGCACGGTCATCCTGGTGTTTGTGGTCGGTGTGATGTCGCTTTGAGCTAAAGAATCATTATTGTACAATAAAAAGCCCCGTCTGTTTCGATGGGGCTTTTTGAATTTTAGACGGTGCTTTCAACCCAGTGGGGTATGGCTTTCGTTGTCATTATTGTTCCTTACGAAACGGTGGAATGAGTTGTTGTGCGGCGCCTGCACTTAGCAAATATAGGCTGGTCGCAATCAGGCCTGCTTCCATCCATTTGGCAGACGGGGCAATAAGCAACAGGACAGCTACAGTAATCCATGCGATTGCCGCCGGCAGGGTTGCGACACGCCATCGAACTGTACGTGTTGGATGTACAAAGCGGATCGGTAAAAACATTGCCGGTGTGAGCACCAGCATCACAGTGATCATGATCCAAACCGGGGGATCCAGAGCAAAAAATACCAACGCCACCATGTTCCAACAGCTTGGAAACCCTTCGAAACTGGCATCTTCGGTTTTCATGCGGGTGTCTGCAAAATAGAGCGCAGAGACAGTGGCCACCGTGAGTGCGCAGAGCCAGCCTGCCCAGCCAGAAATCATGCCCGACTGCACAATAGCAAAGACAGGTACGAACACATAGGTAAGAAAGTCGACCACCAGATCAAGCAAGGTCCCATCAATGCGCGGGGCGTGTGTTTTTGTATCTACTTTACGCGCCAGAGGGCCATCAATCCCATCAACGACAAGAGCAGCAAGTAGCCAAAGAAACATATGGTTCCACTCACCTTGAGCGGCGCTAAATAAAGCCAGTAAGGCCAAAGAAGCCCCCAGAGCGGTGAGGACGTGGATTGAATTGGCGAGGATCTGACGTGCATGCATACGCTTTGATGCCTGTCGCGGCACTGCGTTGCAAGTGGATGTTATGCGCGGCGACGATTGGATCAGAAGGAAGAGTGTGTGGATGACGCACTTGACGTAATCTGCTGATCGATTCGTGTATCTAAGATGCACTTTGAGTGGATCCCGTGGTTTGGCACGGGATCAGCAATGTTCTTAAACATCAAATGGTTCGAGTTGAGATATCGATGTTAGGCGGATAGTAGACTTAGGGCCGCTGAGTATCCTGCCTCAGCCGAAGATTCGGAGGACCCTGTCAGCGTTTCATCTTCGCTGTCTTCGTCGGTTTCCTCAGAAACCAAGCTGTCAAATAAAGAGGCCAAATCGGCATCTGAAGTCTCTTTGTTGCCGCCAGGTGGCGGACCGTTTGGAGGTGGTGGGCCGCCAGCGCCCTCTGTTCCGCTAGGCGGTGGGCCACCGGCAGGCGGGCCAGAGGTTTGGCTTCGTTCGGTTTCGGTTGCTTGCGCTGATGTTGATGACTGGCTTTGAAGGCTGGTCATCATCCCCATCGAAGCAGAGGTGATGGACATTGTCATTATATGATCCTTTGATCAGACGCGCGGGCGCGGGGTGCGGCTGCGCATGTCTGCCAAGGTGAACAAATTGATTTAATATCTCTTTGATGTTTAAATTAAAACTTTAACGACCATCGGTTGAATAATTTCAATTTTAATGACTTTAGCGCTGGTGGCAAACATGCTCCGAACAGCAGATGATCCTAGCCCGTTTGACGCAGATTTTCGGCCACCCTTTGACAATCTTCGTCACGTAACAGGTCGTCCTCATCGATGCCGTAGGCGGCAAGCGCTTGGGCCAATTGTGCCAGAAAATCGTCTTGTCGGATGCGGGTAAGTTGCATGTCAGGGGCGCGGTCTGGACCTATTCCAGCTGCGTCGTGATTTGAATTTATTGGGATCGTGATTCATCGGTTATAGAGCCTCCGTCGCGTTTGACTTACGGTGCCGGATAAAAGCGTGAACAAATGGTGCAGTTGAGGTGAGGTTTATACGGTTTTTGCACGTGGATGTGCAGCATCGTAGACTTCCAAAAGGCGGGCTGTATCTACGGCCGTGTAGGCTTGGGTTGTGGCCAGTGATGCGTGTCCCAACAGTTCT
Source organism: Pacificibacter sp. AS14 (assembly GCF_038899935.1). Taxonomy (NCBI): domain Bacteria; kingdom Pseudomonadati; phylum Pseudomonadota; class Alphaproteobacteria; order Rhodobacterales; family Roseobacteraceae; genus Pacificibacter; species Pacificibacter sp. AS14. Next base: position 42,026 of record NZ_JBBMQI010000018.1, read on the forward strand.
TGGATCGCACGCAAATCGCCACCGGCATTGAGCAAGTGGGTGGCAAAGGAATGTCGCATCGCGTGGGGCGTCACGGTTGACGGTAGACCAAGCTGCATCCGCGCCTTTTCTGTGACTTTGGAAATCAAACGCGGGTTTAAAGCCCCGCCGCGTTTGCCACGAAACAAGGCCGTGTCATCATCCAAATCAAAGGGGCAATCGCGCACATAATCAGCCACAGCACGGCGCGCGACAGGCAAAACAGGCACCAGCCGTTCTTTGTTACCTTTGCCGACGATGCGGATGGTGTCGCTGAGTGGCACGTCTTTGCCAGTCAACGACAGCGCTTCCGAAATCCGCAATCCGCAGCCATAGAGTAATGTCAAAACGGCTGCATCGCGGGTGTTGATCCACGGCTCGGTTGATTGCAGCTCAACGGTAGAAATCATGTCTTGGGCCGCATCCGCGGTAAGCGGGCGAGGCAGCTTTTTGCCAAACTTAGGTGAGCGCGCAGATAGAACGCCAGAGGCATCAAACCCGTCACGTTCTGCAATCCAGCGGGTAAATGTTTTCACCGCAGATAAAGACCGCGCCAAGGACCGCGCGCCCACGCCGCGTCCACGCTCAAACGCCATCCAAGAGCGCATATCGGAAATGGTGAGGTCGGCGATTTTGCCTGTGCCAAAGCCCGTGCCGTGATGGTTCATTAAGAACGCCAGCCATCCGGTGACATCGCTGCGATAGGCGGTGATGGTGTGCTCTGACACGTTTTTTAAAGCGCGTTGCAGGTCAAGCCACTCAAAAACAGCCATACGCAGGCCGTCTGTCAGCCCGCCTGTGGCAGCCGTGGTCATGCCAACCAGCGACGCATGGTTCTCTCGAACACGCCAGCGAAGAAGGACAAAAGATCAGTGGCTTGGGTCGGTTTGAACATATGCGGGTCTTCTGCGCCCAAGATCAACAGGCCGGGCAGGCGGCCCGAACCGAAATCAAGTTTCAAACAGGCCTCAGAGTGAATGAACCCCGTTTCGTCGCCATATATAACGTCTGTGTCAGGGGCGACTTGGCGCAATGTGACATCGCGTGCAGGGATGTTACGGCCCAGTGTCAGATAGGTATCGATGAAGCCTGGCTCAGCCGTGACCAAAACATCGCCCAATTTGCGCACCACCGGATCTTCGTCTTCGACCTTGGTTTCCAGCAAAAGCTTGATCACATCGACGCGCAAGATGTCAGCCACTTCACCTCCCAAATCGCGCAAGAAGGTTTCAAAATCCAGCGGGTCCATCATGCGCAGAATAGCGCGGTGAATTTGGTTGGTGCCGGCCAGATTTTCATAAGCGGCGGCGATGACGCCGCGATGAGTGTCTTCTAAACGATCCAAACGATCCTCAAGACGGTCCATGGCGATACCGCGTAAATCGACGATATTACTGCCGCTGCCTTTTTCGTTGGCGGCGATCAGCGCGCGCATGACATCGAGATCGTCCAAAATCATATCTGGTTCAGAAATGATTTTCTCGCGCAACTCTTCGGCCATTGGTGCCATCGTTTTGGAATGGGGGGCCGTGGGAACTTGGGTGCTCATAATTATTTTGCCTCAAACATAAGCCGGATTTTTCCGGTCTCTTGCCGTGTAATGTGACGGTTTGGGGCTTTTTACGCAAGGAAAATGCCACCTGTGTTGGGGGCATCTGTCGCGATTTGAGTCCGCAAAGCTACATCCCCTAAAATTAAAAATACCCCGCAACCGCTAGGTTGCGAGGCGTTAAATCAATTCTAAGCCCTGTCGAGGGGGCGTTTGATTAAAGAATTTTGATGCCAGCAGCTTTGATGTCTTTGACGAAGCCGTCCAAGCCTTTGTCGGTCAACACGTGGTTCGCCATGGCTTTGATCACGGCGGGTGGGGCTGTGATCACGTCTGCGCCGATTTTTGCACAATCAGAAATGTGGTTTACGGTGCGAATGGATGCAGCCAAGATTTCAGTCTCATAGCCGTAGTTGTCGTAGATGGTGCGGATGTCTTCAATCAGGTCGAGACCTTCGATGTTGATGTCATCCAAACGACCGATGAAAGGCGAGATGTATGTTGCGCCAGATTTCGCGGCCAAAAGCGCTTGGTTTGCAGAGAAACACAAAGTCACGTTGATTTTGTGACCTTCGGATGACAGCACTTTACAGGCTTTCAGGCCATCGAGTGTCAAAGGCAATTTGATCACAACGTTGTCAGCGATCTTGGCCAATTTGCGGCCTTCTTCGATCATAGTGGCGGAATCAAGCGCCACAACTTCGGCAGACACTGGACCATCAACCATGTCACAAATTTCTTTGGTGACTTCCAAAATGTCACGGCCAGATTTTGCGATCAAAGACGGGTTTGTGGTCACGCCATCGCAAAAGCCAAGGTCCATCATCTCACGGATTGCATCTACATCTGCTGTATCAACGAAAAATTTCATAGCGGAGTCCTCTGTACACCTAAAGTTTTCGCGTCTTAATAACGCAAACGAGGCCCGTGAGAAAGGGTCTTATCTGCAAAAGCGGCACTGGCGTGGGGCTGGCAAACCCCGTATGAAATAAGACCATGACGCAGACCAATTTTTTCCCCCAAGGTGCGCTGGTCGCGGTGCTTACAACCGAGCCGCTGGACCGCCCGCTGGACTATAAATCCCCCGAAGGCGGCTGCTATTTGGGCGATTTTGTGCAGGTGCCGCTTGGGCCGCGCAAGGTTTTAGGCTGCGTTTGGGGCACCGGGCGCGGCGGTTTTGATTTAAGCAAAGCGCGTGCCATTTCGAACATCTTGGATGTGGCCCCGATGAGCACCGACATGATGACGTTTTTGACCCGCGTCGGGGCGTATACTTTGACGCCGATGCCCGCGATGTTGCGGCTTGCCACCCGCGTGCCGGGCTTGGTTGATCCGCCGTCGATGCGCAAAGTGTACCGGCTTGGTACGGGTGAGATGCCGCGCGAGACAGACGCGCGCAGGCGGGTGATCGCGACCTTGAAGGAAACACCAAACCTGTCGTTCACATTGAAAGAGCTAGCCGAACATGTGGGCGTGGGCACGGCTGTGATCAAAGGCATGGTGCCTTCGGGTGCTGTTTTGGAGCAAGACAGCCCTCGCGATTTGGAATTCCCCCGCCTTGATCCCCACGCCAGCGGCAAGACTTTGAGCGAGGATCAGGCCGCAGCCTCAGCCGCTTTGCGCAGTGCCGTGGCCTCGGAGCGTTATTCCACAACCTTGCTCAAAGGCGTCACCGGATCGGGCAAAACCGAAGTCTATTTGGAAGCCGTGGCGGAATGTTTGGCCAAAGGACGCCAAGCTTTGGTGCTGTTGCCTGAGATCGCTTTGACGTCTGAATTTTTGGATCGCGTCGAAGAGCGCTTTGGATCAAAACCTGCCGAATGGCATTCTGGCGTGACCATGACCGAACGCCGCCGCGTGTGGAAAATGGTCGGTTCTGGTGGCGCGCAGATGGTAATTGGCGCGCGCTCTGCACTGTTTTTGCCCTATCAAAATCTGGGGCTTATTGTTGTGGATGAAGAACACGACACATCCTACAAACAAGAAGAGGGCGTGTTGTACAATGCCCGCGACATGTCGGTGCTGCGCGCGTCGTTGTGTTCTGCTACGGTCGTTTTGGCCTCTGCCACGCCCAGCCTTGAGACTTGGGCCAACGTAGAAGCTGGCAAATACAAACGACTTGATCTGGAAAGCCGCTTTGGCCCCGCCGTGATGCCCGAGATGCGCGCGCTGGATATGCGGGTGGAGACGCTTGCGGCCACGCGGTTCATTTCAGATCAACTTGTATCCGAGGTCAACAAACGTGTGGAGAAAGGCGAGCAGTCTTTGCTGTTCATCAACCGTCGTGGCTATGCCCCTGTCACCATTTGTCGGGCCTGCGGGCATCAGATTGCTTGCGACCATTGCGATGCGCGCATGGTCGAACATCGGTTTTTGAAACGCCTGATGTGCCACCAATGTGGTGAGACGAAAGAGATGCCAACCGTGTGCCCGTCGTGCAAAGTCGAAGGGCGTTTGGCTCCTGTTGGCCCTGGGGTGGAACGCTTGGCTGAGGAAGTCGTCGAAAAATTCCCCGATGCGAAAGTGGCTGTTTTGTCCTCTGACCTGTTCGGCTCTGCGCGGGCCCTCAAAGAACAAATCAAACTGATTGCAAATGGCGACACAGATATCATTATCGGCACGCAGCTGGTCGCCAAAGGCCATAACTTTCCCAACCTCACTTTGGTGGGCGTTATCGATGCGGATTTGGGCCTGCAAGGGTCTGACCTGCGCGCCGCAGAACGGACATTCCAGTTGATGCGCCAAGTTGCCGGACGGGCAGGGCGGGCCGAGAAACGTGGCACGGCTTTGATGCAGACATACCAACCCGAACACCCCGTGATCCGCGCGATTTTGGCGGGCGATGAGGAAGGCTTTTGGAAGGCAGAAGCCGCAGAGCGCAAAATGGCTGGCGTGCCGCCTTACGGGCGCATGGCGGGGATCATTCTGTCTGGGCCTGATTTGGGCGATGTCTCTCGCGCAGCCAGTGATATGGCGCGCAATATTGCGCCTTTGCAAAAAGTTGGCGCGATGGTGTTTGGGCCCGCGCCCGCGCCCATTGCCCGCGTGCGCGGCAAACATCGCGTGCGGTTGCTGGTGAAAGCTGAGAAGACTGCACCATTGCAAGGGGCGCTCAGCCGTTGGGCCGCTGGGGTGCGATTGCCCAAAAACGTCAAGCTTCAGATCGATATTGATCCGCAGAGCTTTTGGTAAGTTGAGCTGGTCACTCTAGCCCAGTCTAAATTGGCCCCGTCTAAATTAGCCAAGCCTGATTTAGCCAAGTCTGATTTTGAACAGATGCGTGGTCACAATCGCGCCGATCCACATGCACAAAAGCGCCAGCCAAGCGGTGGCGGCAAAGACTGATCCGCCGGTGACGCCCGCGCCAATTGCACAGCCCCCTGCCAGCATCGCACCAAATCCCATCAACACAGCTCCGATCATCGCGCTGCGCATCACGGGCACGCTATCAAAGGCTTGCCAGCGAAATTCTCCTGCGGTCAAGGATGCTAAAAACGCCCCAAGCACCACGCCTGGAACCAGCCCTATATCAAATTCTAACACTGCGTTGCGGTCTAAAAAGAACATCAATGTATTGGCAGAGGGTCCAGAAAACGTGGCTGAGGTGATGGGCACGGGGTCAAAGGCGACTTGCGCCAGCGACCATGTGAGCATCCAGCCGACCGCCACGGAAAAGCCCACACCTGAGGCAAAGATCCACGTTTTCGGCCCGATCTGGTGACGTTTTGCCAAGTACAGCGCCAAACCGGCTGTGACCAAACCAAGCGCCATGCCTGAGTGTTGCGGCAGATGTAAAGCGTTCAACAGGTTGACGTTTTCTCCATTCGGTGTGATCCAAAGCATCGCCAATGTGTCACGGTAAGGGGCGAGCATCCCGTGTAGGCTCATCTGCGCTGTGACCGCGAAAATCAGGCCTGACACGACGCAACGTAGGTTGCCCGTGGACGCCAAAACCAGCAATCGCCCCGAACAGCCGCGCGCCAAGACCATGCCGGCGCCGAACATCAGCCCGCCGATCACGGCCCCCGACCATGATCCTGTCACGGCCATGATCCGCGCGTCTGATCCGCGAAACAACCCAAGCATTTCGGCCCCTTGGACCCAGACAAGGGCTGTAGAAAAGGTCAGCAACCAGACGGCCACACGGGGACCCATTAGACCGCGGGCAAATTCGACAGTGGCGGCGCGCAGGCAAAAGCGTGATCGCTGTGCCGAGACGCCAAAGATGACGCCGGTGATCAGGCCGAACAACGTGGCTGTGGGCGCGTCTCCGATGCTTTCTACGAGGGTGAGTGTGTCCATAGCCCTGTCCTTGAAACGGGTTTTGACCACCGTGACGGCTTGGGGGATTGCGCGCATTGATCTGGATCACATTAAATTCAGATGTCAGAATGTGATTGCCCAATTCGCACCAGAGCCGCCGATAAAGTCATCGCCGACAGGAAAAAGCATATTCGAATTCAATTTCAAACCGAGGGTTTGAAACACGTAAAAGCTAAACTCAATGAGAGCGGGCGTCTTGTGAGGCGAATGTTAAGAAATTTATCTTTTCAGTTCACTCTTTAAGGCCTAAACGACTGGCATGAGAAAAGTCATATCCACATCCCAAGCCGAGCGTTTTCCGTTTTGGCGTCGCCCAATTTTTTTACTGTTTTTGATGGCTTTCGCGATGCCGATTGCCTTCAACACATGGAGTGCTTTGCTAAATAATTTCGTGATCGAAGTGGCGGATTTTACGGGTGTTGAAATCGGCTGGCTGCACACCATTCGCGAAATCCCTGGCTTTTTGGCCGTTGGCGTTATCGCGCTGCTGATGCTCATTCGTGAGCAGGTATTGGGGCTAGTCGCCCTGCTTATGTTAGGGATTGCGACGGCGTTGACGGCCTATTTCCCGTCTTTTGGCGGCATCTTGACGTTGACCATGCTTTCGTCCATCGGCTTTCACTATTATGAAACCGTTAATCAATCTTTGCAGCTGCAATGGATCGATAAAGAGCGCGCCCCACAAGTGATCGGCTGGCTGATGGCCACTGGGTCTGCGGCGTCACTTCTGGCCTATGGCGTTTTGGTTTTGACGTGGAAAGCCTTCGATTTGTCATATGCTTTGGTCTATATGGTCGGTGGCGGAATTACCGCACTTATTGCGATCTATGCCTTGGTGGCTTTCCCGCAATTTGAATCGCCTACACCACAATTGAAGACATTTGTGCTGCGCCGCCGCTACTGGTTGTATTACGCTTTGAAGTTCATGGCGGGCGCACGCAGGCAGATTTTTGTGGTCTTCGCCGCCTTCATGATGGTCGAAAAATTTGGCTTTGATGTGCACAAAGTGACATCACTGTTCATGATCAATTTCGTGATCAACATGGTGCTGGCCCCTTTGATGGGCCGTCTTGTGGGGGCGCGGGGAGAACGCTTTGTCTTGCTGCTGGAATACGCCGGATTGATCTTGGTGTTTTTGGCCTACGGCGGGTTGTACTGGCTGGGTTGGGGTGTTGTGGTCGCCTCTGTATTATATGTGGTCGACCACATGTTGTTTGGCTTGGCCTTTGCTTTGAAAACCTATTTCCAAAAAATCGCAGACCCGCAAGACATCGCGCCAACGGCTGCCGTGGCCTTTACCATCAACCACATCGCGGCAGTATTTTTGCCAGCGTCTTTGGGATATTTGTGGATCGTCTCGCCGTCAGGCGTGTTCATTTTTGCCGCTTGTATGGCTGGGGTGTCTTTTGGATTGGGTCTATTGATCCCGCGCCATCCATCCAAAGGGAACGAGACTTTGCTGACGGGGCGTTTTAAGGCGTAGACGTGAGAGGGCGCGGAGGTTTACTTTGACGCACAACTGCGTGAACCTTAGTGGCAACTCTTGGTGCTTGGCGGCGCGCGCCCTATATGTGTGTGACATCAAACAAGGACCGGCATATGTTTTCGCTCTTTTCCAAATCTACGCCCGCGACCCCTGACACAGCCTTGCCCGGACGCGACACATCCATTGCAACAGCGCAGGACCATTTCGTTTTCGGTACGCCTTTGAAAGCTGACGTCGCCGATGGCCACCAAGTTGTCCTGTTTGGCATGGGTTGCTTTTGGGGCGTCGAGCGGATTTTTTGGTCACTTGATGGCGTGGTGAACACAGCCGTTGGTTATGCCGCAGGGATCACGCCAAACCCGACCTATAAAGAAGTGTGCTCTGGTCAAACCGGCCACAACGAAGTGGTGCGGGTTGTGTTCGATCCTGCGCGTCTGAGCTTTGAGGCCTTGTTGAAAACCTTTTGGGAAGGCCATGATCCGACCCAAGGCATGCGCCAAGGCAATGATCGCGGCACGCAGTATCGTTCCGGCATTTACATCACCAACGACGCGCAGATGACAGCCGCCCAAGACAGTCAGGCGGCTTACGCACCCGCGTTGATCAAAACGGGGCATGGCGCGATCACCACTGAGATTTTGGCAGCACCCACGTTTTATTATGCTGAGGACTATCACCAGCAATATCTGGCCAAGAACCCTGAAGGATACTGCGGTATTGGCGGGACTGGGGTGAGCTGTCCGATTGGTTTGGGAACGATGTCAGATTGAGCCGGATTTGACAGTCTTGCGCACTGTCTATCTGTTTATGGCTTCAAGGATGGGATGGTAAACAATGTCAAAAGGTGGCTTGTCCGATACATTTGCCAAAATGCCCAAAAACGACAGCAAAAGACCCGCTATGAACATGGTCACACCGAGTTTAAGGTTCTGCACGCGTCGCCCAAGGCTGAAGTTCAAAGCCTTTGCTGCGGACCAAGCGGCACCCATAAAAGCCGCGCAGACAAAAAAAGCATATAGCGGGCTGCCCCAGATAAGCGCTTTCGCAAGTACATCAAGGCCGAACGAGTCGCTTTGAGCGGAATTCATTTCTACAAGGTATAATCCTTGTTCCAAAATGACTTGCCACAGATAAAAACCGATACCGAACGGAAATACCACATTCAACGCTGAAAAATATTGTCGCGAACGTGTAGCAGTGTCGTAATACATGAGGTTATGCCTACTTTAAATTCGTTAAAAAAACAATATTCAAACAAAAGAAAACGCTTAACATATTATTATCTGGTACTTAATATGGGTATTGGCAAGCGGGAAATCGAGTTTTGATCTTTGATTTACAAAATCATCACAATGTGGATTGTGATTTAGCAAATTTGTCTTCATTGCTCAAAATAAAAGCGTAAAATAAATCCGCTCACATAAACTGTTCATGCCATCGTGCAGGGTGCCCACCGGCCAGTCCACTGCTCAGGTTTGGTAAAAGAATTTTTGGCTGCTGCGACATGGCATTAGAAAAGCCATAGACCAAACCGCACCAAAACTGTTTAAGCGGTGATAATTCCAAAAGGAGAGCCGCCATGCCCACATTCACAGCCTTTACCAAAACAAACGGACGCCTGTCTGCCGAGGCGATTTCAGAAGTCCTTGAGACGTTGATCCCTGAGCCCATTGGCGTCGGCGTGTTCGAAACCGAAGACGGTTCTGGCTTATGGGAAGTGGGAGCATACTTTACTGAAGCGCCCGATGTCGTCAGACTTGCGCTGATCGCGGCGTCAAATGACGCCAAGGATTTCGTCATCTCTGAATTGCCTGACACCGATTGGGTCGCCAAAGTGCGTCGCGATTTGGCGCCGGTCGAGGCGGGACGCTTCTTTGTTTATGGCTCGCATGATGCGGACAAATTGCCAGATGATAAAATCGGTCTTTTGATTGAGGCGGCGATGGCCTTTGGCACGGGGCACCACGGCACAACATTGGGGTGCTTGCGCGCTTTTGATCGATTGCTCACCCAAGGCGGCACTTATCTCAATGTGGCTGACATCGGTTGCGGGACTGCCGTTTTGGCGATGGCGGCTGCTAAGGTGAACGACACGCCGGCCTATGCGTCTGACATCGATGAAGTGGCCGTGGCTGTGGCGCAAAGCAATGTCGTTGCCAATGATCTGGGCGATCAAGTGATCTGTCTTGAGGCCGCTGGCTTTAACCATGAACAGCTTGCCGCCAAAGCACCGTTTGATTTGGTCTTCGCGAACATCCTCAAAGGCCCGCTTGTGGCGCTGGCACCAGACGTCGCAGCTCATACCAAAGAGGGTGGCGCTGTGATTCTGTCAGGGATTCTCAATCCGCAAGCCGCTGATGTTATTGAGGTTTATACACGAAACGGGTTCAATCTTATCCATCATGAGCAGATTGTTGACTGGTCCACCTTAACTTTGACAAAAAGTGCTTCAAACTGACCTCAAATTTCTAATTTTCGCCTTTTTTGCCCCATTCTTGCCACATTTGGCCGCAATAAAGACATTGTCGGTGGGGGCCGGTATGAGGGTGTTGCAATGGCCTATGAGGGTTCACAGCAATTAGAAAAAAGACTGACTCGGATCGAGGTAAAGCGCCGTTCGATCGCCAAGGGTGCAGTCTATTCGGTTAACCAAGATGGGCTGATTATTTCACGTCCTCGTCGCACAGGCCTTCGTTTCCCAATGCGGGGTTTATTTTTCGCGATTGCAGCTCTGATAATGTTCAAAGTTGGTGTTCTGGCGGCTCTTGGTGCAGCAACCTATGCTGATCGCATCGATTTATTGAATGAAGGCACAGTCCTCGAGCGCGCTGGTGCTTGGGTGATGGCTGCGGATCCCGCCACAATGTGGATGGCAACGCAAGTCAAACTGTTTCTGTCCTAATTTACGATTTCCTTTGGGCACGTTCTGGCGAGTTTCCCCACAGCCGTTCTTGACCCTTTCCACGAAAAAACCCGCGTCCCTCCGGCGCGGGTTTTTCTTCGTTCAGTTTACACCATCACCAATCACGTTAAACGAAAGCGTCAAAGGCTGGGTTTACCCATTGGTGTTTGCAATGTTCTTGTTTCGTGCTAGTCGTAAACAAAAGCATAAGAATGCAGGCAACAAGAGCAGGGGTGAACATGCGAGTACTCGGGATCGACCCAGGACTGCGCAATATGGGCTGGGGCGTCATCGACGTCGCAGGCTCGCGCATCACGCACGTGGCAAACGGTGTGTGTCATTCATTGGCCAGCGATGATCTGGCGATCCGGCTGTTGTCGCTGTTTGACCAGCTGGCAGATGTGGTCCACACGCATCAACCAGATTGCGCCGCCGTTGAGCAGACTTTCGTCAACAAAGACGCTGTCGCTACATTGAAACTGGGCCAAGCCCGCGCCGTTGCGCTGTTGGTGCCGGCGCAATTTGGTCTGCCGATTGGCGAGTATGCCCCCAATGCGGTGAAAAAAGCTGTCGTTGGTGTCGGCCACGCCGCCAAGCAACAGGTCGAGCACATGATCAAGCTGCAATTGCCGGGGGCAAAATTGGCGGGGGCTGATGCGGTTGACGCGCTGGCCATCGCAATTTGTCATTCGCATCACGCGCAATCTGGCGCGCGCCTTCACGATGCGATCCAAAAAGCGGCGGCCAAGCGTCCCGCAGTGAAAGCACCCAGCTACAGACCATCCACCATCAAGAAAGCAAGCGCATGATTGGCAAACTCACAGGCATCGTCGATTACATCGGCACAGATCACGCGATGATTGATGTACGCGGCGTCGGCTATATCGTTTTCGTATCCGAGCGCACCCGCATGTCCATGCCGCGCATGGGCGAACCTGTGGCGCTTTACACCGATATGCTTGTGCGCGAAGACATTATGCAGCTGTTTGGTTTCACCTCTTTGTTCGAAAAAGAATGGTATCGTTTGCTGGTCTCCGTGCAAGGCATAGGCGCGAAAGCCGCCATGGCGATTTTGGGCACTTTGGGCCCCGAGGCCACGGGTCGCGCCATCGCGCTGGGCGATTGGAACGCGATCAAAGCTGCCCCCGGTGTCGGCCCTAAAACGGCGCAGCGCGTGATTATGGAGCTGAAAGACAAAGCGCCCAAAGTCATGGCCATGGGCGGCGCTTTGCCCGAAACGCTGGATGCCTCTGATGCGGCAGACGTGATCGAGGCCTCCCAGCCACAGCCCGCGCGCAAAACAGCAGTCAAAATGCCTGTGGCGAAATCCAATGTCGCCGCCGAAGCTGAAGCCCTGTCCGCGCTTCAAAATCTCGGCTACAGTCCTTCTGATGCCGCCAGCGCTGTGGCGCAAGCCGCTGTGGACACGCCGGAGGCCACGACATCGACGCTTATTCGTGCGGCCCTCAAACTGCTTGCGCCGAAGGATTGATAGATGGACGCCTTTGACCCTATTGAGCCAGACGAGACCCTGCGCCCTGAGCGTCAGCCGCAAGACGCGGACCGCGCTTTGCGCCCGCAAACCTTGGACGAATTTATCGGCCAGCAGGAAGCGCGGGCTAATTTACGCATTTTCATCGAATCCGCACGCAAACGCGAAGAAACCATGGATCACGTGCTGTTTTACGGCCCTCCGGGGCTTGGCAAAACCACATTGGCGCAGATCATGGCGCGCGAATTGGGCGTGAACTTCAAAATGACCTCTGGGCCGGTTTTGGCCCGCGCGGGTGATTTGGCGGCGATCTTGACGAATTTGGAAGCGCGTGATGTGCTGTTCATCGACGAAATCCACCGCATGAATCCCGTTGTTGAGGAAATTCTATACCCCGCGATGGAGGACTTTGAGCTCGATCTGGTGATCGGCGAGGGGCCTGCGGCGCGCACTGTACGTATTGAATTGCAGCCCTTTACGCTGGTCGGCGCCACAACGCGGATGGGTCTGCTCAGCACGCCGCTTCGTGATCGTTTTGGCATTCCCACGCGGCTGCAATTCTATACGACTGATGAGCTGCACGAGATCGTCACCCGTGGTGCGCGCATGCTTGGGGTGCCTGCTGACGACGCTGGCGCGCATGAGATCGCCAAACGCGCGCGTGGCACGCCGCGCATCGCGGGCCGCCTGTTGCGCCGCGTGTTGGATTTCGCTGTGGTTGAAGGCGACGGGCATATCACTCACGCCATTGCCGACAATGCGTTGACGCGTTTGGGCGTGGATCATCTGGGCCTTGATGGCGCGGACAGACGCTATTTGCTGCTGATCGCTGAAAATTACCAAGGCGGACCCGTTGGAGTGGAAACCTTGGCTGCCGCGTTGTCGGAAAGTCGCGACGCGATTGAAGACGTGATCGAGCCCTATTTGCTGCAACAAGGTCTGATTCAACGCACCCCGCGCGGCCGGATGTTGACGCAAAAATCATGGCATCACCTTGGGATGCAGCCGCCGCAAAAGCCGGAACAAACCCATATGTTTGGCAAATAAACGAGACATCTTATGGATCTGTCAGAGCTGCAAAAACGTGCCAAAACCGTCAATGATATCTATGTCGATCGGTTCAATCTTGAGCGCGATGGGTTGTTTTTGATTGGCAAATTGGTTGAAGAAGTGGGCGAGGTCACGGCGGCCTATTTGAAACTGCACGGCCGCGCGCGTGGGGCTGATGCGGACCGCGAGAGCCTGCGGGCCAATTTCGAGGACGAGATGGCCGATGTCTTGGGATTTTTATTGGTGCTGGCAGAGGCTGAAGGGGTGGACTTACCCGCCGCTTTTGACAAGAAGTGGGGCAAATATTTGGAGCCCAAATTATGACCGATGCCGCCACAGAGTTTACACCAGAACAGGTCGAAGCCTATTTCACCCGCGCCAGTGGTGACTATGTGTTTGCCCGTTGGGGTCGGCCGATCGCGCCTGTTGTGTTTGGCGTGGCCGACGATTCATTGTCAGTGATCAAAGGCAGCATTGAGGCGGCAGTGGCCATCGCGGGCGCACAGATCGCTGAGACTGACGCCGAGCTTGGCTCGAACCTGATGATGTTCTTTTTCTCGGATTGGAAAGAGCTCTTGGATGTGCCTAATATGGGCGAGATGATCCCTGATCTTGAGATGCGCGTGCAGATGTTGATTGATCGCAATGCGCATCAATATCGCGCTTTTCGGTTCGATGATTTTGGCGCGATCAAAGCCTGTTTCACTTTTGTGCGCATGGGCGGGGCGATGGACGAGGTGCCAGCCGATGTGATCGCATTGTCCCAAGCCACACAAGCGCTGCTGTTGTGGTCCGACACAGTCTTCACCCAAGACAGCCCGCTGGCTTTGACTGAAGCGGGCACTGTCATTCGACCCGATGTTGCCAATGTGTTGCGCGCCTCTTATGATCCGATCCTGCCAAGTGCCGCGCGTGATGCGTCGCATGCCTTGCGACTTTATGCGCGTTTGATTGCGGAATAAGGCGAAACATGCCCGTCTTGCACATGTCACATGCAAAGCTTAGCCTGATGAAAACGGCTTGAGGGACTCGACGTGATCCATAAATTTCCCGTGCATGTCTATTATGAAGACACCGATCTTGCGGGCATTGTTTACTATGCCAACTATTTCAAATTCATCGAGCGCGCGCGCACCGAATGGGTGCGTGAGGCGGGCGTCGATCAAGTTGCGCTGAAAGCCGATGACGGCATCGTTTTTGCTGTGCGCCGTGTCGAGGCAGATTACCTTATTCCCGCGAAATTCGACGAAGATTTGATCGTCGAGACCGAGGTCGAGGCCATCACTGGCGTGCGGATCGTGCTCAATCAAACCGTCAAACGCGCCGATGCGATCCTGTTTGTGTCGCAAGTCACGCTGGTTGCTTTGAATGAAACAGGCCAGCCAACACGCCTGCCGGCAAACATTCGCCGAAATTTACACTAAACTGGCCGAAACCTGCATGGTTTTGACCGTTTTTCCCCGTATATCACGCAGATCACACATGTAAGTGTTGGCGAGAGCCCTGCTCATAGGGTAAATCATGAGTTAACAACAAGCCGCGCAAACAGCGGCACAGGCGAAAAGAGCAGGTCATGGAACAAACTACCCTCGCGATGGCGCAGGAGATCGATTTCTCTTTGTTGGCGCTGTTTATGAAAGCGACATTTACCGTTAAACTCGTGATGTTGATGCTGATCGGCGCGTCCTTTTGGTCGTGGTCTATCATTATTCAAAAGCACATCTTTTACCGCAAGGCGCGGTCTTCGGCTGCAGTGTTTGACCAAGCCTTTTGGTCCGGCGAACCACTTGATGAGTTGTTCGATAAAATCGCAGGCGCGCCGGCCAATGCGCCCGAACGGGTGTTTGTCTCGGGCATGACCGAATGGCGTCGGTCGCACCGCGCAGATGGTGGTTTGATCGCAGGCGCTGCCTCGCGGATTGATCGCTCGATGGATGTGGCGATTTCTAAAGAAGCGGAAAGAATGAACAGCCAATTGTCCGTGTTGGCCACCGTTGGCTCAACGGGCCCTTTCATCGGGTTGTTCGGCACTGTTTGGGGCATCAAAACTGCCTTTGAAGACATCGCTTTGGCGCAATCGACCAATCTGGCGGTTGTGGCGCCTGGTATTGCCGAAGCGCTCTTGGCCACGGCCTTGGGCCTATTGGCGGCGATTCCTGCGGTTATTTTCTACAACAAATTGTCGGCAGACAGTGACAAAATTTTGGGCGGCTTTGAAGCGTTTGCGGACGAGTTCTCGACCATTCTGTCACGCGAATTGGACGCTTGAGCCATGGGCGCTGGTGTAGTCAAACGTAAAAGTGGCGGCGGTCGCAGCCGTCGTCGTCGCGGGCAACCTGCAGCGATGAGCGAAATCAACGTCACGCCTTTCGTGGATGTCATGTTGGTGCTTTTGATCATCTTTATGGTCGCAGCTCCTATGATGACCGTGGGCGTGCCTGTCGAGTTGCCAGAAACCGCCGCCACAGCCTTGCCGCAAGACTCCGAAGACCCACTGTCGATCACGCTGACAGCTGATGGTCGTGTCTTGTTGATGAACAACGAGGAAAACCAAGACGAGTTGGTCACCAAGTTGCAAGCCATTGCCGCTGAACGCAGCGATGACAAAGTGTTTTTGCGCGCCGACGGGTCTATTCCTTATGAGAAAGTTGTCCAAGTCATGGGCGCGCTCAATGCGGGCGGGTTTCGCAACATCGGCCTTGTGACCGAACAGGGTGGGCCACGTCTTGATGGCACATCTGCCAGCACGGGCAACTGAGGGTCTGCTGCGTGAACACCGGTCAATATATTTCTGCAGGGGCTCATTTTGGGTTCATTGCCTATGTCTTGTTGGGGGGATTTTTTCTCAATCCGAACGACAGTGAACCTGTGCAAACGCAAGAAGTATCTTTGATCTCTGAATCCGATTTCGCAGCCCTAAGCCGTGTTGAGACCGCCCCCGAAGTGCCCGTTGAGGCCCCCGAAATCACAGCGCCCGCAGTGGACACCGCTGCTTTGTTAAATCCAGAGCAAGCCCCGCCAGACACCTCGGAACCTGTTGCGCCAACGCAGCCGACCCTATCCGAACCCGCGCCTGCGCCAGTGGAACCGATCGCGCCGCCTGCCGCGGTCGATCCAACGCCGCCAAGCCCAGTTGTTGAGCCAGAGATTTCGGTTGAGGACACCGGTGCTGGTTTGCCTGATATTCCAGATCAACGCCCGACGCCGCGCCCTGTGCCGCGCATAGCACCTGAGGCTGTGGTCAATCCTGAACGCACACCTGATATTGCCGATCAAGTCATTCCCGAAGTGTCACCCGATGCAACAGCCGCAGCAGAGCCTGTGCCCGATCAACCCGCCGCTGCCCCGCAAGAAGCGGTGACAGAAATTGTGACCGAGGCGGAAAAGCCGTCAGGCCTAACCGCATCGCCACGACCTAAAGCGCGCCCTCAAGCGGTTTTGGCGCAGGCTGCTTTGAAAAAGGCCGAGGCTGCAGCGCAAGCGACTGCGCAGGCCAATGCCCAAGCCACACAAACCAACAGTGATGCCGCCGCAGATGCGGCATCGGCTTTGGTCGCAGAATCCACATCCCAAACACCCGCAGCCCCTCGTCGTCCCACCGGTCCGCCGATGAGCGCGGGCGAAAAAGACGCGCTGCGTGTGGCCGTTCAACAATGTTGGAATACCGGTTCTATGTCGACCGAAGCACAGCGCACGAAAGTGACTGTTGGTGTGTCGATGAACCAAAATGGCACGCCCATCGTGGGGTCTATCAAACTGCTTGGATCGTCTGGAGGCTCAAATGCCTCTGCCGAGCAAGCCTTTCAAACCGCGCGCCGCGCGATTATCATCTGCGGTAAGCGTGGCTTCCAGCTTCCCGTCGAAAAATTCGACGAGTGGCGCGAGATCGAACTTAGCTTCGACCCTGAACAAATGAGGTTCAAATGATCCATCTTTCAGCTTATGTCCGTTGCTTGGCTGCGACGACCCTGACTGCAGCCTATATGTTTGGGTTTGCAGCACCACTGACCGCCCAAGACCAAGGCCCGCTCAAGATAGAAATCACCCAAGGTGTGATCGAACCTTTGCCTGTGGCTGTGCCTGACTTTATCGCGGAAACGGCGCAAGCGGCTGAATTTGCAAAGCAAATATCTGACGTTATCGCCGCTGACCTTGTGGGGACAGGCCTGTTCCGCGAAGTGCCTGACAGTGCTTATATTTCCAAAGTGACCTCATTCGAGAGTCCCGTGCAATACGCCGATTGGAAAGCGATCAACGTACAAGGGCTGGTCACAGGTGCGGTATCCGTGGATGCGGGCGGCAATCTGTCGGTGAAGTTCCGCGTATTTGATGTGTTCAACGATGGGCAACTTGGCTCTGGCTTGCAGTTGGGGGGATCTACCAACAGCTGGCGTCGCATCGCGCATAAAGTGGCCGACGTGGTCTACAGCCGGATCACGGGCGAGGGCGCGTATTTCGACAGCCGCGTGGTGTTCGTGTCCGAGGCCGGATCAAAGCAAGCTCGCGAAAAACGCTTGGCGGTGATGGATTATGATGGCGCGAATGTGCAATATCTCACGGATGCTTCGGCCATCGTTTTGGCGCCGCGCTTTTCGCCCACAGGCGACCGCGTTTTGTACACATCTTATGAAAGTGGTTTTCCGCAGATCATGATGCTGGACGTGGGCACCGTGACCCGTCGGCAATTGCCTGTGCCCACAGAAAGCATGTCGTTCGCGCCGCGTTTTTCCCCTGACGGTCGCTCTGTTGTCTATTCTGTATCCACTGGGGCCAACACTGATCTGTACCGCATGGACATCGCGTCAGGGCAGGTGGCGCGCTTGACCAATACGCCTGCGATTGAAACCGCACCGTCGTTTTCGCCAGATGGATCAAAGATCGTCTTTGAAAGTGACCGCTCTGGCACGCAGCAGATTTACATCATGGATGCGGCGGGCGGCGATGCGAAACGCATTTCCTTTGGCCAAGGGCGCTACGGCACGCCTGTGTGGTCGCCGCGCGGAGACTTGATCGCCTTTACCAAGCAAGCCAACGGGCGGTTTCATATCGGGGTGATGCGCACGGATGGGTCCGAGGAGCGCTTGTTGACCGCGTCATTCTTGGACGAGGGGCCATCTTGGTCGCCCAATGGACGCGTGATTATGTTCACCCGTGAAACGCAAGGGGCCACAGGGGAATCTGCGTTGTATTCCGTGGACATTTCTGGTCGCAATTTGCGTCGCGTGCCGACCAATTCTGGCGCCTCTGACCCTGCATGGTCGCCACTGTTGAAATAGTGAACAGACCCCACTCCCCAAAGGGTTTGCAGGGTGCTATACTTGCCGAAAATGAGCAGAGATAAATTCCGCAAAGGATGAACAAATGACACAGATTCTTTCCCAAAAATTGCACAAAAGCCCCCGCGTGGCAGCTTTTGTTTTGATGTCCGCACTGGCGCTGACTGCTTGTACCAACCCTGATCGCTTTGGTGCGGGTGGCGCAGGTACGGGCGCCGCGGGCGCGAATGGCGGCATCATCGCGGGGTCTATCAATGATCCGACCTCGACCGCGTATTTCAACCAAACCATTGGCGACCGTGTGTTGTTCCTTGTGGATCAGTCCACATTGACAGACAGCGCGCGCGGTCAATTGGCGCAGCAAGCACAGTGGTTGCTGGCCAATCCAGAATACACCGCGATCATTGAAGGTCACGCGGACGAGCAGGGTACACGCGATTACAACTTGGCGCTTGGCAGTCGTCGTGCCGCCGCAGTGCAAGATTTCTTGATTTCCCAAGGGGTGAACCCAGCGCGTCTCAAACCGATCACTTACGGCAAAGAGCGTCCAATCGAAGTGTGTTCCAACGAAAGCTGCTATGCACAAAACCGTCGCGCTGTGACTGTTTTGGCGGCGGGCGCTGGCGTAAGCTAAGGCCCGATCTGGGCGCAAGAAACTGGGCAAAGGTGGCAGTATGAAACGCATTTTGATGACGACTGTGGTTATGTTTGGCCTAAGTGTAGGTCTGGGCTTTGGCACGGGCGTGCAGGGTGCCGCCGCACAAGATGCGCAGACCTTGGCGGATATCCGTCAAGAGGCCGCTGTTTTGTCCGTGGAGCTGCTCAAACTCAAACGCGAACTGTCCACCACAGGCGCGCCGAACACCGCCTTTGGTGGGGCATCGACGCTTGAACGCGTGGATTTGATGGAAAGCAGTCTGACGAGACTGACCGCTAAAATGGAACAGCTTGAGTTTCGTATCGACCGTATTGTTGCCGATGGTACGCGTCAACTTGATGATCTGAATTTCCGCGTCTGCGATATGGAAACGGGTTGTGATATCGCCAACCTACCGGTTTTGGAACCGCTTGGCGGGGCCGAACCTTCAAGTGGGGCCAGCGACTTTGTTGCGGTGGGGCCGGGGACTGAGGCACCGATGGACGGCGGCGGTGGTCAATTGGCCGAAGCCGAGCAAGCCGATTTTGACGCAGCACAAGCCGCCTATGAGGCGGGCTCTTATGATGTCGCCGCATCAGCCTTTGGCACCTTCGCACAAAATTACACCGGCGGATTTTTGACCAGCGAAGCCCATTTCATGCGCGGCGAAGCTTTAAGCAAATTGGGGCAAACCACAGAGGCGGCGCGGGCGTATCTGGACAGTTTCAACATCTCGCCCGAGGGCGTTCGCGCCCCTGCCGCTTTGTTGCGCCTTGGCGGCTCGATGGCGGCTTTGGGCCATGTGGACAAAGGTTGTGTGATGTTGGCAGAAGTTGGCAGTCGCTTCCCGGGATCATCCGAGGCAAATGAGGCGCAAAGTATGCGTCAAACACTTGGGTGTCAGTAGCGCTCAAAACCAAATTTTCCGATCATGCGGTGCGCCGCTTGGTCCCTTGATTGATGTGATTGCATAGCGTTTTTATGGCCCAAACCGACACTCATAGCGCGATGCTAAAACATTTTTTCGCCTCCGCTTTCACCTTCGAGAAGCCCAGTCATGTTGGTATTGCTGTGTCTGGCGGTGGGGATTCCATGGCCTTGCTGCGCTTGATGGCCGATTGGGGCAAAGACCAACGGGTGCGCCTGTCTGCGGTCACGGTCAATCATGGCTTGCGCGCCGATGCCGCCCGCGAGGCTGAATTTGTGGCCGAGACCTGCGAGAGCCTTAAAATCAAACATACCACGTTGAATTGGACGGGCTGGAGTGGTGCAGGCAATCTGCAAGATGCCGCCCGTCGTGCGCGCTATGGCTTGATGGCCGATTGGGCCAAAGACAACAACATCGACACCATCGCACTGGGGCACACCGCCGATGATCAGGCCGAGACCTTTTTCATGCGTCTGGCGCGCGCCTCTGGAATTGACGGTCTCACGGGGATGCAACGACGCCGGCAGTCGGACGACATCACATGGGTGCGGCCTTTGTTGATGCAAGAACGGTTCGAGCTGCGTCAATATCTGCGCGATCTGCGCCAACCGTGGGTTGATGATCCCAGCAATGATGACGAAGCCTTTGACCGCGTGAAGGCGCGCAAAGCCATGGCTGCCCTTACAGATTTGGGCATCGACGCCCATGTTGTGGGGCGGGTGATGGATCATCTGTCGCAAGTGCGCTCTGTGCTAGATGTCACCACCCATGATCACGCGATTGACTGCATGACTGAGGATAATGGCGATCTGATCTTTGATCGCAAACGTTTTTCTGACGCTTCACCTGAGATCAATCGCCGCCTTGTGTCCCATGCGCTCAAGTGGATGTCTTCAAGTGATTACGGCCCGCGCGGATTGAAATTGCAAGAATTCATGTCCGCGATGCTGCGCGGTCAACACGCGACTCTGCATGGGGTGCGCTTGATCGGGAACGCGCAAACACTGCGCTTGTGTCGTGAATTTTCGGCTGTTCAAGACAAAGTCAGCGTTCCAAACGGCACTTGGGACAGTCGCTGGCAGATAACCTGCGACAAAACGGATGGCTTGATCGTGCGGGCTTTGGGCGATGATGGACTACAAAAACTGGGCGCGCGCACAGATGGCGGATTGCCCAGAGAGAGCTTAAAGTCCACGCCTGCGGTGTTTTCGGGCGATGACTTGATCTGTGCACCCTTGGCTAAGCCAAGCCATCCTGCGGGGCTTGTCCCGCAATCTATCCATGCAAAATTGATCCATCCACGCGGTCACGTGTTCACATCGCTTTTATCGCATTGAACTTACCCCATTGATCCCTATTTTAAGGGGAACCGCTCAGTGCCGTCGCGCTGAGTCTGAATTTTCGAGGAGACCTGTCTTGGGTAATGCACGAAATCTCGCCTTTTGGTTGGTGCTTTTGATGTTGGTGGTGGCGTTGTTCAACGTCATCGGTGGCAATCAAACATCTATGGCGACGAACGAATCTAATTATTCCGAATTTATGACCAGCGTGGATTCTGGCGCTGTCACCTCGGCCTATATCAATGGCGAGAAAGTCAGCTACACGCTGTCGGATGGCTCCGAACGCTACGCGATCAACCCAGGTGACGCAGATTTGGCGCGCACCTTGGTCGACAAGGGCGTGAACGTCCAAGGCAAGGCGCAAAAGCAAAGCGGTTTGACATCTTTGTTGATTACCTTTTTGCCCTTCGTCTTGATCATCGGGGTCTGGATCTTCTTTATGAACCGCATGCAAGGCGGCGGCAAAGGCGGTGCGATGGGCTTTGGCAAATCCAAAGCCAAGCTGCTGACCGAAAAAGCCGGACGCGTGACCTTTGACGACGTCGCGGGCATCGACGAGGCCAAAGAAGAACTTGAAGAAATCGTAGAATTCCTGCGCAACCCACAAAAGTATTCGCGTCTTGGCGGCAAAATTCCAAAAGGCGCTTTGCTTGTCGGCCCTCCTGGCACGGGTAAAACCTTGCTGGCGCGCGCGATTGCGGGCGAAGCTGGTGTCCCGTTCTTCACCATTTCCGGTTCTGATTTCGTTGAAATGTTCGTCGGCGTTGGTGCCTCTCGTGTGCGTGACATGTTTGAGCAAGCTAAGAAAAACGCGCCGTGTATCGTCTTTATCGATGAAATCGACGCGGTGGGCCGTGCCCGTGGTGCGGGCCACGGTGGCGGTAATGACGAGCGCGAACAAACGCTCAACCAATTGCTGGTTGAAATGGATGGTTTTGAAGCCAATGAAGGCGTGATCATCGTCGC
Organism: Pacificibacter sp. AS14; assembly: GCF_038899935.1. Lineage (NCBI taxonomy): Bacteria > Pseudomonadati > Pseudomonadota > Alphaproteobacteria > Rhodobacterales > Roseobacteraceae > Pacificibacter > Pacificibacter sp. AS14. Next base: position 63,993 of record NZ_JBBMQI010000018.1, read on the forward strand.
CGCGACCAACCGTCGTGATGTACTTGATCCGGCTTTGCTGCGCCCCGGTCGTTTTGACCGTCAGGTCACTGTGCCAAACCCAGACATCAAAGGCCGCGAGAAAATTTTGGGCGTGCATGCGCGTAAAATCCCGCTTGGACCTGCAGTTGATCTGCGCATCATCGCGCGCGGCACACCGGGCTTTTCGGGTGCGGATCTGGCCAACCTTGTGAACGAGGCGGCTTTGATGGCTGCCCGTATCGGACGCAATGTTGTGACCATGGTCGATTTCGAATCTGCCAAAGACAAAGTCATGATGGGTGCTGAACGTCGCTCCATGGTGATGACGCCTGAGCAAAAAGAAATGACAGCATATCACGAAGCGGGCCACGCCATTGTTGGCATCACCTTGCCGAAATGTGATCCAGTTTACAAAGCGACTATTATTCCACGCGGCTCTGCCTTGGGTATGGTGATGAGCCTGCCTGAAATGGACCGCTTGAACATGTTCAAAGACGAGTGCCACCAGCGCTTGGCGATGACCATGGCGGGCAAAGCGGCTGAGATTATCAAATACGGCGCGGAACAAGTGTCCAACGGTCCTGCGGGTGATATCCAACAAGCGTCAGGTTTGGCGCGGGCGATGATCCTGCGTTGGGGCATGTCCGACAAGGTCGGCAATATCGACTATTCGGAAGCGCATGAAGGCTACAGCGGCGGCGCTGGTGGGTTCTCTATGTCGGCTGCGACCAAAGAAATGGTCGAGCAAGAAGTCAAAGACTTCATCCAAGCTGGTTATGAATGGGCTTACAAAATCCTCAAGGAAAACAACGAGGAATTTGAACGTCTGGCCCAAGGGTTGCTGGAATATGAGACACTCACAGGTGCAGAACTCAAACGCGTGATGAAAGGTGAATCACCCCACGTAGATGAGAACGCAGACGATGACGTCGACAAAGACAAACCGTCTTTGATGGCGGTGCCAAAAACGCGCAAACGTAAATTGGATGCGCCGAAATCAGACACGCCGGATACGGATGGTTCTGACGCGGGTGCCTCTGATACGGACAAACCAGAGTAATCTGCTTTGACATATGATCTAGAAAACCGTGCCTTAGGGCGCGGTTTTTTTTGTGCGTCGCGCACAGCGAAGTCATGCAGGCCCCAAATCGCGCAGACCGATAATTGCAAAAACGCAAAATCGCACAGCCTGTTGAGAGAACGCTATCTTAACCGCGGCTTTGCGGCCTCTTTCCTCAACGCGCGCCACATGCTAAAGCGCGGATAAGAGGACCTGATATGACGCTTAGACATCCAAAAGACATCGACACGATGGCCGACCTGCGCGCCCAGATTGATCACCTTGATCTTGAACTGATCCGCCTGTTGTCGATCCGCCAAAGTCACATCGATCGCGCTGCCGAAATCAAACCTGCCGTGGGTCTGCCTGCGCGCATTGAAGACCGCGTCAACGAGGTGGTGGACAACGTGCGTGCGCTTGCGATACGCGAAGGGTTTGATGCGCAAACCGCCGCAGACATGTGGCGTCTGATGATTGATAACATGATCGCTCGCGAAGAGCAGGCCATGTCCAAAGGAGACACAGCATGACAGCCACCCGAATTGACGGAAAAGCCTTTGCCGCTTCAATGCGCGAAACCATCGCGGCCCATGTGGCGCGCTTGAAAGAAGAACAGGGTATCACGCCGGGTTTGGCTGTTATTTTGGTGGGCGCTGATCCTGCCTCCGAAGTCTACGTGCGCAACAAGAATAAATCGACTGTTGAAGTCGGCATGAATTCTTACGAGCACAAACTGCCAGCAGACACCTCCGAGGCCGATCTTTACGCGCTGATCGATCAGCTGAACGCCGATCCTGCGGTGCACGGCATTCTGTGCCAGTTCCCCGTGCCAGACCATTTGTCAGAGCGCGATATCGTGGCCCGCATTGATCCCGCCAAAGACGTCGACGGCTTGCATGTTTTGAACGCAGGCCTTTTGGCCAGTGGTCAACGCGCCATGGTCAGCTGCACGCCGCTGGGCTGCTTGATGCTTTTGCGTGATCAGCTTGGGTCTTTGTCTGGCAAAAACGCTGTCGTCATTGGGCGGTCCAATTTGGTTGGCAAGCCAGTGGCGCAATTGTTGCTGCGCGACAGCGCCACCGTCACCATCGCCCATTCACGCACCAAGAATATCGAAGAGGTCGTGCGCGGCGCTGACATCGTTGTGGCCGCCGTGGGTCGTGCGGAAATGGTCAAAGGCGACTGGATCAAACCGGGTGCCGTGGTGATTGACGTGGGCATCAATCGCATTGATGCGCCTGAGCGTGGTGAGGGCAAAACCCGTCTTGTGGGCGATGTCGATTACGCCTCTGCATCTGAGGTTGCGGGCGCCATCACGCCTGTGCCAGGTGGCGTTGGCCCGATGACCATCGCTTGCTTGCTGGCCAATACTGTCACGGCTTGCTGCCGCGCCAACGGTCTGGCCGAACCAGAGGGTCTGACAGCTTAAAGCAGCAGCTTAAAGCAGCCTAAACCTGTCGCAAACGCATCGAAAAGCCCGCGCTGAGGATCCTCGCGCGGGCTTTTTGACTGTACTGCAGACTGCAGTTAAGGCGCGTCGTGACGGCGGGTTCGGCGCGCGTTAATCCATCGGGTCCAGATCGTGTAACATCTGTTTCAACAACTCGGGCAGGGCGGTGTCCGCACCCTCAGGGGCTGCGTCCAAAGCGGCTGCCACGTCTTTTTCCAAAATCGCGATGGTGTTACTTGGCTCGAACCCTTGGCGGGCAAATTCGATTTGCTCGAACCGCGAGGCGAACCAGTTTTGCCCCGTTGCCTTGTCCACCAGCGCCAAAAGCTTGTCGTGATCCAAATCGGCATCACTGGCCCAATCCAAAATCAACCGCGTCATGATGGTGTGCGAGGCACATAGCAGATTGTTCAACACTTTGGTTTGAATGCCATCACCAAAGCCGCCCATGCGGTGGATATTGCTGCCCATGGCCTCAAACAAGGGCCAAGCCGCCGCGACAGGCGCGTCTTTGCCACCAACCATAAAGGCCAGCGTGCCCTCAATCGCGCCCACTTGCGCGCCAGACATCGGCGCGTCGATCAGATTGATATGCTCAGGAACGCGGTCTCGCAAGGCGCGGACATACTTTGGCGACAAGGTTGACGAGACTATGATCGTGTCCAGTTCAGTGGCACGCAGCACGAACCCTTGGGGGCCAAACAGCACCTCGTCGGTTTGCGCGGTGTCGCGCACGACGGTGATCAGCGTTGTCAGGCCTTGCGCAAAAGCATCCGCATTATTGCTCACCGGCAGATTGCCAAAATCGCTGGCGGGACGAATGTCAAAGCCCTCTGCGTCAATCCCGCCTTTGCGCATATTGGTCAGCATCCCACTGCCCATACGGCCCACGCCGGCCAATCCTATTTTAGTCATGTGAAGTCCTCCCTAAAGGGCAGGATGACGTTAGATAAGACTGTTGGAAAGACAAAACTTTTGCCGTGTTTTAGGGCGCAAAGCAGATCTTCGTGATCTCAATTGCAATAGGCAAAAATCGAACCGACATGCACAGACGAAACACGTTTCAAGGGTATGGCCGCTTTTGTAGACAAAGCTGTCCTTCGATCTGTTGATCTATTCAGCTAAGCTGGCGTTCGTCTAATATAGCATTGTGGCTATCCAAGATATACTTGCCCTGCAGGGTATTTTACCCTTGGCACACTGCGGGAGGCGAGGAAAAATCCTATAGTTAGAGGGCCAACCCGACCGATGAACATCATCGCCATGATGATGGCCCTGCCGATACCATCAAGCTCTCCAGTCGTGCCACGCGACAGGCCCACTGTCCCGAATGCTGATGTGACTTCAAACGCAAGATCAACGAACTTGCCGTCGTGATTGATCGAGGCCACAAAAATGCCCGTCAGGACCAAAAGCATGGAACTGGTTGTGAGCGCCAAGACCTTCATGACCTCATTGACCCCCAAAGAACGGCCGAATGCGTGCAAAGTCGTTTGGCGTCTAAAAAACGCTGCCGTCGCAAGCAACAAAACACAAAGGGTCGTCACTTTGATTCCTCCCGCGGTCGATGTGCTGCCGCCTCCAACCAGCATAAGCGTCATCGTCAGCATCGTCGCGCTGTCATGCATTCCGCCGGTGTTGATCGTATTGAACCCCGCTGTGCGCGGCGTGACGCCTTGAAACCAGCTTGCCCATAGTTTGTCACCGGTGCTCAACTGGCCCAAGGTGTCGGGGTTTGTCCATTCGAGAAGGCCGAACATGACGCTGCCCCATACGATTAGAACAGCGGTCCCGAGCAGCATCAGTTTGGAATGCAGTGTGAGTTTGCGCCACTGGCGTTTCTGATAGATGTCCCCCATGACAATGAACCCGAGCCCTCCCAGAATGAAAAGAGCCGGTATCACGATGTTGACCATCGGGTTGCCCACCCAGTGCGAGAGACTGTCAGGGTGAAGCGCAAAGCCCGCGTTGTTGAAGGCCGAAATCGAATGGAAAATCGCCTGCCATATGCCTCCCCAGCCGAATTCCGGAACAAAGACAAAGGCCAGCAACGCGGCACCGCTCGCTTCACAAACAAGGGCAATCATAAAAATGATGCGCGCAAGATAGGTGAGATTCGACAGCGATGTCTGGTTCAGGTCTTCGCGCAGGATCAACCGTTGCGGCATGCCCACCGGAATGCCAAGCGCCCCAAGCAGTAGCACAGCAAACGTCATCAAGCCCAACCCGCCCAATTGGATCAACGCGGCGATGACAGCCTGCCCGAAGCCTGTGAAGGCGGCTCCCGTATCGGCAAGCACAAGGCCTGTCACGGTCACAGCAGAGGTTGATGTAAACAGCGCTTCGCCCAGTCCGATGTCACCATAATGCGAGATTGGCAGCCACAGCAGGATCGCACCCAAAATAATAAATGCGACGTAAAAAATGACGAGCACCGCTGGCGGCGGCATGCGAACGGTGGTGAACCGTCTCACCATTTCTAAAGGCCGGAATACCATGGCTAAAGGCTGGCAGCAAAGTTGCGCAGGTCTTTGCGTTGGCCGAGCAGCAGCAGCAGGTCATCGCGTGCCAATTGACACCCTGTCGCGTCTTGCCCGACGAATTCAGTTCCGCGCATGACCCCGATGCAACGCAAATTGAACTTCTCGCCATGCGGCAGATCTTGCAGACTTTTTCCTTCAAGGCTCTCAGGGATGCGGAAATTCACAACGTGATAGCCATTACCCAAACTGACATAGTCACGCACCAGAGGGTTGTGCAAAACCTGTGCAATATGTTGGCCGACTTCCACTTCTGGATGAATGACCCTGTCTACACCGAGTTTATTTAGAATGCGGTGGTGCGTCTTGCTCGTCGCTTTGGCCCATACAACCGGAACTCCGACAAGTTTAAGGTTGATCGTCGCAAGAATGCTGGCTTCCAGATCATCGCCGATAGCAACGACGGCCACATCACAATCACCGAAGCCCGCTTCTCGTAAAGCAGCATCATCGCGCGCATCAACGATCATGGCTTGTGAGAGCGTGTCGGCAAGGCTCATAACACTTGCTTCGGATATATCGGCACCAATGACGTGATTGCCAAACCGTTGCAATTCTTTTGCGACGGTACTGCCAAAATTTCCCAGCCCTAAAACACCAAAAGTACGGTTGGCAGAGGTTTTCATGTCTTCAACTCACGATCTTGCATAACAATTAAGCCTAAATCGTCGCAACGCAGCAAATTGTCAACACGGGTTCAAAGCTGACAGCTGCACAAGCGAAGTCTGTGCCGTTTGGGTCTTTTGGTCCGAGATCACCCTTCGTTTAACGATAGGACAAGCGTTTCTAATTGCTCCCTAGTGATCAAACGTGCTTTCAGCCACGAACATATTGGCCCAAGCGCGATCAATCAGGTCAGGCGTCATGTGATATGGTGCGCCTTCGAATTCACAGATGGCGATCATTTGATCGATCAAGAATATCGGCTGGTAGTTGGCGTACACGCTGCCAATCGTTGGATATTTTACTTTCAGCAGATAAACCAAGGACGCCTCGTCCAACGGCATCTTTTTCTTGCGCGCCATCATCGCGAAGATTTTCAAGAACCCTTGTTGATCAGGACCATCGATTTTGATCTTGTAGAAAATCCGCCGCAAAGCCGCTTTATCGAAGATCTCATTGGGGTGAAAGTTGGTCGAGAAAATCACCAAAGTGTCAAAAGGCACTTCGAATTTCTCACCCGATTGCAGCGCCAAAATGTCTTTGTTTTCCTCAAGCGGAACAATCCACCTGTTGATCAGCTTTTGCGGTGGCTCTTCTTGGCGACCAAGGTCATCGACGATGAAAATCCCGCCATTGGATTTCAACTGAAGCGGCGCTTGATAGGTGCGCGCGGTGGGGTTGTAGACCAGATCCAGCATGTCGAGCGTCAACTCACCACCGGTGACCACAGTGGGGCGTTGAATGCGCACATAGCGACGATCAAAACGATTGGCAGAGCGGCGCAATTGCGACGCATTGTCTTCGGTTTCTTCGCGGATTGTGTGGATGATCGGGTCGTAGACTGTGATCACCTGACCATGATAATCGATGGCGCGGGGCACATAAATCAGATCGCCCAAGGCATCACGAATGCCGTTCGAGATCGACGATTTACCATTGCCGGGCGGTCCGTACATCAAGATAGAACGCCCTGCGCCCACAGCAGGGCCGAGCTGGTCCAGCAAATCTGACGGCAAAATCAAATGGCCCATGGAATCGATCAAGGCCTGACGCGTGATGCGCATATTGCGCACCGATTGGCGTTTCACCTGTTCGGCATAAATATCCAGCGGGATCGGCATCGGGCCATAGTATTCAGATTGCGACAAAGCATCGAGCGCGCGCGCTTTGCCCGTATCCGACAGGCGGAACCCCATTTCAGAGCCTTGACCTGCCGCCAAAGTGCCTGTCGCTTCGACCAAGCCTTGCTCGCGGACCATATCGACCAATTCTTGGGTGACATTCACGGGCAAACAGAGGGTTCTAGACAGGTTCGATACCTGTTCTTGGTTGGTGCGAAACATCGTTTTCAACAGGATATCGCGCATCATCACGACGCCCAGACCCGTGTCGGCAACAGTGCGGGGCAGGGGCGGTGCGACCACGTTGGGGGTTACGTCCATATTCATCTGTCTCGTCCTCTTCCGGTGCGCTATTTCGGCGAATGCTCGCAGGACACACGTCTTTGGCACAGTGTAGCCAGCCTGACGCCTCACGCCAAGAATTTACAGCGCAATTCTTTGCAAACCGTCGCGATTGAGCCTAATCTTTGAAAAAAGTGACAAGAGGCAGTGATGAGCAAAATTTCCGGCATGCGCTATGCGCTTTTTTTGATAGGGATTATCGGTCTTTTGGGGGGCGTTGCCTTGGCCAAAGGGGGGCTGTTCGTGGATCGCTATGAAGGCGATGTCGCCCATTTGTTAGATATTTTGCTGCGCATCGACGCAGGTTATGTGCTGCACAAAGACATATCGACCCCTCTGGGGATTGTCGCGTTCTACCCCATCACCTTATTCAGCATATTTGGGCTTGGGTTCGGGCAAAGCTTTGTCGCGGCGCAGATATTGATTGCGGTGCTTTTGGCGCCCATGGTGACCCGCGTTGCCGTGTCACGCCTGTCGGGGTTTGGCGCTTGGGCCTTTGGTTTAATTGTGATGACCATCGTTTTGTCACTGGTGCACGGAGAAGATGTGGCCTCGACGTCTGCGTCAATGTATTACAACCGCTGGGCGTGGGCGATGTCGTTCGTTGCGATCTTTTTAGCGACGATCCCTGCACATGAAGGAACATTACGTCCCCGTCTGGATGGGCTGATTATTGGCGTTCTGTTGGCGGCTCTTGCGTTGTTGAAGCCCACCTACTTCATCGCCTTTTTGGTGCCGATTGTTGCCGCATTGGCCTTACGTGGCGCATGGCTGTCCTTGGTGTTCGGGCTGCTGTCTGGCGGTGTCGTGGCGTTGCTGGTCGCCGTAGGATTTGGTGTGGATTTCTACTTCGCCTATATCAACGACCTGTTGTCTGTGGCGCAATCGCCCACCCGTGCCGCTCCGGGCGCTGATTTTGTCGAAGTGCTCAACGGTCCACGATTTTTGATCGGGACGCTTGTTCTGGTCTTAAGCATCATCGTGTTGCGCCAAGGGCGTCAAGGGCGGGCAGGACTGGTGCTTTTGTTGCTGGCGCCTGGGTTCATCTATGTGACCTATCAAAACTTTGGCAATGATCCTAAGTGGTTGCTGTTCTTGTGTGTCTTTTTGCTGGCCCATCGCCCTTTGCGAAGCACGCGCGTTATTTTTAACGCCGATGCCCGCAATGCCTGCGCCGCTTTGGCTCTGGTCAGCTTTGCTTTGATCGCACCATCGTTTCAAAATATGATCACCAGTCCGATGCGTCACTTCAGTGAGGTTGAGGACGACTATCAAGTGCAGTTGAAAACGCCGCCAAAAGCCCATGATGTATGGGTCTATGCGGACCGCGTGACCAAGGTGAACGAGACGACGCCGATGGTGTTGCGGGTGCCGGATTTGTCGTCTTATGGCGCGCCAATGGATGCCCCTGTGATGTTCTTGGGCGAAGAATTGCCACGCTGCCAGGTGCAGTCCGGCGATGCCGTTTTGCACCGCTATATGGCAGATCGCTTGCAGGATGCGCCGTTCAATTTTGCTCCGCAATCGCAGTTCTTTATCACGGATGTGGCGACGATCATTTCAATCGAAGGCGGGTTTGCGCCGCTCAAAGGGGGGGCGCCGTGGTACTATTCTGGCACGCCAGGGATTGAGAATGCGGATGCCATCGTAATCCCACTGTGCCCCATCGATGTGAGGTCACAACAAACAGCGCTTGCAGCTCTTGAAAACGCTGGTTTGGTGCTGAGCAGACCGATCCGCGATGAGGTGATGTGGGTCTATCCGATTAAAAAGGCTGAAAAATAGGTCTGACAAAGGTGGGCACCTTGGTGCCCTTTCGCTTGGATGCTCAAACAAAAACGCCGCGCAATGAGCGCGGCGTTTTGAGTGTTTAATACGGCGTAGCGCGCTTTATGGGCCGAAAGCTGCGAGTCCGAAATAGGTGGTAAAGGTGCCCGCCAGCGCCAGCCCGACGGGAAACTTTTTATGCCCCCATGAGACCCAAGTTTGCGTCGATCTGCGCACGGCAGGCACAGCGCGAAACAGGCGATGAGTGACAAAAGCCCCGATCAAATAGGCGCAAAACAATGGCACGACAAACCGCGCATCATTGGTGGGAATAAACATCGCTACGGCGGCCGCATATTTGCCATCGCCCCCGCCCACACCCAGAAAGGCATAGGCGAACATGCCCACAAAATACATCACGACCCCATGGGCAAAGCCCCAAAAATAGGTTGGCCAGTCGAACAAAAACGGTCCAAGGACGATATAGACAGCAGCCAATGCCATCACGATGGCATTGGGCAATTTCATCCGAGCCAAGTCATTGAACGCGGCCAGAAAAGACAACGGCGTCGTGAAAATTAAAATCCACAAGGCCGCCGTAGCATCAAGGCTCAGCATCAGTTTGTGACGTTGGATTCTAGCGCGCGCAGGGACCGCACGGCTATTTCAAAATGCTGTGGATGGGTGTCGATGGCTTCTTTGATCAACCCTTTGCCGATGGTGATATCGCCTGATTTCACAGCAGACAGTCCCATCGTGTAAAGAAGGTGAGCGCGTTCGATTTGGGTCATGCTGACCACGGGCAATTCGTATTTGCCTTGGGCACCGCGCGACAACACAAGGTTGTTTTTCGCGGTGAACAAGCCAGAGTCATAGGTGATGGCTTCTGCGAACAACCGTTCAGCCGAGCTAAATTCGCCGCGGGTCAATTTGGAATAGCCCCAATTGTTGAGCACAGATGACGGTTTTGTGGTCAGGCCAACGGCCGTCTCGTAAAAACTGTCGGCTTTCTTCCAGTCTTGATTGCTGTCGGCGACCATCGCTTCCAAACGGTAGCGTTTATACGTCTCATGGGTCGGCGGGACGAGGTTCAGTTGGGCTTGGGCCTCTTTCCAGTCGCCAGCACGGATCAGCGCATCCGCGTAATCCACACGATCGCTGCTGGTGGCGTCTGCGTGTTTGGCAACGTTCCTCCAGGCTTGAACGCCCGCAGTGATGTTGCGCGCACGCACCAAAGATTTGGCCAGTCCGCGCATCAGATCGATACGGCCCGGGGCGCCAGCCACGGCGCGGGTAAAGTAAGACACGGACTCGGTGGGGTCTGTGGCCGTTAACATCACATCGTTGAGGTTGTTTTCGTCGATCACGTTCACTGACGTACTCGCCCGCTCTACGTCACCGAAATCGGATTGACCACAACCGGTCAAAATCATCGCGCCCGAAAGGGTCAGCGAAGTTAAAATCACTTTGCGCATGGTGCCTGCCACCTCTTTTGACTGCTCTTTTCACCCGATATCGGCCTTTTTGCATCCGGTTTTTTCAAAATCATACGCAAATCGTATAACTTGAAACCACCGCCGCCGGGTTATTCCCGAGGTCCGATTAGCGTGCCAAGATCAGGTAGTCCCCTGTTCCTCGACGCACCAAGGTAAAATCATTCTCATTCTCCAGAATTGTATCAGGATTTTTCAATTTGGCGAGCGCCAAGCGCAAATTGTCACGAATCTCGGCAGATTGGCCACTATCAAGGGCAAAGGCTGTGTGGAAGACGCGCTCTGCTTCGCCGAAATTGCGTTGCTCCATCAAAACAACGCCCAAATTGTTCCAAGCGGGCACAAAGGTTTCGTCTGCTTTCACGGCGCGTCGCAGGATTTTTTCGGCTTGGCCCAAACGTCCCAGTTTGAGGTTGGCAGACCCAATAGCCGACATGACATCGACATCAAGCCCACGATCACCAGCTGCGCGCAAGTAAGCGCGCAAGGCCAGCTCGTATTCGCCAGAGGCCATCAATCTGTGACCGACGATCAGCCCGTCTTCGGACGGGGCATTCGCCTTGACACCTGTCGGTGCGTATATGCCGCCCTCTTTGAGCGGGGACAGTGTGTTGGGATCATTGCAGGCCGTCAAAACGGCTAGGGCCAAACTTGCCAACATGACCCTGCGCAGTACCAACTTTGGGGAAGAGGTGTCTTGGCGTAGATACATGTCTTTGGGGCCTTTACATATAGGGCGTATAGGGGCTGTGGCTTGGGTCTACCCTATACGTTATGTAGAGGCTTAGAAATTCTTCAGCAAGGTAACGATGTCATAAACAGATGGACCGATCAAAATGATCAAAAGCGGTGGAACGGTCAACATCATGGTCGCCAAGGTCATTTTTGTGGGCAAAGTGTTGGCCTTTTCTTCGGCACGCATCACACGTTTGTCGCGCATCTCAGAGGCATAAATCCGCAACGCGTCGGCGATAGAGGTACCAAAAGACTGCGATTGAATAAGCACGGTCACGAAAGACGCCACATCGGCCACGCCCGCACGCTCTGACATATCGCGCAAGACGCTGATCTTGTCCTTACCGGCTTTGATCTCGTAGCTGACGATTTCAAATTCATCGGCCAATGCGGGAAAGCCTGCGCGTATTTCGCGCGCCACACGGATGATGGATTGGTCAAGCGATTGTCCCGCTTCCACACAGACCAGCATCAAATCGAGCGCGTCAGGAAAGCCGTTGGTGATCTCTTCTTTGCGGGCTGCCACGCGGCGCGTGACCCAGTATTTTGGGGCCATATAGCCGATGCCTGCGGGTACCAAAACGGTCAAGATCATGGACTGTGTTGTCACTTCGGCGTTGCCGCTTTTGACCAAGGCCAACATCACGCCGACGGCCAAAAGCCCAAGACCCAACACAAATTGCGTAAAGTTGTACATACGCACCGCGTTTTTGCCGCGATACCCCGCTTGGATCAGTTTCAATTGAACGGCAGAATATTCTTCTTCGTCCTGTGGCTCTAGGAAATCTGCGTATTTCTCAAGCTTGTCTTTCTTTTGGGCCTGACGCAGCTTAGCTGATTTGCCATTTTTGGTTTGGGTGGCTTTCGCGTCACCGCGCACTTGCGCTCGCAACCGATCCAACGGGTCGTTGCGTTTTTTCAACAGGGCGGGGGCAGCAAACAACACCAAAACGGTGCCCAGCACGCCTATGATGATCACTGGTCCAAAAGGGCCAAGTTGTTCGCCAAAAATAGCTGTGAAAAATTCTAACATGATGTGTCCTTTTCTCGCCTAGACTTTGATATCGACGAGGGAGCGCATGATGAAAATATTGGCGACCAGAAAGCCAGCGACCACAAGACAAGCCGGAATAAACGCAGAGGTATCTTTCACGGTGTCGTAGTAGTTTGGTTTGGTCACGGTGATGAGCAACAAACACCCAAGAGGGAACAACGACAAAAACATGCCAGACCATTTTGCCTCAGCCGTGATTGCTTTCACGCGGCGAAACAGTTTGAACCGCGAGCGAATAACCTTGGACAAACCATCCAAAACTTCGGCCAAGTTACCACCAGATTGCTGTTGGATCGCCACGGCCACGGCCAAAAACCGCATGTCTTGCATGTCTAAGCGTTCGGCCATGTCTTTCAACGCTTCACCCACGTCTCGCCCATAAGCGGATTCATCGGCGATAACGCCCATCTCAGTGCCAAGCGGGTCAGGCACCTCTTTGGACACAATGGTCAAAGCGCTGGAAAACGGGTGACCCACCCGCAAAGAACGCACCATCAATTCGACGGCCTCTGGCAGTTGTTCTTCGATCATCGACATCCGCTTTTTGGCTTTGTTGCTGATCCAAACAAAGACAGCTGCGATGCCGATAGCGAAAGAGATGCCAGCACGCAGTGGCGCGGATGTCCCTGTGCCAACGGTCAGGCCGATAAAGGCAATCATCGCCAAAAGCCCCATGATTCCAATAAGTTGTACCGGAGAAAAGGCGATATTCGCTTTTTGCGCTTTTTCGGCGAGAATGGAATACAGCGGCACTTGACGTGATTTAAGGTGCTGACCCATTTCTTTGCGCAGCTGGTTGAGCACCTCTTCGCGGTTGCCCCCCTTTTCCAACATTTCAAAGCGACGGTTTACCTTGCTGTTGAGCGAGATGGATTTACCGAACACCGTAAGATAAATGCCTTCGACCAGCAAAAGCACGGCAATAAAGACGATGACGTAGATGATGAGATCAGCTGAAATGGTCATGACGGGTCCGTGTCCTTAATGCGGTTTCGTAGGTTCGAACAGTGAAGCTGGCAAATCATAGCCCCACATTTTGAACCGCTCGGAAAAATGGCTGCGCACGCCGGTCGCTGTGAAGTGACCGATGATTTTATTGTCAGGCGTTAGCCCCGTGCGTTGGTAACGGAAGACTTCTTGCATCGAAATGACGTCGCCTTCCATACCGGTGATCTCAGTGATCGAGACCATGCGACGCGACCCGTCTTGCAACCGCGAGGCCTGCACGATCAGGTTCACCGCGCTTGAAATCTGACTGCGCACAGCTTTGAGGGGCATCTCGATCCCGGCCATGGCGACCATGTTTTCCAGACGAGACACACCATCGCGCGCCGAGTTGGCGTGAATTGTGGTCATCGACCCATCGTGACCGGTGTTCATGGCTTGTAGCATGTCGATCACCTCTTCGCCGCGGGTTTCCCCAACAATGATGCGGTCAGGGCGCATCCGCAGTGCGTTTTTCAAACAATCGCGCTGGGTCACAGCACCTTTGCCCTCGACGTTGGCTGGACGACTTTCCATCCGACCCACGTGGGTTTGTTGCAGTTGAAGCTCGGCCGTGTCCTCGATGGTCAAAATACGTTCGTCATCGGCAATGAAAGAAGACAGCGCATTGAGCGTGGTCGTTTTGCCAGAGCCCGTACCGCCCGACACAATCACGTTGAGACGTGTAGACACAGCGGCTTGCAAATAGGCGGCCATTTCTTCGGTGAAGGCGCCAAATTTAACCAGATCGTCAATCGCCAGTTTTTCTTTTTTAAACTTACGAATAGACACCAAGGATCCGTCCACCGCGACAGGTGGCACCATGGCGTTGAAACGTGACCCGTCTGCGAGACGCGCATCGACGTAAGGGTTGGATTCATCGACACGACGCCCAACGGCAGACACGATTTTATCGATGATGCGCAACAGATGCTTTTCGTTCTTAAACGTCACATCCGACAGCATCAGTTTACCATCGCGTTCCACGAAAATCTGGTTCGGACCGTTCACCAAAATATCGTTCACGGTGTCGTCTTTGAGCAGGGTTTCTAGCGGGCCCAAGCCTTTGACTTCATCGTACAAATCTTGGTTCAAAATCATCCGCTCATCGCGGTTCAGAACCATGCCTTCTTCATTCAGGAATTCTGTGGTGATGGCAGCAATCTCTTGCTTAAGTTCTTTTTCTGGGGCGCTTTCTAAGGCGGCCAAGTTCAAGTCTTCAAGCAGGCGTTGGTGCATCGATACTTTGATGTCGGAAATGCGTTCCTTGCGTTTGCGATCTTTCTCTTCAAGCACGATCATTTCGGTGCGCTTGATGTCACGGCGGTGCACGGTCGCTTTCGGCTTGGGTGCCGAGTCCGCAGCTTGAGAGGATTGGGGGGCAGGTGTATCTTTCACCGGCGCACCTGTGACGGCGCGCGCTTGTTTTGTGTCTGTTTTTTTGTATCTCGAAAACATCTGTTTTCCCCTAAACCTGAACCTGAAGCCCCTTACGAGGTCTTATTGTGCTGCTGCGTTCATCTCTTCGCTTTGGCGTGCATGTATGGATGCGGCGAGTTTTTGAATTTCTTTGCGCAACGGATTTTTACTTGCGTCAATCCCCAAGGGAAGCCCCTGGTCATTCGATTGCAGTACGGCCTTGCCACCATCTGGCAGTTGCACCTCGATCGCGATTTCCAAACTCTCGGACATGCGCTTAATTCTTGATTTGGCTGACAAATCCATGCCCTTGGGAGCGCGGTTCAGCAAAAATCGGTACTTTTCAAACGGCAAATCTTCCGCCCGCAATGCTGATCTGAGACGCAAAATATTCTGGGCAGACCGCATATCCAGCTCGAAGGGCGCAAAGATGATGTCGGCTTGATTCAAAATCACTTCGGACCAAGTCACAAACGTCGAAGGCATATCGAGAACCACGTAATCAAAATGGTGACGCGCCATTTCCATGATGCGCTCTAGGTCCTCGGTTTCAATGAAGTCGAGCGGCAGCAAATCAGCTGGTGCAGTGAGCACCGAAATTCGATCGTTAAAGTTGGTCAGGGCTGATTTAAACGCTTCGTCATCCATATGCTCTGTCGATGACAATAGCTCATAGACAGCCTCACGGCGCGGCAAATCAAGATAGGTCGAAACTGACCCGAATTGCAGGTTCAAATCCATCAACAACACGCGCGGTTGTGGCTCGGTTTTCTCAACATGAGCAAGTTCCCACGCCAAGTTCACCGCCAAAGTTGTCGCGCCTGCGCCCCCTGACACGGCTTGCACGGGCAAGACAACTCCATTGGCAGCGCGTGTTTTATTTGCACTGATATCAAAAAAGTCTGTAGCGAGAGCCTTTTTGGGCGCGTCAAGGCGTGCGATGGCCTCGGCCAATGCGTTCTCAGGCAAAGGGTAGGGGATAAAGTCTTCGGCCCCAAGTTGCAGCAATTGGTGCAGCGCCATGGGGCTGACCTCGTCTGCAATCAAAATGACCTTAACATTCTGCACCTTGGCCGACTTGATCAGATCCGCAATGACCGCAAGCATGCTTTCATCTTGTTGATCAATGGCCACTGCCACAAACTTTAGAGCGCCAGATTCAGGCTGCCTGAAAAACTGGCGCGCATCCTCAAAGCTAAGATCGCCCCAGGATTCTCCCAGTTCGTTCTCCATGTCTTCGATCAACAGATCGAAATTCTGAACATCGCGTGAGATTGTACACGCTACCAATTGGTCTTGTTCAGTATGCAATGCAGTTTCACTCGTCATTGCCGCGTCCTTTTCACCTTGGAGCGCCAAAGCCAAAGGGGATCGCTTTCATAACAAAGCCCGCCCCTTGGTCCCTAGCGCATGTCACCCGACTCAGTGTCGGACGAACTGCTCCTATTGGGTCTAAGGTGACGGGCAATGTGGGCAACAATAGGGCCAAAATAGCATAATAATCCGCTATTTTGACCTAATGCTATTCTTCGAGCTCAGACGCGCCAAACTCAATCAAATCAGAGGCGGCTGCTGCACTTTCGATGTATTCGCGTTGAACGATTTCGGCGTAACTGCTGTTAATAACCATCGGATTGTTTTGCACAAAGCCAGAAACTTCGGTCACAGTGCGGCGATTGCGGCGCTCAGGTGTGGTCGTGGCCACCAAAGGACGTGTTTCGCCTTCGGAAATAACCGCTTCAAGACGAGAACGATCAATCCCATTGCGCACCAGTTCAGCCACAACAGCCCGTGCACGGCGCATGCCAAGGGATTTGTTGTAGGCGTCAGAGCCGACCAAATCTGTATGGCCAAAGACGCGGTAACGCACTTCGGGGAATTGAGCGATGTAGCGTGCTTGCTTTTGGATGATCGCGCGGGCGGGGCCATCCAAGATTGCAGAATTAAATTCAAAATTCACGGTGGTTTCGACTTCGGCAGCAAAGCGTTCGTTTAGATTAATCGCGTAATTCAATTGGCCCGTTTGAACCAAAGTGTTGTTCATGGTCGCATTGCCAAAGGTGCCATCATCCACAAAACCACCCATTTCTTGGGTCCATGAAGAAAAAACAGGCGCGTCGGAACAGGCTGTGAGTGCGATAAAACTGGTTGCAGCCAATGTTAGCTTTAATGTTGTGCTCATCATCTTACTCCATCACGTAACCGTAAGAACCGGAAAAGTCTTGCTTGGCCACTTCAGAGGCGGCACCAGATGTAGGACGATCTGGGTCACTAAAGGTTTTGCCGAAGAGAAAGAGTTCTGATTCTGTTGGGATTTTGACGCGATCTGTTGGCAATGCCAAAGCCATGCCGCTGGTTGGGGTCACCAAATGCGGTGTCACGATGATCACGAGTTCAGTTTGGTCACGCGAATAATCTGATGAGCGAAACAGCGCGCCCAGAACCGGCAAGTCGCCAAGAAACGGCACTTGGCCAGCAATATCTTCGAAGTCATCTTCCAAAAGTCCTGCAATGGCAAAACTTTCCCCATCACGCATTTCAACAGTTGTTGATGTTTCGCGGCGTTTAAAGGCGTTCAACGAAAAGCCGTCGATGGAATAATCCACTGAGGTATCCACGCTTGAAACAGCGGCTTTCATTTCAAGGTTGATTTGATCGCCATTTACGACGCGCGGAATGAATTCAAGTTCAACGCCGAAGGGTTTGTATTCAATGGTGACGCCATCGTCAGTCGATACAGGGATAGGGTATTCGCCGCCAGCCAAAAAATTGGCTTGTTGACCGGACAGGGCGGTGAGGTTTGGTTCAGACAGGGTGCGCACCATGCCTTTGCTTTCCATCGCTTCGAGCAAAATACCGATTTCCATGCCGCCAACAGATGCGCCGAGCAGCAAAGCGCCAACAGAGTCGTCATCGACCTCCAGTGTGTCACTGCTGAGAGAGTTGTCACCCTGTAGAAAGGTTCCCGTTTCGCCGCTCAGGCTGCCACTGCTGAGCGCCAAAGAGCCAGAGAAGTTTTTCGAAACAGAGCGCGACATTTCAGCAAAGCGCACTTTCAACATCACCTGTTGCGTGCCGCCGATGTTCAGCAGGTTGGACACACGATCTGGGGCGTAGCGATTGGCCAGCTCAACCGCGCGTTCCATCGAGGTGACAGATTTCACTACCCCCGACAAAACGATACCATCGTTGGCAGTGCGCACTTCGATGGCCTCGTCCGGCATGATCTGGCGCAGACGTTCTTTGAATTCTGAAATGTCGGGTGTGACCTGAATTTGAACGTTGGTGATCAAAGATCCATCAGGGGCCAAAAGGGTCATCGTCGTCACGCCAGGCGTGCGCCCAAGCACATAGATTGATCTGTCAGACAGTGTCGAAATATCCGCAATCTCGGCGTTGGCCACCGAAATTTCCGCAAAGGGTTCGTCACTTTCGACGACCACCGCGCGGTTCATCGGAACGTTTAGCGCCCCAGAAGGCGAACCGGTCATAACCCGAAGTTTATCTGCAAATGCCGCCTGTGGCACCATGGTTGCTGCGGCGCACCCCAATAGGGCTGCCTTAAGTATATTCATCATTTTCATGTGACCTGCCTCTGAAATGATCACGCCTCTAGATTTGGGTTCTAACGACCCGATTGCGTTTACCATGGCTCAAAACCAGTTTATTTGCAAGAATCAATCGCTTGGCTGGTTTTGGTGATGTGGACAAGTCACAGGCCGCTGTGCGTCAAATGCTCTGCATATCAGGCAAGTCATTGAAAAAGGCGACACCTTTCATTGGATGCCGCCTGTTCAAAACGTTTCGATATGCCGTTGGAACGGGGCGAATGCCGCGTTCTTCCGTGTTTTATTTGCTACAAGGGATCGGCATTTCGATGAGTTCGGCCCCTTTACGGGTGCGCACTGTGCAAATGCGTACCTCGGGGGCGGCGGCAATTTGCGCCGCGGCTTCTATGCCCAAAAGTGTCTGCTGATCGATCTCAACACCACCGATAACGGTTTCGTCACCGCGTCCAACAAGGGACAAGGACAATCGACCGGAAGACTGAGCTTGCGCCAAAGCGGCAACCTGTTGCGGCGTGATTTCGACGGTCACAGTGCGCGCGATGGTGGGCGAAGACCGCTCGCCATCGGCCATTTGGTCAATCGCCACAAGCGGCACAGAGGATTCGATTAATTTGGTGACTTCACCTTCTTGCTGTCCCGGTAAGCTACCTGTCCAATAGACGTCAACTTTATCACCTGGACGCAAGAACCCGGACACACCCGTGGACACGTCCACACGGATGGCGAAGGCGCGCATGCCTTTGCTCAGACGCGAGGCCACACCGGCATCGGCGCCGGGCTCTGTCACTTTGATGCCCAAAAGCGGTTCCATCGGTTCAATCGCGCGTAACGCAATCCGAGGGACATCAGCCCCTTGCGGGAACAATTCTTCTTCGGTGCGAAACACGCCTTCGGGCATGAATTCCACCGGCCATTTCGCCAGCGTGACCGCTTCGGCTAAAATGGGATCACCGTAAGCAACTTTCGCAGTCACGATGTAAATTTCTTCCGTTTTCACGATATTTTGGCGCAATGCTTTTTCGCGATCCAAATCCGCTTGATAGGTTGAAAGGTAGCCTTTCGTCATGTGAACGGCAAAGCCCGCGAGAGCCATCCCAACCACCAAAACAAATCCAAAGATAATACGCATATTCACATCCTCTTGCCTCTGACCTTTTATCTAGGCCTTCTGCTCTTCGTTCGAAAATGACTGTTGAATGTGGCGAATTCGTGGTTTTCGCACGTCAACAGCTGGGATTCCACTGTTTTTGTATAACAAAATCCCAATAGGGCATCTTTGTTGCCATCTCTGGGCCAATCGTTTGACATCTCACTGTCGCCAGATGAGGGGCAACAGGTGGGGGGCCTAAATGTATAAAAACCGCGCCGAAAGGGCGCGGTTCTAAGATCTTGCGTGTCAGATCGATGCCCTAAGCGTCGATCCAGACGACTTAGTAAGTTACGACAGTGCGGGCTGCGAGATCGGAAGAGATAGTGGAGCCGATTGATTTCGTACCAGTTGCAA